>NZ_JBARMY010000443.1:0-4671 GCF_049802695.1 Mycobacterium sp.
ATTCGCTGAGCCGGGCAATGCCCAAGCCGGTCAGCGAATAGGTCAGTGCGAAGGTGACGCGGCAGGACTGGCCGTCGCCTTCGACGGAGGCTTCGAATGAGTGGCGGGTTCCGCGTAGCGATCGCCAGCGCAGTCCGTTTGTCTTGTGGTGGCTGACCAGAACGCGACCTCCTAAATGGATGGTGCCGCTGACCAGGAAAACGTCCCAAAGCTGGTCTTCGCCGCTGTCGCCGATGTATTCGCAACGGCCAACGGTCGCCAGTACGGGGATGAACCGGTGCGGATCACCCACGAAAGCGCCGACCTGATCGGCCGGCCGGCGGATGTGCTTGTCGACGGTGACGGTCTGGGTCATGAAAGTTGCAGCCTCACCTGATCATCGGTACGACGGTTTTGCTGGCCAGCCGTGAGAGTCCGACTTGCATGGCGCTGGTGACGTAGTCGTAGGCGTGATCCCAGTCGGGCTCTCGGCCGAATCGGCCCCGCAGGTCGATCGGCTCCAGCACCTGCATGCGGATCTTCGCCGGCAGCGGAAGAAACGGCAGCGGAACAGGGGAAAGGCCCCAGGGAATGCTGACCGTCACCGGGAACGTCTTGACCCGCAACAGCTTGTCCAGTCGGAGTGCTTTGGCTGTGCGCCGGCCGTCATTGAGCACCACGAACGTGTCATGTCCACCGGTGGCCACCACTGGCATGACTTTGACGTTGCAGTGGTGCGCCAGTTGCAGAAAGCCCTTGTGGCCGGAGAAGACGATTCTGTTGCGGTCGCGCCAGGGGCGCAGCGCCTCGACGTCGCCACCTGGGTAGACCAGCGCCGAGCCGCCGCTGCCGAAAATCGTCTCCGAGAACGCATGGTCGGCGGGAACGACGCCGAGCTTGCGCGTCAGCGGACCGAGTACCGGAGCCTTGGTCAGCACGTCATGCGCCAGCGCGTAGAGCGGTCGGCCTTCGACAGTGAAAAAGGTGTTGTACGCGAGCAGGAAGACGAACGTGTCCGGCGTCGCGCCGCCGCCGCTGTGATTGCCAACGAACAGCACCGGCTCGTCCGGTACGTTTTCCAAACCGTTGACCTCGGCGCGAAACCACACACTCGCCGTGAGCCACAACGTGGGCAGCACGGTGCGGATGAAGTCGGGATCGCGTCCACGCAATTCCAATGGCAGTGTCGTGTCAGTCACACCGCTACGTTAATCGTCGGCACCAGAGGTCAGATCCCCGCGCCGGGGTTGAGGATGGCGTCAGGATCCAACGCGTTCTTGATGCGGCGATTGAGCGCCATCGCTTCCGGGCCCAGGTAGCCGGCCAGCCAGGGCTGCTTCAACCGCCCGACGCCATGCTCGCCGGTGATGGTGCCGCCCAGACCGGTGGCGAGCTCCATGATCTCCCCGTACGCCAGCTCCGCTTGTTCGGTCAGCGCCGGGTCGGCGGGGTCGTAAACGATCAGCGGGTGGGTGTTTCCGTCGCCGGCGTGCGCGATCACCGAGATCAGCAGCCGGCGCTCAGCGGCGATGCGGGCCACCCCCCCGACCAGGTCGGCCAGGGCGGGCAGCGGCACACCGACGTCCTCCAGCAACAGCGGGCCCTTGGCCTCCACCGCGGGAATGGCGAACCGACGGGCCGCGACGAACGCCTCACCCTCTTCGGGGTCGTCGGTCGAGAAGACCTCCGTCGCCCCGTTTTCGGCGAATATCCCGGCCATGAACTCGGCGTCCTCGCTGCCGGCGTGCCCGCGTTCGTCGGACGCCGCCAGCAGCATCGCGGCCGCGCCGCGGTCGAGACCCATCCGAAGCTTGTCCTCCACGGCGTTGACCGCCACCGAGTCCATGAACTCCAACATCGCCGGACGGGTCCGGCTGGTCACCGCGAGCACCGCCGCGGCCGCGGCCTGCACCGAGGCGAAGTTGGCCACCACCGTGCTCAACGGCTGCTGCGGCGGCACCAACCGCAGCGTGACCTCCGTGATGACACCCAGCACGCCCTCGCTGCCGACGAACAGTTTGGTCAGCGAAAGCCCAGCCACATCCTTGAGTCGGGGCCCGCCGAGCCGAACCGCGGTGCCGTCGGCCAGCACGACCTGCAGACCGAGCACGTAGTCAGTGGTGACACCGTATTTGACGCAGCACAGGCCGCCCGCGTTGGTCGCGATGTTGCCGCCGATGCTGCAGATCTCGTAAGACGACGGGTCGGGCGGGTACCACAGGCCGTACTCGGCGACGGTCTTCTTCACTTCGGCGTTGAGCAGCCCGGGTTGTGCGACGGCCGTGCGGGTGACCGGATCGACGGCGATGTCGCGCATCTTCTCGGTGGACAGGACGATCCCGTCGTCGACGGCGGTGGCCCCGCCCGACAGTCCAGAGCCGGCGCCGCGGGTGACCACCGGAACGTGGTGCGCGCTGGCCCACCGCAACACGATCTGCACCTCTTCGGTGCGCCGCGGCCGCACTACTGCGAGCGGTTTCCCGGCGTACGGGTCAAGGGCGCGGTCCTGGCGGTAGGCCTCGGTGATCGCCGGGTCGGTGACCACCATGCCTTCTGGCAGTTCAGCCGCCAGCTTGGCCAACACATCCGTGCCCACGTCTTGATCCTACGGAGGCCGGTGAACGAGCCGCCCGGTCTACTTGACCCCGGGTGTGCGCCGTAGCACCCGCAATCCGGCGGTCATTGCCCGGGCGTAGCGGTCCGCACGCAGCCAGGTCGGTGCTCCCACCGGCAGCAGGCGTTCGGTGGCGATCGTCTGCGACTCGGTGTATTTGAGGATTCCATGCTCGCCGTGGCGCCGGCCCAGCCCGGAGTCCTTCATGCCGCCCATCGGGGCGTCGACGGAAGCCCAGGCCGCGGCATAGGCGCCGTTGACGTTGACGGTGCCGGCTTTCAGTTGCGCGGCGACGCGCCGGCCCCGGGCCGGGTCATCGGTCCAGACGGCGAAGTTCAACCCGTACGGGCTGTCGTTGGCCTTCTCGATGGCCTCGGCCTCCGAATCGACCGGGTACAGCGAGACCACCGGCCCGAACGTTTCGTCGGCGAACGCCACCATGCCCTCGCGCACGTCGGTCAGGATGGTCGGCTCGTAGAAGTACGGCCCGATGTCGGGACGCGGTCGGCCGCCGGCCAGCACGGTGGCGCCCTTGTTTTTCGCGTCGTCGACATGGTCGATAACGGTTTGCAGCTGCTTGTCGTCGATCAGCGATCCCATGTCAGCTGCGTAATCCAGCGCCCCGGACAGCGACATCGCCTTGGTCGCGGCGACGAACTGGGCGACGAAGTCGTCCCACAGCGCTCGCTGCACGTACATCCGCTCGATTGAGATGCACAGCTGCCCGGCGTTGGAGAAGGCCGCCCGCACGGCGCCCGACACCGCCTTGGCGACATCGGCGTCGTCGAGCACGAGCAGTGCGTTCTTGCCGCCGAGTTCCATCGAGCAGTCGATCAGCCGCTCGGCCGCCTGCTTGGCGACGTTGCGGCCCACGCCGGTCGATCCGGTGAACATCAGGTAGTCGGACTGCTCGATGATCGGCGTGCCCAGCTCGGATCCCGGTCCGGTGACCATCTGAATCAGGCCGCGCGGCATGCCGGCCTCCTCGAGCAGCCCGACCGCCCACAGCGCCGAAAGAGGCGTGCGGTCGTCGGGCTTGGCCAACACGGCGTTGCCGGCCACGATCGCCGGGAGGGCGTCGCTGATGCCCAGGGTCAGTGGGTAGTTCCACGGCGAGATGATGCCTACCAACCCTTTGGGATGGTGATGCTCCCAAACCTCGGTCAACACCAGCTGCACACCTTGGCGCCGCTTGGGTTTCAGGTAGTCCTCGGCGGTATGCGCGTAGTAGCGCGACGTGAGGCAGACGTCAAGTACTTCTTCGAAGGCGTGCCGGCGCGCTTTGCCGTTCTCCAGCTGGATCAGGTCGAGCACTTCGTCCTGACGCTTCAGCACCAGGTCGTGAAACCGCAGTAGCACGGCCGCCCGCTCGGCTATCGGACGTGCGGCCCATTCGGCCTGCACGGCACGGGCGCGTCCCGCGGCGGTGACGACGTCCTCGGGTGAGCAGTGCGGCACTCGGGCCAGCGGCTCGCCGGTCATGGCGTTGGTGACTTCCCGGTGGCGACTGCCGTCGGCGGCCTCCACACGCCGGGGCAACGTCTCCAGCATCGGGCCGACGTCACGTCGGGTGGCCGATCGGGCGGGCGAGCGAAGTGCGTTCATGACTCAATCCTTATCCTCAGCGCTTCGGTGTGAATAGCCTTTCGTGAGTCTGGTTCAAACCGCCCGCCCGCAGCGCGGCGGGCAGCCCCTCCGCGATGGTCGTCGGCAAGCGTGCACAGTAGAGCGGTGCGCCTTGCCCACCCCCGCACCGCGGAAGCTTTCGACTCTCCGGTACCGCCGCGCACCGGCTGGCCGGGTGATCCCGCCACTGCTCAGACGGCTGTGGCGTCGTCTCCGATGCAGGTGGGCGCGATCGCTGAGACCGTCGAGACGGCGGGCGAGCTCGACGCCCTGGTGTCGGTGTGCCGCGCTTGCCCGCGGCTGGTGGACTGGCGCGAGCAGGTTGCGATCACCAAACGGCGGTCGTACGCCAACGAGCCGTATTGGGGGCGGCCGATCCCCGGCTGGGGCGCGCACCGTCCGCGGGTGCTCGTTGTCGGTCTGGCACCGGCGGCCCACGGCGGTAACCGCAC
>NZ_JBARMY010000444.1:0-8287 GCF_049802695.1 Mycobacterium sp.
GCGACCGGCAGATGCAGGGGTGCCGCCGGTATGGCGGGCGCTTGGGCCAGCGCCGGTGCCGGTGGCTGCGCTGCCGGGACGATGAGGGCTTGGCCCGGAACCGGTCGCAAGGCAACCGTCGTGCGGATGTTGATCGCCAGGGTGATCACCAGCGCCAGGGCGGCTGCGGTGACGATCGTCGCCGCAAGGGCGCTGCCCGTCAGCAACATCGGCCTCCGCTGCGGAGCCGCGACGTGCTCGACAGCATGGTGAAGGCCGCTGTCCCATTCGTCGGCCCGGTTCAGGATGACGGTCTCAGCGTCGGCCTCCTCGTCCGGGACAGCGCTGTAGGCCAGCAGGTCTTCGACGCCGAGGCCGGTTCCGAACGCTGCGTCGTGCGCCGCCAGGTATCTGGGCGCGACGGCGTAGGGATCGACCGCCCCGGTGCCGGGATCCTGCGCGTAGGCCAGCGCCGCGGTGGACGAGGCGAACAGCGGCGCGTTCGCCGAAGCCAGCGCCGCGCCGCGGGCTAGCGCCATCTCCGGTTCCTCCGGCACGATCACCGTCAATCTGGTCGCCGCTTCCAGCCCTAGCTTGATCGGTGCGACATCGACGCCGGAGCCGACGACGAAGACACCTCCGGGGCGCGACGGCAGGGCGTGTACCCCGACGATCATTCCGATGAGTTGAGTAACCGCATCGGCGCCGGGCCCGCCCCGCAGAGCACGGCGGTAGACGTCGGTGATCGAACCGTCCGTGGAGTCGACCACGGCCAACGTCGCGGTATCGGGCTCGATGAACAACATCGCGGTATGCCGGTAGCCGATCGCGTTTCCGACGGTGTGGGCCAGAGCGGCCGCGGCCAGGAAAGCCGACACCAGCATGACGTTCTCGACCTTGCGGGCCGCGAGCGCATCGCGGAGAGCGGCGGCCTCGGCGTTGTCGGTCCAGGTGACACCGGTCGACATCAATCGGGAGCCGGTGTGCGCCGCGCCTTCCCGAGTGCCCATGATCGCGTCGATCACCTGATCAGCCGCACTGAGCGTGGAAGCCTCATCGGCAGTAGCGACTTTGAGGTTGTCTTCCTCGACAGTGGCACCGTCGGCGTTCTCGCCTTCTACGAGCAGCAGGCGGATCGAGGTCGGCGCCATTGACACACCGAGTACCAGTTCCACTAACTCCTCCAAGGTCCGGCTACCAGGTCTTGCGGAGGAGAACACCGCAGGTCCCGCGGGTCACGGGCCCGTCGCGACACTGTGTGACGCTACCTGCTGGAGCTAGGTGCCACCTGTGAATCGGCGGTAACCGGCAGTTGAACGAACGCGGTTGGCCGCATCTGGACGAGAGGCATCCCCGCTCTTCCGGTGACGCCCGGAAGGCGATGTCAATTAGGCTGCGGCGCAACGCATTCGGCCCAAGTCAGCAGCGTCGTGTCGCGGTGAGCCGGAGGCGACGAACTAGCACGGCGTTTGGCCGCCAGCCCCGACGGGTAGCCCGCGCCAACGCGCAACATCTCGACCAGCCCCGTTGCGCAGAAGTTCACGACTATCCGGGAGCAAACCATGGCCGATGCCGCCGAGTCGCCCGCCGATGTGGTCGACTTCCTCACCAGCCAGCACGAGCAGATCAGAGCGCTGTTCGCCGAAACGCTCGACAACTCCGGCAAGGAGCGGGAGAAGGCATTCATCGAGCTGCGGCGACTGCTCGCGGTGCACGAAACCGCCGAGGAAGAGATCGTGCACCCACGCGCCAAGCGGAAAATACCCGACGGCGACAAGGTGGTCGGAAAACGGCTCGAGGAAGAACACGAAGCCAAGACGGTCCTCGGCAAGCTGGAAGAGCTGGACGTCGACGCCGACGAGTTCACCGAGCAGCTGAAGAAGCTTCGCGACGCCGTCCTCGAACACGCCGAGCGCGAGGAGAAAGAAGAGTTCTCCAAGCTGCACGAGGAGTTGGACGAGAAGGAACTCGAGCGGTTGAGTCGCGCCGTGAAGCTCGCCGAATCCATCGCGCCGACCAGGCCGCACGGAGTCGAGTCGCGGATGGCCAATTTGGCCGCAGGCCCCTTCGCGGCGATGACGGACCGGGCCCGCGACGCCATCTTGGGGAAGGGCTAGCCACACACGGCTGCAGGCCGGAAGCGCGGCCATGGTCAAAGCCAAGGAGCCGGGCGCCGAGCTCTACCTACCCGACGATCGCGCGCTGGAGTCGCTGGAAGCGGCTGCCGATTGTTGTCACGGTTGTTCGCTGTATCAGGACGCCTCGCAGACCGTCTTCGGACATGGTCTTTCCGATGCTCCGATGATGCTGATCGGTGAACAGCCGGGGGATCGGGAAGACATCGAAGGTCTGCCGTTCGTGGGTCCGGCGGGACGACTGCTGGCACGCGCGCTCGACGAGGCGGGCGTCGACCCGAAGTTGACTTACCAGACCAACGCAGTCAAACATTTCAAGTTCACCCGAAAGGGCGGTACGCGGCGGATCCATCAGAAGCCCAGCCGCACCGAAGTGGTCGCCTGCCGGCCGTGGCTCTTCGCCGAGATCGAGGCGGTGCAGCCGCGGGTGATCGTCTGCCTGGGTGCGACGGCGGCACAGTCATTGCTGGGTGGGGCATTTCGGCTGACCGCTCACCGTGGTGAATCCCTGCAGCTGCCTTCCGACATCGGTATCCAGCTGCGGCCTGAGCCGGTGGTGTTGGCCACCGTTCACCCGGCGGCGGTGCTGCGCGACCGCAGTGACAATCGCGACGCGGTATACCAGTCACTGGTCGACGATCTGCGCACCGCTGGGAGTGCAGGCACCGAGCGTGCTCGATGAGAGGGAGCTGAAGGGTCGACGCTCACGGCCGCGCTGATAATTCGAAAAAGGCTGGAGCGCTACCTCTCCGGACGACAACCGCCGCGCCGGCAACCAGCAGAACGACCGCCGCCACGATCGCCCACCCCGCGCCGGCCACCCACCAAATCAGTCCCAGCGGGATCAGCGAAGGTGACACGGCGAAAAGCGTCAGTATCGGATGCTCCTTGACCACCTCCACGGCACTGCGTGCCCGGTCGCGGTCGACTTCCCTGCCAGCCATGGGTTCAGCATGCCAGGTGACGTCTCGTCGTCTCGGCGGCTTGCCAGGACGAGAGACCGTTTGCAGGTAAGCGATGCGGGGTATGGCCGGGTGGCGTCAGTAGCGGGGCTCATTGGGTGAGTGGCGGCGCCGACGAGGCTGCGAGTGTGAGTGGTGAATCAAGTTTTTCCTCAGGCGGCCCTCTTTTACGGTTTCGACCCGCGAGAGGTGTCGGCGCTGACTTGTGTACTGGAGACCGTCGATCGGGGCGGTGGTGAGGCCTTCTTCAGCGAAGGTGAGATCGGAAGCCGGTTGTACATCATCTTGTCGGGCAAAGTGAAGCTCGGCTGCCGCGCTGCCGACGGACGCGAGAACTTGTTTTCGATTCTTGGCCCGTCGGACATGTTCGGTGAGATGTGTGCCGTTGACCCGGGACCGCGAGGCTGCACGGCGACCGCGGTGACGAGCGCGCGCGCCGCGATTGTGCAACGCGAAGTGCTGCTGTCCTGGATCGCGCAACATCCCGTCCTTGGCCAACGGCTCTTGCAGATAATGGCCCGCAGGCTGCGCCGCACCGACTATGAGCGTTCTGATCTCGTGTTCAACGACGTGCCCGGCCGCGTCGCCAAGCAGCTTCTGGGGCTGGCTCGCCAGTTTGGGGTCGAGGAACGAAACGCCACCCGGGTATTTCACGACCTCACCCAACAGGAATTCGCCCAGTTGGTCGGCGCTGCAAGGGAAACGGTGAATAAAGTACTCGGCGAATTCAGCGCACGCGGCTGGATCAGCCTAGAGGGCAAGAGCGTGCTGATCGCTGACTCAGGACGTCTGCGTTCCCGCGGCCGTGAGGCAACGCCGTAGTCGACTCTGGGCAGTGTGGACGCCACGGATTAGAGCGACGGCACTCCAGCCGCAAGCGTCAGGGCCGAATCCACACTCGGATAGACGGGCAGGACGTCACCGAGTCCGCATGCTCCGACGATTCGCGAGACCGCGGGCTGGCAGCTGGTCAGGCGAAGCTCGACACCGCGTTGGCGACAAAGGTCCAATTCGTCGGCCAGCACCGAGAACGCGCAGCAGCCGATGAAGTCGAGGCCACTGGTGTCGACGACGAGAACCCCGGGCGCGGTGACCGCTGCGGCCGCCTCGACCAACAGGTGCCGCCAAGTGATTTCGTTGCACGCGTCGATCTCTCCGCCCGCGTAGACGATCACGGCCGAGCCGTCGCGCTGGGTGGTCGCCCTCAGCTTGCTGTGGGCATTGCCCAACTCGGCGAGCAGGCGAGTGCTCAACACCAGGTGGTTGGGAGTACCGGGGTACGCGTCTGCGGAGGCTAAGGTCATGGTGCACTCCTAATCGACTGGCGCCGAAGGCGCCGCGATGGATGCCCGTCCTGCGTGTCTGAAGACAGGGTGAATGCCCGTCCTATTTCCTGAAGACAGACTTTACTTGAATGGATGTCAGTTTAGTAACGGCACGCCTGGGTGTGTCTATGCTTTGCGCCTGAGAGTATTTTAAAAGTCTTGACCAGCCATTATGGGCTTGAGCCAATTTCCAGCCGACTGGTTCAGGCAGTCGTTTTGCCGGTTTCCCGGCCGTGTCGCCTTTCGTACTCGGCGACCGCGCGGGCAGTTCGTTTACGTAACAAAATTGCGACCATTCCACCGCCCAGGACGGCGACTATCAAGCCGATCCAGGAGAACCGGGTCAGCCAGCGTTCGGCGGCGACCCCGGCGAAGTACACCAGCGCTGTCGTGCCGCCCGCCCAGCACACGGCGCCGGACACATTTGCCACCAAGAAGCGGGCATAACGCATCTTCAGCGCTCCGGCGAGCGGTCCGGCGAAGATGCGCAGCAGCGCAATGAAACGACCGAAAAACACCGACCATGTTCCCGCACGGTCGAACGCTCGCTCGGCCAGCGCGACATGACCTGGGCCGAAATGCTTGGGGAATCGCCGGCCGAGCCAGTCGAAGAGCGGCATGCCGAGCCGGCGACCGACGGTGTAACCGGTCGAATCGCCGATCACAGCTCCGATTACGCCGGCGGCGCCGACGAGGACGGGGTTGACCGCAAGCTCATGGCGTGACGACAATATCGCCGCAGTCACCAGCACAATCTCGCCCGGAAGCGGAATGCCCAGGCTCTCGACTCCGACCACAGCGCCGACGATGAGGTAAACCGCCACGGGCGGAACCGTCTGCAGTAAGGACACCACCGACACGGCTATAAGAATGCCCGACCGAGCCCGGACCGTCTGTCAACACCGGCCACGGCGCGCGGGCCCGCGTCAATCATCTGCTGCCTCTGTGAATCAGCTGGGCGAATTCTGGAACAGACGGCGGTTGGCCGTCGGCCTCGGTCGTGGACGGTACCGTGGGCCACGATGGCGCCGAGATTCGCGTTGCACGTGAGGAAGGCTGACGACGTGGTCGAGCAATTACCTAAAAGGCAATTCCGCAAGTTGGGGACACGGACGTTGTCCGTTATCGGCCAACAAGAATGGCTGGATCGGCCGAGCTACCGGTTCGAGCACCTGCTCAGCTTCGCTTACAACTCGCTGGGCGAAGCCCGTGACCGAGTCGCCAACACGCTGAACGGGGTCTGGCTCGGGCACCCGGTGCATCCGCCGCTGGCATCGTTGACCACCGGCGCGATCGGCACGACGGTGGCACTGGATGCGCTGAGTGTCCTGCCGGGCCGACCGAAGTCCGAAGTCCTCGACGCGTCACGATTCGCCTCCCGCGCGCTGGCGCTCGGGATCTTGGCGAACTTGGGCTCAGCAGCTACCGGTGTGACCGACTGGCAGCACACGCATGAAGAAGACCGCCGCATCGGGCTGGTGCACGGCCTGCTCAACGTGCTGGCGACCATTCTTTACATCCGGTCGTGGTGGGATCGCCGCCGCGGCAAGCACCTTCGTGGGATCGGGGTCAGCGCGCTGGGCTACGGCATCACCGTGAGTAGCAGCTACCTCGGCGGCGCTCTGGTGTTCGATTCAGGGATCGGCATCGACCAATCCGGCGAGCGGCTGCACACACCGGACTGGACGCCGGTGCTGCCGGTCGAGTCACTGGCAAATGGCGAACCACGGCGCGTCGAGGTCGACGGCGTGGGAGTCGTCCTGTGCCGGACCGGTGACGGCCGGGTCGCGGCGTTCGGCGAATTCTGCCCGCACCTGGCCGCTCCGATGAGCGACGGCTGGGTTGACCGCGGCCGAATCGTATGCCCGTGGCACGGTTCGCGATTCGACGTTGAATCCGGCCAGGTGATCCGCGGGCCGTCGGCCGCTCCGCTGCCGCGATATCAGGCGCGGATCAGCGAGGGGATGATCGAGTTGCGTGGCGACGGGCAGCGTGCCCCGGCGGCGGCGAGAGGGAGTCGGTAAGTGAACGCGTACACCGTTTTGCAAGACCACCACAAGGTACTCAAAGGGCTCGTCAAGAAGATCAGCGAAACACAGCCGACCGCCGCAGAACGGCAGGACTATGTCGACGATCTGCTGGTCGAACTGGACATTCACTTCCGCATCGAAGACGACCTGTTCTACCCGGCGCTGGCCGAGGCCAGCTCGTTGATTGCGGTCGCGCACGCCGAGCACCGCCAGGTCGTCGACCAGCTTTCGGTGCTCCTGCGCACCCCGCCGACAGCCTCCTCCTACGAAGACGAATGGCATTCCTTCGCGACCGTGTTGGAGGCGCATGCCGACGAGGAGGAACGGGACATGATTCCGGTGCCCCCGCCGGTACAGATCAGTGACGCCGAACTGGTGACTCTCGGCGACAAGATGGCTGCCCGTATCGAGCAGTTGCGTGACTCGACGGTGCACAAGTTGCGGGTCAAAGGCAGAAAGGCGCTGCTGCGGACGATCTAGCCGGTCAGACGTTGTGAGAACCGCGGATTCGGCGGTTGCTGTCGCCGTCACGTTCCTCTGGCTGGGCATGATCGGCGCAATTTCATTCCTGGAAGCGCCGCTGAAATTCCGCGCGCCGAACGTCACGCTGCAGATCGGGCTGGGCATCGGGCGCTTGGTCTTCCGTGCCCTGAATGCCGTTGAAGTGGTCTTCGCCGCCGCCATCCTGGTCATCATCGTCGCTGGGCATCCACCGATGCGTGTCGTCGTTGTGTTGGCCGTCGCACTGGTTGCGCTGGCCGTCCAGCTCTTGGCGGTGCGCCCGCGGCTCAACCGTCGAACCGACAAAGTGCTAGCTGGCCTGGAGGCCCCGCGCTCGCACGCGCATTACGCCTATGTCGGTCTGGAGGTGGCGAAGGTGATTGCACTGGCCGTCGCAGGCATCCTCCTACTATCCAGCTGACAACCGGGTTCTACTTGTCACTAGAGGAGGCGCCTTCATGGAATCCATCTCGCTCACCGCCCTGGCCGTCGAGAAGTTGGCCGAGGCCCGGCAGTCACACAGCGGGCGCGCCGCCCACACGATCCACGGCGGGCACACCCACGAACTGCGGCAGACGGTGCTGGCTTTGCTTGCCGGGCATGAGCTGTCCGAACACGACAGCCCGGGACAGGCGTCGTTGCAGGTCCTGCAGGGACAAGTGCACCTCACCGCCGGAGAGGATGCGTGGGACGGCAGAACGGGCGACTATGTCGTGATCCCGCCGCAACGGCACTCCCTACAGGCCGTCGAGGATTCGGTGGTCATGCTGACCGTCTTCAAGAGCCTATCCACGAGGTAGCGGTCGCTCATGTTGTCGACGCCGTGGTCGCGGCACATCGGCCTGCAAGTGCCGATAGTCAATGCGCCGATGGGAGGCGTTGCCGGTGGCCGGCTCGCCGCCGCGGTCAGCGCCGCCGGTGGACTGGGCATGGTCGGGATGGGCAGCGCCGGGTCGGTCGCGTCGCTGACCACCGAAATGCGGCACGTAGCAGAGACCTTCGGAATCGGGCTGGTCGACTGGGTGATGCGCAAGGAGCCTGAGTTGCTGGACGCCGCGTTGGCCGCTCGACCCGTGTTGCTCTCGGTGAGCTTCGGTGCTGACTGGTCGTGGGTCGATCAGGCCCATGACGCCGGAATCGTCACGGCGACACAGGTATACAGCGGCGCCGAAGCCCGTCGAGCACAGGACGCCGGTGTCGACGTGCTGGTGGCGCGCGGCGCCGAAGGCGGCGGCCACGGCGAGGTGAGAGTCGCGACGCTGCCGCTGTTGGACGCTGTGCTCGACGCCGTATCGGTCCCGGTGCTGGCCGCTGGCGGGATCGCTTCGCCGCGCACCCTCGCCGCCGTGCTGGCC
>NZ_JBARMY010000445.1:0-12562 GCF_049802695.1 Mycobacterium sp.
GGCCAGCACGGCCGGGTGGGTCGCCTCGAAGGAGGCGCGCTGGGAGAGGGCGTGCCGCCCGTAGTCGTCCGCCATGCTCGAGAGCTCCGGGCGACGTGACGGCGTGGTGTTTTCCTCCCGCACAGCGTCGCCTCCCGCATTCCTTATTGCGCGTTTGAACGCTACCAATGCATTACAAGGGGAGAGAGTGCCCTGCAACAGCAGGTTAGCGTCAGAGGAAACGCCGAGATTCGTGCTTGCCCTCTTCAAGCGGCCGTTTGAAGAAGCACACGGCCGTATAGGGTTTCTGCTCGTTCACTGAGAAGCTAACCATCTCCCAGCCCTGCTTCCCTAGCGAGTTCGCTTTGCGCATCATTTCATTCATTGCATCGTCACCCAACGTGTGGAACCAGGTGTACTCCCATTGCGGCGCAGCATCGCTCATCGCGCCACCCTAGGCGAGAAACAATGAAGATTGTGGTTTTTCCACCGCGCCACATCACGGTTTCAGCAAAACTTTGATGGCTCGACGCTGATCCATCGCACGGTAGCCCTCGGCGACCTGCCCGAGCGGCAGAACACTGTCGAAGACCTTGCCGGGCAGTATCTTTCCGTCCAGGACACGGGTGATCAGATCCGGCAAAAATCGTCGCACGGGCGCTGGACCGCCACGGAGGCCGACTTGCAATCGGAACAAGTCTTCGCCGGGGATGCTGACGTCGTGTGGGACGCCGACGAAGCCGACGAAGCCGCCGGGTCGAGTCGACTGAATCGCCTGAGTCATTGCGCCGGCGGTTCCTACGCACTCCAAGGTAGCGTCGGCGCCGATGCCTTGCGTCATGTCCTTGATGCGCGCGACACCGTCGTCCCCACGCTCCTCGACGATGTCGGTCGCGCCGAACTGCGTGGCCAGTGCCTGTCGCGGCGCATGGCGACTCATGGCGATGATGCGCTCCGCGCCCATCTGCGCGGCGGAGATAATGCCGCAGAGTCCGACCGCGCCGTCGCCGACGACCGCCACCGTCATACCGGGCTCTACCCGCGCACATTCGGCGGCGTACCAACCGGTTGCCATCACGTCAGAAAGCGTCAGTAGGTCGGCCACCTGCTCGTCCGGTGGCGGCTCTGGAGTCGCGACCAGGTTTCCGTCGGCCATCGGGATCCGAATGGCCTCGGCTTGGCATCCGCTCATCAACATTCCGTTCAAGCAGGCGGTTTGGATTCCGTTGCGACAGTTGGGGCAGGTGTTGTCGCCGACGAAGAACGGTCCGATGACGAATTGGCCTGGACGTACTGTGCGGACGTCCGGGCCAACCGCCTCGACGATCCCGCAATATTCATGCCCGAACGGCTTAGGCTCCGGTACAGGTGCGATGCCCCGGTACTGCCAGAGGTCGGACCCGCAGACGCAGGTGGCTGCCGTGCGGACGATGGCATCGGTGGGCTCGACGATGGTGGGTTCGGGCAGTTCTTCCAGACGCACGTCGCCCTTGCCGTAAATGACTGCACCTTGCATTTCTCTCCTTCGAGATCGGTCTGTTCTGGAGTACCCGCGAAGCCGCCGATTCGTTGCGCCTGAGTAATGTCAGTACCAGATCCGAGACGGCATCAAAACTTCGAGGGAGCCTGATGACGAGCAACCAAGTCAAGCCGACGACGACCGATGGCGGCGCCCCGGCGCCCAGCGATGACCAATCATTAACCATTGGCCCTGACGGCCCGATTCTGCTGCAGGATCACTACCTGATTGAGCAGATGGCCAACTTCAACCGGGAGCGCATTCCGGAGCGTCAGCCGCACGCGAAGGGCGGCGGGGCGTTCGGGCACTTCGAGGTGACCCATGACGTCAGCCGGTACACCCGGGCGGCGGTGTTCCAGCCAGGCACCAAGACCGACACGCTGATCCGGTTCTCCACTGTGGCCGGCGAGCGCGGCAGCCCGGACACCTGGCGTGATCCGCGTGGATTCTCGCTGAAGTTCTACACGTCGGAGGGTAACTTCGACATGGTCGGCAACAACACTCCGGTCTTCTTCATGCGCGATCCGCTGAAGTTCCAGCACTTCATTCGCAGCCAGAAGCGGCGGTTGGATAACAACCTGCGCGACAACAACATGCAGTGGGATTTCTGGACGCTGTCACCGGAGTCGGCGCATCAGGTGACCTGGCTGATGGGCGACCGGGGTATTCCGAAGAGCTGGCGTCACATGAACGGCTACTCCAGCCACACCTACAGCTGGATCAACGCTGACAGCGAGATCTGCTGGGTGAAGTATCACTTCAAAACCGATCAGGGGATCGATTTTCTGACCCAGGAGGATGCTGACCAACTGGCAGGTGAAGACGGCGACTATCACCAGCGCGACCTGTACAACGCCATCGAGAGCGGCGATTTCCCGAGTTGGACGCTCAACGTCCAAATCATGCCGTTCGAGGACGCCAAATCATACCGGTTCAACCCGTTCGACCTGACCAAGGTGTGGCCGCACAGCGACTATCCGCTGCAGGAGGTCGGCAAGCTGGTGCTCGACCGCAACGTCGAGGACTATCACGCCGAGATAGAGCAGGCCGCGTTCGAGCCCAACAACATCGTGCCCGGCACCGGTCTGTCGCCCGACAAGATGTTGCTGGCCCGGGGCTTCTCCTACTCCGATGCGCACCGCGCCCGGCTCGGAGTCAACTACAAACAGATCCCGGTGAACACGCCGAAAGTCGAGGTGCACTCCTACTCCAAGGACGGCGCCATGCGGATCCGCAACGCCGCCGACCCGGTGTACGCGCCGAACTCCTATGGCGGGCCGCAGGCCGACCCGGCGCGGGCCGCAGAAGTGCGCTGGTTCGCCGACGGCGACATGGTGCGGCACGCCTATACGCTGCGCCCTGACGACGACGACTGGAGCCAGGCCGGCACGCTGGTACGTCAGGTGCTTGACGACGCGGCGCGGGATCGTTTGGCGAACAACATTGTTGGCCACGTTCTGAAGGGCGTCAAGGAGCCGGTGCTGTCACGGGTGTTCGAATACTGGCGCAACATCGATGCGGACCTCGGCAAGAAGATCGAGGAAGGCGTCCGAAACGGCGGCTGACATCAGCCGGGTTCACCCTGGCTTGCCCGCGGTCACGAATTGCAGGGCGCGCTGGGTGTGCTGTTCGATGTCGACCAGCCCGGCCGACGTGAACAGGTCGACGAACGCGCTGCGCTCGAACATCCGCACCCCGATCACGCCGGCGCCCACCGCCAAAGCCTGCCGGATCGGCGGTTCGCCACGGGCGCAACTGGTCAGCACCGCAATCCGACCGTGCGGCTTGAGAACCCGCACCATCTCCTCGGCGACTACAAACGGCTCTGGCACCAGGTACAGCGCGCCGAAGCAGCACACGGCGTCGAACGTCTCGTCGCCGAAGGGCAGGTGGTGGGCGTCGCCGCGCACATAACAGACTCGCGGCCCACTGTTGTCCAGCACCGCCCGAGCCAGCATCGGCTCGGAAATGTCGAACCCGATGGCCAAGCCCCCGGCGGACACGCTTTTCGCCAGTTCTCCTGTGAAATTGCCTGGCCCGCAAGCCACGTCGAGCAATCGCTGCGGACCGGCGAGGCGTAGAGCTTCCACGGCCCGGCGTTGCTCGGCGCTAGTGGTGACGCCGCTGGCCAGATAGAACGAGAACGGGCGCCACAGCCGTTCGTAGACGGTCGCCATCACCGGACTGTTCATCGCACGCTGGGCGAACGTCGGCGCAGGGGCGCTGGTCGAAGCGCCCAACACGTCGAGAAAACCGTGCCGCACCGAAGCGGTCGTAGTGAGAAGTTCGCGGGCCTGCCGCAACCGGTCGTCGTCGGTGTCCACTCCTGAAGTCTGCCCGTCTCGCGGTTCCGCCGGACACCGGGCCCGGTAACCGCTTATCCTTGCCGCGGTCGGAGCCGACGCCATAACCTGGGTCACACGGGTCGCGGGATCCTCCGCGTGGAGGGGATGTCTGGAATGTGCCGGTGAGCGGATGGACCGGACTGCGCGTCGACGAACTCGCCGGCATGGACATCTTCAAGGGATGTCCCGCCGCCGATCTGATGCCGCTGGCGGCGAGTCTGTTGCCCTTGCGGGCTGCCGCCGGCGAAGTGCTGATGCGGCAGGGTGAACAGGCTGTCTCCTTTCTACTGGTCTCGTCGGGTACCGCTGAGGTCAAGCACGTCGGTGACGGCGATGTCATGACCGTCGAACGGGTGCTGCCGGGGATGATCGTCGGCGAGATCGCCCTCCTGCGCCACATCCCGCGGACGGCGACCGTCACAACCACCGAACCGCTGACCGGCGGGATCGGCGACAGCGAAGCCTTCGCCCGCCTAGTGCAGATCCCGGGCATCATGCAACGTCTGGTGCGCATGGTCCGCCAACGGTTGGCCGCCTTCATCACGCCGATCCCGTTCCGCATTCGCGGCGGCCCCGAATTGTCGCTTCGCCCGGTCCTGCCCGGCGACAGTGAGCGCACCGTGCACGGTCACGTCCGCTTCTCCCACGAGACGCTGTACCGCCGGTTCATGACGGCCCGTGTTCCCAGCCCCGCACTGATGGACTACCTGTCCCAAGTCGACTATGTCGACCACTTCGTGTGGGTGGTGACCGACGGCGTCGACCCCATTGCCGACGCCCGCTTCGTGCGCGACGAGCACGATCCGACGCTCGCCGAGATCGCGTTCACCGTCGCCGACGCCTACCAAGGCCGGGGAATCGGCACCTTTCTGATCGGCGCGCTGGCGATCGCCGCCCGGGTCGGCGGTATCGAGAAGTTCTCCGGGCGGATGCTTTCCGACAACCTGCCGATGCGCGCGATGATGGACCAATTCGGTGCTTCCTGGCGGCGCGACGACGTCGGTGTCGTCACCACGGTGATCGAAGTACCCGACATCCGTCACCTGCCACTGGGGCGCGACATGGCCGACAAGATCAAGCACGTTGCGCGGCAAGTGATCCAAGCTGTCGGCTGATGCGACTGTGGATCACTGTGCTGGTGGTCGGGCTTGCCGCCGCATGCGCGAAGGGCCCAGCGCCAACACCTTCGGCTACGTCGCCGGCGGCTGGGCACGCCACCAATCCGTCGAGAATCAAAAGAATCGTTCGGGACCTGCCCAGCGGATACGAGGTGACAACTGTCGCCGGTGTCACCGCGCCCGCGACGATCTGGGGTCTGGGCGTCGGGTGGACGGCTGACCCGGTCCAGTGCGCGGCGCTGGCCGACCCAGCGGCCGGCCACACTGAATCAGCGCAGGGCGTCTCCGGGTCAGGCGTCGGCGGCATCGTCTACGCAATCGTCGCGCCATTTCCTGCTGTCCGTCTGGACCCGGCGATCGTCGCCGGATGCCCGCGTTGGACGGCGACCAACGGCCGGGCACGGTCGGACGTGCGGCTCGTTGACCCGCCCCACCTCGACGGCGCCGAGACCGTCGCAATGGCAAGCGACACGACGACTTCCGCCGAAGGCGGCAGACGGATCGAATCGCATGCAGAGACGTTCATCGCCTATCTGGGCGACTCTTGCGCGTTCACCACGCTGGTCACCGATCCGGGGTCGGGGCACTCACCACTGCCACCGCAATTCGCCGCCGACTTGCTCGTCAAAACGGTGTCCGCGTTACGCGGTTGACCCGCCTTTGTTGGGTAGATTGACGACGATGATCAGGGCCGTGCTCGCGATCGGCTGCGTGTGCTGGCTTACCGCCTGCACTCCGGCCGCGCAGACTTCGACCTCGCCATCCGCCGATATAGGGAAGATCGGCGAGGTCAAAAATAGCTTCGGTCCCGAATTCCACGTCACCAGCGTCGCGCCGACGGGCATCGATCCCAAGCTGCTGACCGCGCAGAAGCTGCCGGACGGACTGAAATTCGAACCCGCGGACTGCGCGAAGTTCGCCACTGCCCAAGGGGTGCCGCCGGGAGTGCAGGGCAACATGGCCGCCGTCGTCGCTGAGGGCGACGGCAACCGCTTCATCGCCATCGCGGTGCAGACCTCGAAACCGGTGCCGTTCAGCGACCCCGGACCGGGTTGTCAAAAGGTCGGCTTCGGCGGCGGCCCGGTGCGAGGCCTGGTCGAAGTGGTCGACGTGCCGCAGATCGCCGGGACACGCACCCTCGGTGTGCATCGAGTCGTGCAGACGGTGATCGGTGGTAAGCCCAGCGGCGGCGAGATCTACGACTACTCCGCGCATTTCGGTGCCTACCAGGTGATCGTCACCGCCAATTCGGTGCTGGTCGCTGACAAGCCCGTTGTTCCGGTCAACACCCAGCGGGCGCGGGAGTTGCTCAGCACTGCGGTGACCGCGGTGAGAGCTGGTTGAGTCAGCGGACGTCTCGGGGCCGGAACTGGATACTGACCCGCGGCCCGGTGGGCGCGGCCGTCTTGGGCACCGCGTGCTCCCACGTGCGCTGGCACGATCCGCCCATCACCAGCAGATCGCCGTGACCTTGCGGCAGCCGCAGCGACCGGCCGCCACCCCGCGGCCGCATCGCGAACGTGCGGGTGGCGCCGAGGCTGACGATGGCCACCATGGTGTCCTCTTTGCGGCTGCGGCCAATGGTGTCGCCGTGCCAGGCGACGCTGTCCGAGCCGTCTCGGTACAGGCACAATCCGACCGTGGTGAACGGCTCGCCGAGCTCGCCGGCATAGCTGTCGTTGAGCCGTCGCCGCAGTCGGCCCAGCTGCGGGTGCGGAGGTTCTTCGGTGACCAGATCGTGAAAACTGACCAGTCGCGGCACGTCGACCACCCGGTCGTACATGTGCCGGCGCTCCGCTCGCCAAGGCACCGTCGTGACCAGCGCGTCCAAGAGCTCGCCGGCGTCCGTCAGCCAGCCGGACCGCAGGTCGATCCAGGCACCCTGGCCGAGCAGCCGACGTTCGCTGTGTTCGAACAGCGACTCCTGTACCGCTACCGCCACGGCCGCCAGTTTATCGCACGGCCGTTCGAACGCCACCCTGTGACGGTGGGTTGGCATTAACGTTGCTAGCTGTGACTGGCGGTGGCCTGGGTCTTGACTCCGAGGTGGGAGTGCTGCGGGTGGTCATCGTGCACCGGCCCGGCGCTGAGCTGGCGCGGCTCACGCCGCGCAACAATGACCAGCTGCTGTTCGACGGCTTGCCGTGGGTGGCCCGCGCGCAAGACGAGCACGACGCGTTCGCCGAACTGCTCCGCTCCCGCGGCGTCGAGGTGTTGTGGCTCTCCGACCTGCTGACCGAGGCGCTGAGTAGCGGAGCCGCCCGGATGCATGGAATCGGAGCGGCCGTGGACGACCGTCGGCTGGGCGTGCCGTTGGCGCACGAGCTTTCGGCCCACTTGCGCAGCTTGGACCCGACCGCGTTGGCGCATGTCTTGATGGCGGGAATGACGTTCACCGAGTTGCCGCCGGACACCCGGACAGACGTGTCGCTGGTGCGTCACATGCATCACGGTGGTGACTTCGCCATCGAGCCGTTGCCCAATCTGGTGTTCGCCCGCGACTCGTCGATCTGGATCGGTCCGCGGGTGATCATCCCGTCGTTGGCGCTGCCTGCCCGCGCCCGCGAGACGTCGCTGACAGATCTCATCTATGCCCACCATCCGCGATTCACCGGCGTGCGGCGTGCCTACGAGTCGCGCACCGCGCCGGTCGAAGGTGGTGACGTGCTGCTGCTGGCGCCCGGCGTCATTGCCGTCGGCGTCGGTGAGCGAACCACACCAGCAGGAGCAGAAGCGTTGGCCCGCAGCCTCTTCGACGACGATCTGGCTCATACAGTGCTGGCTGTGCCAATCGAGCAGAAGCGCGCGCAGCTGCATCTGGACACGGTGTGCACGATGGTCGACATCGATGCGATGGTGATGTACGCCAACGTTGCTGACAATCTGTCCGCCTTCACCATTCAGCGCAATGGCGAAGGGGGGGTGCAGATTAGCGACGCGGCGCCGTTCGTCGAGGCGGCGACGACCGCGATGGGCATCGAGAAATTGCGGGTCATCGGCACCGGTCTGGATCCCGTCATCGCCGAACGCGAGCAGTGGGACGACGGCAACAACACCTTGGCATTGGCGCCCGGTGTCGTCGTTGCCTACGAGCGAAATTCGCGAACGAACGCGCGTCTGCAGGATGCCGGCATCGAAGTGCTGACGATTGCGGCCTCAGAGTTGGGCACCGGCCGTGGCGGTCCGCGCTGTATGTCGTGTCCAGTCGCCCGCGACCCGCTTTAGCTGGCCGCGAAACTGTTGAGATTGCCACCATGGTCGTGCTCGATGGAAAATCACAACCCTGGCGGCGATTTCGCGGCACTTCGGCGGGCGAGCGCCTCGCGCACTCGTCGGACGACATCGGTCGGTCGGTCCTCGCCTATGACTTTGATTACGCGCCAACCGAGCCCCTCGAGCATCTCCGCTCGCCGAATATCTATTACGTATTGTCTCCGGTCGCGACGGTGATGGTCCCCGTCATACTCCACGCCCACCTGCGGGCCTTCCCAACCCATATCGAGGTAGGCGACGAACTGACCATCGGACACTCGGACTTGGGTAGTCGGTCGAGGTAGTCCTGCATCGAAGAGGATGAGCCGCAACCAGCTCTCCTTCGGTGACTGGGCACCGGCGTCCATGAGCGACAGCGCGGTTCTGCACCGCCGCACGCCCCTGAGACGTTTGTGGCGATCGATCATCGGTGCAACGTCCGCGGGCGTCATCCCCGTCGCACGGGCCAGCGCGTCAAGATGGGTGACGGCGACGTTGCGCGGAAGGTGCCGGGCCAGATCGAAAGCGGTGCGGGCCGGCGTAGTCACGGGTAGCCCGGCCAGTAGCGTGACGTCATCCGCGCTGAGCGTTTCGCGACGGACGATGATTCCCGGCGGTGCGTGGTTGAACCGCCCGATCAGCTCAACACAGGTGAATTCGTCGACCCATTTAGCGCCGTGCAGCGCCGCGGCGGCGCGGCCGGCGATAATGCCTTGGCGGCCCGACCACAGCCAGGCCGCGACGACGTTGTCGTGTAACGACCTGACCATCTGCTTCGGCAGGTAGACATCGCGATAGATCGCACGGTAATTCCAGCGCAACTGGCCGCGGGTAAGGGCGCCGCTGGCTACTGCCTCAGTTCCCCGGAAGACCGCCGCCATGAGGCAAGGATGGTTCACGCCACCGACATCGCATCCAGATTGCGGCCATGGTCGCTCTCACTTGTGCATCACAGCCATGGCGGCAATTTCGACGCAATTCGCGCCCTCGAAAGTTATCGCCAGCTGGGCAGCCAGATCTCCATGTTCCAGGTCGACTGTGAGATCGGCTGACCGGTAAGCACCGGGAACAGCCATGCGAAATTCGTCACCACCAGCGCGACATAGCAAGATACGGCGATCATGCCGAGCGTGCGGCGTTCAGGATTCTGCCCCGGCTCGTACAGCACGTCGCCGAGAATCAGCGCGATCGCCATCACCAGGAAGGGCGCCATCGTGGCGGCGTAGAAGAAGTACATCTGCCGGTCGATGTCGGCGAACCACGGCAGCCACCCGGCGCAATAGCCGACCAGCACTGCGGCATACCGCCAGTCTCGGCGCACGAAGGTGCGCCAGCAGGCGTACAGCAGAACCGGTACCGAAAGCCACCACATCGCGGGTGTTCCGACCAGCATCACCGCCTTGACGCACGACTGTGCACCGCACCCCGGAATGTTCTGCTGATCGATGGCGTACAACACCGGCCGCAACGACATCGGCCAGGTCCAAGGCTTGGACTCCCACGGATGGTGGTTGCCCGCCGAATTCGTCAGTCCCGCATGAAATTCGAAAGCCTTATCGGTGTAGTACCACAACGAGCGGATGGCATCGGGCAGTGGCAGGGAGCCCTCCGGGCCGATCGTCTGACCGACTTCGTGCCGGTCGATCGCGGTCTCCGACGCGAACCACGCTGCGTAGCTGGCCAGGTAGACGCCGAACGGGATCAGCAGCAGCGCATACGCGGTGGGGAAAACGTCACGGCTTAACGTCCCCAGCCACGGCCTCGGCGCCCGGTACTGACGACGCGCGGCGACATCGAACGCCAGCGACATGACTCCGAAGAACAACACGAAATACAGGCCGGACCACTTTGTGCCACAGGCTAAACCGAGCAGAACGCCGGCGCCGAACCGCCACCACCGCACGCCCAGCCGTGGTCCCCAGGCCCTCTCGGCGCTGCGTCCTTGCAGCAGCGCGACGTGCATGCGCGCGCGAACCTGGTCACGGTCGACGATCAGTGCGCCGAACGCCGCCGCCACGAAGAACGCGAGAAAGCCGTCGAGCAGCGCAGTGCGCGCGGAGACGAAGCTGACGCCGTCGGCGATCAGCAGCAGGCCGGCCAGACCGCCGACCAGCGTCGAGCGGCTGATGCGCCGCACGATCCGCACCACCAGGCCGACCATGATCACTCCGAGCAGCGCGCCGGTGAACCGCCAGCCCAGCCCGTTGTAGCCGAAGATCGCTTCACCGATGGCGATCAGCTGCTTACCGACCGGCGGATGAACGACCAGACCGAAGCCGGGATTGTCCTCGACACCGTGGTTGTGCAGCATCTGCCAGGCTTGCGGCGCGTAATGCTTCTCGTCGAAGATCGGCGTCCCGGCGTCGGTCGGCGAGCCGAGGTTGATGAACCGCGTCACCGCTGCCAGGGCAGTTACCGCACCGGTGACGACCCAGCCGTACCAGCGGTCGACCGGCCCGAAATCCGGTATCGGCATCAGCGGCCCGGGACTGATGACTGGTGCTCCGCGCTCCTCTTCGACGACGAGGCTGTCGCGGGTCGGGGCGGTTACCACAAGCGCCGCTCCTCCTCATCGCTTCGCTCTGCATCGTCGTCGGCGGTCGCCACCAGCGCCGCTCCTCCTCATCGCATCACCACGATCGTAGGCTGTGCGCCATGACCGGTGGCCGACTGTTGCTGGGTGCGACCCCATTGGGCCAGCCGGCCGACGCATCATCGCGGCTGATCAACGCACTGCGCTTCGCCGACGTCATCGCCGCGGAGGACACCCGGCGGGTGCGGAAGTTGGCCAGGTCGCTGGAGGTGTCGATCACTGGCGACGTGATCAGCCTGTTCGACCAGAACGAAGAGGCGAAAGTTCCCGGCCTTGTCGACCGGATCGACAGCGGCGCGACAGTGCTGATGGTCAGCGACGCCGGAATGCCGCTGATCAGCGATCCGGGCCACCGGTTGGTGGTCGCGTGCGTCGACGCGGGCCTGCCGGTGATCTGCCTGCCCGGGCCGTCAGCGGTGACGACCGCGCTTGCGGTGTCCGGCCTGCCGTCGGCGAAGTTCTGCTTCGAGGGTTTCGCTCCGCGCAAGCACTCCGCACGCAGGACCTGGCTGGCTTCGCTGGCTGACGAGCCCCGCACGTGTGTGTTCTTCGAGTCCCCGCGCCGGCTGCAAGCCTGCCTCAACGACGCCGTCGAGCAGCTCGGCAGCGAACGTCAGGCGGTGGTGTGCCGTGAGCTGACCAAGGTGCACGAGGAGGTGGTGCGCGGATCGTTGGGGGAGTTGGCGGCCTGGGCCGACGATGGGGTGCTCGGCGAGATCACGGTCGTGCTGTCCGGTGCCGTCCCGCGCGCCGACCTCACCGCACTGGTGGACGAAGCAAACGACCTGATAGGCACCGGAGTCCGGGTGAAAGACGCCTGCGCCCAAGTGGTCGCAGCGCATCCGGGTGCGCGATCGCGCCGTGAGCTCTATGACGCGGTGCTGCGGTCCCGCAGCCCGTAGCCGCTAAGGGATCCCGGCGAACACCGCGGGCAGCTGCCCGATGATCGGGGCCGCCTTGGCCAGGCATTCGTCCCATTCCGCGTCGGGGTCCGAGTCGGCAGTGATCCCGCCGCCCGAGCCCAGTACGGCATTTCCTGCGACGTCGAATTCGACGGTGCGGATCGCCACGTTCAACTCACATCCGGCAACTGGCGAAGCCAAACCTACTGCGCCGCAATACACGCCGCGTCGCTGTTGTTCCCATTGCGAAATAAGTTGCCGCGCACGCAGTTTGGGAGTCCCGGTGACGGAGCCGGGCGGGAAAGCGGCGTTCAGCAGCGCTGCGGTCGGCAGCGCGGTCGGCACCCGCGCCGACACCGTCGACACCAGATGCCACACACCCGGGGCGCGCTGCACCCGCAGCAGCTCCGGCACACGAACTGTGCCGGTGATTGCCACCCGGCCGAAGTCGTTGCGCACCAGATCCACGATCATGATGTTCTCCGCGACGTCTTTGGCCGAGGCCCGCAGCGCCGACGGCCGGGCGTGCAGCGGCAAGGTGCCCTTGATCGGGCTGGAGGTGACCATCTCACCGCGTCGACGCAAAAACAGCTCCGGTGACAACGACGCCACGGCACCCCACTCACCGGCGACGTAAGCGGCCCGCGCGGGTGCGGTGCGCGAAACCCCCTCGACGAAGAAGTCCAGCGGTGATCCGGTCACCGTCCCGGTGAACTGCGTGCACACGCACGCCTGGTAAACCTCACCGGCGGTGATCGCCGCCAGGCAGTCCAGCACGCCGGCGCGGTGGGCGCAGCGGTCGGCGTCGCGCCAGTCGATCCGGCAGATCCCCGGGGCCGCCGGCGCCTCCAAGG
>NZ_JBARMY010000446.1:0-12515 GCF_049802695.1 Mycobacterium sp.
ATCGACGCCAGCACCCCGTACGACGGGTAGCGGTCGTCCAACCGCGGCGCGATCAGCAGTTTGCCCGAGTCGGTGCCCCGGGCCGCGTCGACGGCCGCGCGCGCGGCGTCGTCCAACGCAATCGGGACGACCATCCCGGGCAGCACGATCGGGTCGCTGACAAACAACACCGGCACTGATGTGGCTTCAGCCATCAATCCTCCAAAGTTCAGCCTGTTGCGCTCAACCCCGATCGGGCTCGGTTTTGTTCCCTTCGATGGAGCCGGTCAGCCGTCGGCGACCATGCCGCGGTGCATGACGCGGTCGCCGGCGACGCCCGCGTGGTCGGCCCGGTGCAGAACACAGCGGTTGTCCCACATCACGACGTCGCCGGGCGCCCACCGGTGCCGGTAGACGTTGTCGTCGCGCGTGGAGTGAGCG
Organism: Mycobacterium sp.; assembly: GCF_049802695.1. Taxonomy (GTDB): domain Bacteria; phylum Actinomycetota; class Actinomycetes; order Mycobacteriales; family Mycobacteriaceae; genus Mycobacterium. The sequence continues at coordinate 421 of NZ_JBARMY010000446.1, forward strand.
AACAGAAACCCGACGGTTTTGGCGGCTCGGTGTGGCGACATGCCGCTCACCTGCGGGCAACGCTTCGGAGTGGACAGGTAGAGGAAGGTTCGCCCGGAGATCGGGTGGACGCGAAAGATCGGATGCGACGCCGACGTCTCCTCGTCCGGGCCCAGCTCCAGACCGGTCACCACATGCCTGATGAATCGTCCGCGGAGTTGCTCGCGGATCTGGGCCGGCAGCGTTTGATACGCCAGATATTGATTGGTGAACAACGTGTGCCCACCGTGCTGCGGAACCTTAACGGCTCGTAACGCGGTGTAGGCGGGGGGTTTCCGCACATAGCTCGTGTCGGTGTGAAACGTCGATCGCGGTGGCGTCACCCTTCCGACGTTGCTGATGACGTTCAGGTCGGGGCGTCCGGGCACCGCCGTTTCACCGACGGTGAACATCAACGGCCCGAAACTTCGCAGAAACCGCAGAAATTCGTTGTCGTCGACGTGCTGCCCGGGGAGGATGACCACACCGTGCTGCGCCAGCAGTTCCCGCATGCTTGCGACAGTCTGCTCGTCGAGTGCGTCGACGCGAAACTTGGTGAGCCGAACGCCGATCGGCGTCAGGGCGGTGAAGTCGAGCATCCGGTCCTTTCGCGTTGCACTTCGGACAACCCGATGTCGAACAGGTCGGTGACACTCAGGCCGATGGCTGCTGCCATCGTCGAGATGACGCTGTTCGGCGCGTAGGAGCAGTAAAGTCCGGCTTCGAGGAACCATGGCCGCCCGTCGGGGTCGATCCGGAAGTCGAACAGGCTGTAGTGCCGACATCCCAGGGCGCGGTGGGCGCCTCGGGCGGCCGCCCACACCCGCCGGGTGAGCAGTTCATCGTCGCGGACGATCCACGCTTTGCTGTCGTCCTTTGCCACCAGGCTCAGTCCGCCGTCGCCGTTCCGGGTGATCTTGTCTTCGCCGGTCCGGATCGGTTTGGTGCCCGGAGCCACCGCGTACTCTTCGAGCGGGAGACACACCAGTTCACCGTCGTGAACGACGCTGCCGCACCGCACTTCTCGGCCGAGCTCGACGTACGATTCCACCAACACCGCGCCACCGTGCGCCGACGCCAGCTTCACGGCGGCGTCGTACTCGGCGGGGTCGCGGGCCAGGGAAACCCCGATCGAGTTGTCGGCGTCGACCGGCTTCACCACCACCGGCAGCGGCAGGGTACGTCGCTGCCCGGGAGCCAGAACTTCGCCGGCAGGCACCGCGACCCCGGCGGCCGCCACGACGGCCCGCGCCTTGGTCTTGGCGGCGCCGATGGCCATCACGTCCGGTTTGTTGCCCAGATAGGGGATGCCGAGGACGTCGAACAACGCCCGGTACGCGGTCATGCCCGGCAGGCAGAACATCTGCGGAACCACCACGTCGACGTCCAGAGACACAATGTGCTGCAACGCTTCGATGATCGAGCATGCTCGAGCCTGCGCCAGCGCGCGAGCGCTCAAAGTAGCGGGGAATCGCCACGATCCGCCCGGCGAGACGTAGGCGATATGCGCGTCGTAGCCGGTGCGATCGGCGAGCGCGTTCAGGCACCCGCCGGCGTAGACCCGAGACAGTTTGGCGTAGAAGTCGTCGACCGGTGAGCCGACGAGGTGCAGGACCCGCAGGAACTTCGAAGGCGCCACTCAATCACCTCCGGGCTCAACGAGTTTGCCGATGTTGAAGTCGATTTTTGTCCAGCCTCGGCGACGCCACAGGTTTGCGATGAGCAGAGCGGGGATCTGCAGGTGGTGGACCATCAGGTAGGGCAGTGGATCCCGCCAGGTGAAGATGGCGTCTTTTCCGCGGACGATGCCGGTGAGCCTGGCGCGGCGATCGGGCTGCGTGAGCAGACGCCAGACCTCGTGGTAGATCCAGTATGTCGGGCGAGCGTCGCGAAGCGGCGTGACGACGGGGTGGTCGTCCTCGAGATAAGCCGCCGCCAGCTGAGGGTGGTTGTGGAACAACGTGATTGCCGAGTGAGTGCGGGGATTGCATTCGATGGCGTAGACCTGCCCGTCGGCGGCCTCGATGAAGTCGAAGGACAGCTGACCCGTGACGCCCAGTGCGCCGACGAACTGCTCGACCCAGGAACGGATCCGCGGCTTGTCGGCCATCCCATAGTTCAGTTGGGATGCCGATGACTCACAGCCTGCGTATACCTGGAGGCGTCCGCTTCGGACGGTGCCGTGGGTGCAGTACTCCCGGCCGGTGATGAACTCCTGCAGGATCCAGGGATCGCCCTCTGAGACCGATAACGATCGCGCGAGAGCGGCGTTGCGCTCCGGCGTTGCGCCCGACAACCGGGGAAGTTCAAGACGGCCGACCGGGTTGTAGGCGATCCGCTTGAGTATGTAGCTGCGCCCGTCGGGAAAGTCGAACTCCTCGACCTGCTGCGGACTCGTGATGCGACACCAGTCCGGAACGCGCAGTCCCTGTGCGGCGGCGGCTTTCGAGAACTCCGCTTTGTCGTCGAGCATGGCGACCACGTCCGCGTCGGCGTGCACGACGTCGCAGACTCCGTCGAGCATTCGCCGGGCCTGTGCGTCGGGGACACTCGCGGCGGGGCTCGACACCGGGACGAACACGTCCGCGCCTTCCCGGCGGACGATGTCGATTAAGGCGTCGCCGTAGCCGGGCGCGATCGGTTCCGGAATGCAGTAGAACGCATCGACTGCCCGGGAGAACCGGTGACCGGTGAACCGGTACTTCGCCGACTCGGCCAGAATCACCCGATGCCCAGCGGTGTGAAAGGACCGGGCCAGCTGCAGCGCCTTGGTCATCTTGCCGCCGGTGATCAGCACGGTGCGACGCGACGTGGTTTGTCGGCCCGCTGCGGGACTACGCGACCGGCGGACCCGGCGGACCCGGCCGACCGCGAGGGCCGACGCGACCACGAGCAGGTCGATCGGCAAGGTGGCAGTCAACCCGGCGAGCGTCGCCAACGTTCTGCCGACGTTGGCATTTCGCGCATCCGCCCGCGGCACCGTCGATTCGCCGACCCCGTCGACGATCACTGCCGTCATCGCGATGACTTCTGCGGCACCCGCCGAATGAGAGTGATGCCGTCGCGTAAGGGGATCAGAACTTGCTCTACCCGCGGGTCAGCCGCGAGCGCGGCGTTGAAGGTCACGATCGCCGAACCGTTGACCGACAGGTCGCCGCAATCCAAGTAAGGCTGCCCCTGCATGAGTGTGTTGTCGACCGCAATGACGGCCTGTGGGGTCAGCAGTTCGCTGTCGAGCAGGAAATCGACGTAGGCCAAATATGCCGGTTTGTCTGCATCGATGAACACGAAGTCGAAAGGAGTTGCGGCTAAGCTCGTTTCGGCAGCTAGTTGCTCCAGTGTTTCGAGCGCCGGAGCGACCTCGACGGTGATCTTGCGACCGGCCGGCGAGCAGTCGAAGGCCCGGCGAGCCATCCGTGCCACAGCTGGATCGATCTCGCAGGCGACGACGACACCGTCGTCGGGCAACCCTTCGGCCATGGCCAACGCCGAGTAACCGGTGAACATGCCGATCTCGAGGACTCGGCGCGCCCCCGCGAGATGCACCAGGAACTTGAGCAACTGACCTTCGACGTGTCCGGATACCATCTCCTGCTCGAGACAACGGCCACCTGCGCCGGGTTGATAGGCGTCCCAGTCGATCTCGTGCGTGCGGCGGGCCAGTGCGGCCAGCGCGGGCGACTCGGGAGTCGCGCATTGGCTCAAATACGGATCCAGCCCGGCCGCCAGGTCGCGCGCGCGCCGAAGCCGGCGTAGAAGCTCTTCATCGACCCCCGGCAACGGGTCGATTCGTCGGAGCAACTCACCCAACTCCTCGGCCAGGATCGTCACCGGCGTTACCGGCCTTGATGGCCTCAGTGCCGGCGGCGCCCAATCAGTCCGGCTGGCAACGTCACTCACACGAGTTTCCGGACGCCGCTGACGTGAACATGTCGACGCCGTCGCCGCCACGGGGGTAGTCGAGGCATAGCTTCCGGTGCAGCAGCAGGGTGTCGGCGAGTTCGACGGTGGTCACGTCATTGAGGAAGATGCACCGGCCGATCGGCGCAGGAACCGCTGCGCGCAGCAGCCCGTCCCGGGTTCTCAGGATCGCCGTCGTGGCCGAGGTCAGCAACTCCGGCGTCAGATATTCGCTGTCGAGCGCGAGACCCATGTCGCTCATCAAGCCGAGCACCCGGTCACGGTCCGATACCGAGATGTGCCCGCGCTGCTCGGCGAGCGTCGTCGACAAAGCCATGTCGATGTTGATGGCGTGGCCGTGGAAGAAGGGCTCCGGCGGTGTCAACTCCAGCGTCGGACTCCAGGTATGACCGAATGCGATCACCCGGTCGAGGTCGAGCTCGTGGAGATTCGGCGCCTCGAGTTCGAGCATCGTGGCGATGGCCTGATAGGTCAGACGTTCACCCACCGCACGCAGATGAGCTGTCCCGTTCAGATATCCGAAGCGGGTGCGCAACAGTTCGGCACCGTGCTCTTCGAGCAAGTGGAAGATCTCGGTGTTTCCGACGACCGAGATCTTGATCAGTTCGGCCATGCCGTTGCGTACCTGATCTTCGGGCAGCGTCCTGAGGAAGGAGAAGTCCAGCAGCACCTTCTGCGACGCGTGATAGGCGCCCAATCGGTTCTTGTGCTTGCCGTGGTTGACCGCGACCTTGATTGACACGCTGGCGTCGATCAAACCGATCAACGTGGTCGGAATGCGGATGTAGGGAGTGTTGCGGCGGTAGCTGGCGCAGGCGAAGCCGGCGACGTCGGTGGTCAGTCCGCCACCGACGACGAGCACCGGCTCGGTGCGCACCAGGCCGAAAGCGTTGAATTCGCCGACGATCCGCTCGAATGTCTCCAGCGACTTGGCGGTCTCCCGGATCTGCACCGGCACCACCGTCAGCGCGATGCCGTGGTGGTCGAAGTAGGAGCGAATTTCGTCGCCGTAGAGTTGGTAGACGGTTTCGTCGACCACCATCAGCGCGCGACCGTACGGGCGATAACTGCCGGCCAGTTCCGGGCTGTCCGGCGAGAAGACGCCGTCGACGTACTGCAGGTCGTACTCGATCCTTTCGTAGCCCTCGACGCGAAAGCCGTTCGGACTCATAGTGACTTGTGCTTGCAGGTTGCTCATTGCGATGTCCTCGATGCCGGGTGGAATTGGGGGGGCGTTGAGGCCGTCTTCACGCGACGAGTGCCACGATGCGCTGGGCGTCGAGGGCGTCGACCGTCTCACTGGCAGCCGTGAAGTCGCCGTCGGCGGTGTTTTCGTTGGGGAAGGCGATGCACTTGACGCCGGCGGCCGCCGCCGCTGTGACACCCCCGACGTTGTCCTCGATGGCTACCGCAGAGTCGGCGTCTTCGCCGAGCTGCTGCAGAGCGAACTCGTACGCCGCGGCGTCCGGCTTGGAGGTTTCGACGGCGTCGCTGTCCACGATGACGTCGAAGGTCTCGGCACCGATGTCCGGCGCGAGCGTCGCCAACAGCGCAGAGATGTTCTCTGGTGACGTCGTGGTGACGAATCCGAGTTTGAGATCGTTGCGCTTGGCCTCCTGGACCGTCTCGAGCACACCGGGTCGTGCCGTCGGCGCCGCCGTTTTAAGAAGTTCCCGGAAGATCTGCGACTTGGTGGCATGCACCGCCGCGGCGTCGACGTCTTCACCGCGTGACTGCGCGTAGTCGGCGATTCGCTGTGCGCCGCCGTTGGAGTCCAGCATCGCGACGTAGTCACCGCGCGACCAGTTCCAGTCGAGTCCGTGCTCCTCGAACGACTCGTTGAAGGCTCGGCGCTGCAGTTCCGACGTGTCGATGAGGGTGCTGATCGAACCGAACAGGATGGCAGACATTAACTTCCTTTTCTGTAGCCGGGAAAACGCCGCGGCGGGGGCCTTGCCGCTGCGCTGAGTTAGCCGATTCCCCGTACACTAGTGGTCTAAACGTCCATTAGTGAATAAATTATTTGGTATTGAATCAGGTCTTCATCAGCTAATTTCTGTGGAGCGGCTCAACCCACGGGAGGGCAGTGCAACGAGGTGAAGTGCGCAGATGACACCCGAAAAGGGCGATAGGTCATCCGGTACGGGTGAAGACGCCCGAGTGGCTCGCACTCGGGCTGACGTCGCGCGCGCAGCCTTCGAAGTGCTCACCAACGAAGGCTCCGACGCGGTGACCCATGCCCGGGTTGCTGAGATCGCCGGCTACTCCAAAACCACGCTGTACACGCACTGGCCGGCCCGCGTGCACCTGATCGCTCTGGCGCTCGATGCGCTGGGCAACCTGCCGCACCATGAACGAAGCGGCGATCTGCGCGCGGACCTCATCGGCGAGCTGCAAGTGTTCCGCGAGGCGATCATCGACCATCAATTGGACCGCGTGCTGGCGGGCATGGCCCAGTGGGCGTCGGTCGAGGAGATGCGCCAGATCAGAGACAAGGTCAACACCGACGGTCAGCGACCGCTGAGAACCATGTTGGAAGAGGCGTTTGACGGCGTTGAACTTGAAGCGGTGGTGTCCATGCTGGCCGGCGTCGTCGCGTGCCCGTCCATCATGTTCGGCAGGCTCCCTGACGACGACGCCATCGCGGCGGCCGTCGACATCGTGCTCCGCAGCGCGAACGACCGTGACTGAGACTGTCAGGCTTCGGCATTGCTGAAGACGACGACGTCACGCCAGCGGTTCCCGGTCGCCGAGAGGAACTGAAAGTCGACAGATTGACGAGGTCGCGCAGGTCCTGCACGCTCAGCTCAATCCTGGCGACCGGCCACCGCGTCGATGTTCATGACGGCGACGCAGATTAATGACGCGTCAGCAAATTCTTCAAACTGTTACAGTCGGCGTTTAGCCCCTTCGGGCGGGCGAAACAGCTTGAATGTCAGAGTGGAACGCTTACCTACGCCGCCGCCAAGTCGGGCATCGTTGTGTCCCAGCTACCTTTGCCGACTGTCGGCCGCCGAAGCTGTTGGCCGGTCAGCGTGCGCTCCGCCTGGCGCTGATTCACCTGCACCGGCCGTGAAAGAGCGCTGGCCTCGGTTGGCGGGGTCATGGGGAGGACCAGGATGGATGTAAACGCTGGGTTGTTTCACCCTGATGATTTGGCAGCGACACAGCCGGCACCGGGAGCGGAAAGGCAACCGGCACAGCCGCGGGACCGGATCGCAACGCGATTCAAGGTCCCAGAGTCGTCGCTTCCAGCGCTGCTGCAGAAGGCAGCCACCCAGCAGCCCAATCGCGCTGCGTACAGGTTCATCGACTACGCGGTAGACCCAAGCGGTTATCGCGAAACCGTCACCTGGTCGCAAATCCACCGGCGAGCGATGATCGTGGCCGAGGAGCTCAGGCATTGCGGGTCGAGTGGTGATCGGGCCGCGATAATAGCCCCACAGGGACTTGACTACATCGCCGCCTTTTTGGGCGTGCTACAGGCCGGTTTCATCGGAGTTCCTCTTCCAGCTCCTCAATTCGGCATTCACGACGAACGAGTTTCTTCAGCATTGCGGGATTCCTTGCCGGCCGTCATCCTCACGACCTCGTCGGTCATTGACGAGGTTGCAAAATATGCGCTAGAGGCGCGCGCCACGTTGCGACCTGCACCGATCGTTGTGGCGGTGGACTCGCTGGACCTGTACTCCCCGCGGGAGTTCGATGCGACCCGATATGAGCATCCAGACGCGGCATATCTCCAATACACTTCGGGGTCAACGCGCGAGCCGGCTGGTGTTGTCGTGTCGCACAAGAACGTCATCACCAACTTCGAACAGATGATGTCCGACTACTTCGAGGATTCGGAAAAGGCTCCCTCAACTTCTGTGTCGTGGCTGCCGTTCTATCACGACATGGGGTTGCTGCAGGGCATCCTCATGCCGATGATCAATCAAGACACCGCAGTGTTACTGAGTCCGCTGTCCTTTTTGCAACGGCCGGCCCGCTGGATGCAATTGTTGGGCAAACATAGTGGACCGGTTTCGAGTGCCCCGAATTTCGGTTTCGAATTGGCAGTGCGGCGGACATCGGATGACGATATGGCCGGACTCGATCTCGGGGACGTGCGCGCGATCGTCAGTGGTGGCGAACGCGTAAACGCCTCGACGCTCAAGCGTTTCACCGACCGGTTCGCCCGCTTCAACCTCAGTGAGACGGTTATCCGACCGTCCTACGGGCTCGCGGAGGCGACGCTGTACGTGGCCAGCGCCAGACCAGGACGCCCACCAAAGAGTGTCCGTTTTGATTACCAGCACTTGTCGGCCGGCAAGGCGAAGCGCTGTCAGAGCCAAGCGGGCGGTGGCGCCAAGCTGGTCAGTTACGGCGCGCCGCGAGCATCTACCGTGCGGATCGTCGACCCCGACACCAGGATGGAGAATCCGGCGGAATCGATTGGTGAGATTTGGGTGCATGGGGACAGCGTTGCCAGGGGCTACTGGCGGAACGCCCAACAAACCGAGCGGACATTCGGTGCAAAGCTTGTCAGGCCCTCTCCCGGCACACCCGCAGGTCCGTGGTTGCGGACCGGAGACCTCGGCGTAATTTCGGACGGCGAACTGTTCATCGCGGGCCGCATCAAGGATCTCCTGGTCGTCGACGGGTCCAATCACTATCCGGACGACATCGAGGCGACAATCCAGGAAATCACCGGCGGCCGGGTTGTGGCGATATCTGTGCCGGATGAGCCCACTGAGCAGCTAGTGGCCATCATCGAAATCACGAAGCGGGGTCCGACAGACGAGGAGGCTATGGATAAGCTCCGCACCGTCAAACGTGAAGTCACCTCCGCGATATCAAAGTTACATCGTCTGAGCGTCGCTGATCTCGTTCTAGTTGCGCCGGGCTCGATTCCGATCACCACCAGCGGCAAGGTTAGACGTTCGGCCTGCGTCGAGCGTTACCTGGACCACGACTTCACGCGCTTGGATGTTCGGGCATGACGGCAGACATCCACGACGGAGCCGAACTCCGATACTGGCTAATCGGCTACCCGGCAGTGAATTTCGGCTCCACTCAGCAGATCGTCTCCTTCCACGCCGAGTTCTTCGAAATCTCCGCCCATCCAACGATTCGTGTCAAGCCGACGCGTTGGGTACGCGCGCGTTCTTGATAACTCAATGCCGACGTTGCGATCTTGGCTGGCGGCGAACCAGGTTGCGGCACCTCGCCAGGCCTGCGCCACGACTGGTTATTCGTACTTACCCCGGAAAGAGATATGACCGAGTGCTCCCTATCTGTTGAAGAAATCCGAAAGCTCGATCGCGACCTTCGGATACTTTTAGCAACCGATGGCACGCTCACTCGGATTCTCAACATCATTGCTGACGATGAGATCGTCGTCCAGATCATAAAGCAGCAGATCCACCACGTCGCGCCGAAGGTGCCCGAGTTGGAGCTATCAGCGATCGGCCGTGTTCTTCAACGTCGTATCTTACTCAAGGGTCGGAGTTCAGGGAAAGCATTCGTCGCCGCGGAGTCGTTGATTGCCATCGATCTGTTACCCCCGGCAATTATGACAAGCTTGACAGGGACCGATTGTCCTATTGGTGAGGTTATGGCAGCGAGTTGCCTTGAGACATTCAAGGAGGCGGCTAAGGTCTGGCAAGGAGAGTCGCCTGGGTGGCTCGCACTCGCGGGGTATAAGAATCCGCGACCCGGAATGGTCGGCCGCCGGTATCGAATAACTACCGGAGGACAACCGGTCATTGTCATCACCGAGTATTTCCTTCGAAATGTATTCCAAGATGCGACATGAGACGAACGCGATTGTTGCTGACATTGGAACCACATTGATACAAATTGATACGATACGAGGAGTGGAAACCGACTTGCACCTAATGACCCGATCCGGAGAAGGCCATTGCGCCGACATGATCATGTCGCAGCCCTCATATCCGTGGATCGAAATCGCTCTCCGCATAGCGCAGCCGCGAGGTGAGTGTTTGTTCGATCGGCAAACCAGAAAAAGTGTCTACCTTCGGTCATCGGTGCCGCCCAATGGTGAGGCCCCATTGTTTCCCTGCGATGCGAGGGATCGACGCAGCACGGTTGCAGTAGTGAGCTAGGGCGGTCAATCAAAGTGCCGAATGGGAACTTAGCAAGAATACTGGCGAAGCGGGCATCAGAAGCAGGATGGTATGACAAGCCCGCTTACTACGCGCCGCACGCCGTGACGCATGGCCAAATCCATGACGGTGGCGCACGTCTTGGGCAGGTCCTGAGAAACCGCGGTGTTTCCAGAGGAGATCGCGTCCTGTTGTGCCTCCCGGATTCGCCGGACTTAGTGCAGCTGTTGCTGGCGTGCCTGGCTCGTGGGTTTCTGGCGTTCCTCGCGAATCCGGAGCTCCATCGCGAAGACCACGCGTTTCTGGAGCGGGACACGGAACCAGCCCTCGTCGTCACATCTGGTGCTCTCCGCGATCGGTTTCGGCCGTCGGGCGTCGTGGAAGCGCCAGAGCTCTTGTCCGATTCGACCCAAGTCGAGCCGGCTGACTACGAGCTGGTGAGTAGTGACGCTCTTGCATACGCTACTTACACTTCTGGTACTACGGGTCCGCCGAAAGCGGCGATTCATCGGCACGCCGACGTGTTGACGTTTGTTGACGCTATGTGTCGCAAAGCGTTGCGGCTGACCCCCGAAGACATCGGGCTAAGTACCGCACGCATGTATTTCGCGTACGGCCTGGGTAACTCGGTCTGGTTCCCCCTCGCGACAGGTGGTTCCGCGGTGATCAATCCGTTGCCCGTGAGTGCGGAAGTGGCCACTGAGCTAAGTGCGAGATTTGAGCCATCGGTCCTTTACGGTGTGCCAACTTTCTTTGCGAGACTTGTCGACGGATTCTCTCCTGATTCCTTCCGTTCGCTCCGATGTGTGGTATCAGCGGGAGAGGCTCTCGAGGTTCGTCTCGCTCAGCGACTCAAGCAATTCTTTGGCGGTATCCCCATACTGGACGGAATTGGATCGACGGAGGTCGGGCAGACATTCGTTTCGAATAGCATTGACGAATGGCGTCTGGGGACTTTAGGAAAAGTTCTTCAACCTTATTCGATTCGCGTTGTAGCGCCGGATGGTACGACCGCCGGGCCGGGGGTTGAGGGAGACCTGTGGGTCCGAGGACCCTCGATCGCACCGCGCTACTGGAATCGGCCCGATCCTCCGTTGAAGAATGGTTGGCTCGACACGCGGGATAAGGTCTCTATGGACGGCGACGGGTGGGTTACGTACAGTCACCGCGCGGATGACACAGAAATCGTCGGAGGCGTCAACGTTAATCCGCGCGAAGTGGAGAGACTCATTATTGAGAATGGCACTGTGGCGCAGGCCGCGGTTGTCGGAGTCAGAGATTCGACAGGCGCGTCGATGTTGCAGGCGTTTCTGGTCCCGACGAACGATGCACTCATCGATGAATCAGTTATCCAAGACATCCACCGGCGATTGCTTGTCCGACTGTCTGCGTTTAAGGTACCGCATAGGTTTGCCATTGTTGAGCGGCTCCCTCAAACCGCGACCGGAAAATTGTTGCGCGGTGCACTTCGCACGCAGAGTCCAACGAAACCAATTTGGGAACTTCCGTCCATCGAGCCTCAGTCGCCCGCGCAGGCGCAGCTTGATAACAAGCCCGCGTCGAACAGCCGCGCTGTTGTTGGAAACGCCGAGGTGGGGACACTCAACGAGCGGCTGGCCGTCTTGCAGCGCGAACGTTACCGGCTGGTGGTGGAGGCAGTCTCTGCAGAGACCGCGAAAATGTTGGGTCACCCCGGTCCGCACTCGGTGAATCGAGATGTCGCCTTCTCGGAGCTGGGTTTTGACTCCCAAATGACACTCGAACTTCGTCATCGATTGGCAGCAATCACGGGCCGGCGGCTACCTGACACGGTCGGGTGGGATTACGGCTCGGTATCCGGACTAGCTCAGTATTTGGTAGCTGAACTGTCCGGATGGGACAGGCACGTGCAGCCGCCCTCTCCAGCGAAAGCCGACGAGCCCGTGGTGGTGGTGGGGATGGGGTGTCGGTTTCCGGGTGGGGTGGTGTGCCCGCAGGGGTTGTGGGAGGTGGTGGCGCAGGGGCGCGATGTGGTGTCGGAGTTTCCCGGGGATCGGGGTTGGGATGTGG
>NZ_JBARMY010000447.1:0-3083 GCF_049802695.1 Mycobacterium sp.
TTTTCGCTGAGCGTGCCGGTCTTGTCGAAGCACACCACGTTGACCCGGCCGAGCGCCTCCACCGAACGCGGAACACGCACCAGCGCACCGAAGTGCGTCAGTCGCCGCGCCGATGCCGATTGCGCCAAAGTCGCGACCAGTGGCATGCCTTCGGGCACCGCAGCCACCGCGATGGCGATGCCGCTGGCCACCGCCTGGCGTAATCCGCTGCCGCGCAACAGGCCCAGCCCACTGACCAGCGCACCGCCGGCCATGCTGACCGGGAAAGCACGGTTGGTGAGCTGACTCAACTGGTGCTGCAGGCCGATCGCCGGCAGTTCACTGGACACCAGTTCGGCGGCGCGACGGGCCTGGGTGTCGGCGCCGACGGCGGTCACGATTCCCACCGCGGTTCCGGTCACCACGGTGGTTCCCGCGTACAGCATGCAGCGCCGCTCAGCCAGGTCGGCGCCGGGAGTGGCCTCGGCCTGCTTCTCCACCGGCAGCGACTCGCCGGTGAGCGTCGATTCGTCGACCTCCAGGTCGTCCTCCTCGATCAGCCGGGCGTCAGCCGGCACCACATCGTTGGTGTGCACCTCGATCACGTCACCGGGCCGCAGTTGCTCCGCGATGACCTTACGGTACAACGGCTTTCCGTCCGGGCCGGTGGTGAGCTTCCTGGCCGGCGGAATCTGCTGTTCCAATAGCGTATTCAGCCGGTTCTCGGCGCGCAGGCGCTGGCTGGCCGCCAGGAAGGCGTTGCCGGTCAGCACAGAACCGACCAGCACCGCGTCGACGGGCGAACCGAGCACAGCGCTGGCCGCCGAGCCGATGGCCAGCACCGGTGTCAACGGGTCGGACAACTCGGCGCGCACCGCGGTGCCGAACTGCCACAGTGCCCGGCCCGGCCGTCGGGAGAGCTCTGCGCCGCGCTGGGCGGTGCCTACGGCGCGGGTGGCCAGTCCTTTGCGGGTCGGCTCCGCTGATTCGACCGGTTCCGGTGGCGGCAACAATTTGCGCACCTGTTCCACCGACATCGCGTGCCATTCCCGGGCCGGTGCCGGCCGCGGTGCGGGGTCGCGCAGAATTCGGCGGGCCAGCCAGTACCCGGAGAGCAGACCGGCTGCTGCGCCGGTGGTGACTGGACCGGGTCCGCGACCGCGGACACCGGGAATCATCAACAACGCACCCAGCAGCGAAGCGCCGATGGAGATCTCCACCCCCCGGCGGCTCGCCGCCCCGGCCGCGGGAAGGGCGTGCAACACTCGCCAGGCGGTGGCCAGGTCGGGTACTAGCAGGTCGGCGTACCAGGGCGGCGGCGTGCCATTGCCCGGTGTAACACCCAGTGCCACGTCGGCCGACGAAAGTGCCTGTGCGGCATGTGAAGACAACACCATCACGGTGCGGCCGGCTCCTTGCAGGTCGGTGACCGCCTCGGCGAGCGCGTCGTCGAGAGACTTGCCGTCGGTCGGCCGGACCTCCTCGAAGGCCGGTCGCAGTTCACCGAGACCCTCGGTCTCGACGGAGATCAGCTCCACGCCGCTGCGGCGGGCCTCCGCCATTACCGCTGACGCCAGCGGATCGTGGGTGGGGCAGACCAGCGCCTTGGCCGCAGAGCGCGACCGGCGGGAGGAGGAGTTCCCGGGAACCGGATGCCATCCGGGTTGCAGGTCGCTGCGCTCGAGAAGTGCTTGCGCACGGTGCCACGCCGGCGCCAACTCGTCTTCGGCGGCGTCGCGCACCGTCATCACCCGGAGCCTGTCGGTGCAGAGCACCCTGGGGTCGATGACCAGTGCGTCGACCCGGTCGAGGCGCCGGAGGCTTTCTGGCCGCAACGCCAGCGTGTCGTACTGCTCGGCCAGCCCCTGGCCCAACTTCGCGGCGAACGACTCGCGGGTGGTCCGGGCGGCCTTGGGCGCGGCGACCAGGGTGGCGGTGCCCGCCGTGTCCACACTGCGCGTGGCCACCCCGGTGACCGCGGCGCCGATCAGCTGGACCAGCGCGGTGCGGTCGGCGTGACGTTCGACGGGTCCGGGCGGCCGCGGACACGGCCGGGACGCCGGATGAGTGGCCACCTGCTCGGCATGACGGGCCAGTTCCGGTTCGTGCGCGGCCCAAACCCGGGCCTCCGCACGGGTTTCGGCAGCGCGCAGGGCTTCCACCAGGAAGTCCACCGCCAGCGACGCCGGCGAGAGCGAGACGATGTGCGCTGCCGTCATGGCAACCGTCAACACGCTGTCAGTCGCCGACGTGCCGATCCGGTCCTCGAGCAGACGGCGCAGGCGCGGCTGGTAGTCCACGGCCGCCACGAGCGCTTCGAGACTGTGCGGCGCCGCGGGCCAGCGCAGCGTCCGGCCGATCAGCGCGATACCGAGCCCCGCGGCCGTTGCGCCGACTCCCAGCGCCCGGCTGGTCAGCACCAGAGCATCAGCGGGAAGACTGACCTGGTCTCTATCGGTGGCGGCGTCAATCGATTCTGCCGCGGCGTCGGGCCGGGCTGCGGCGAATTCCTTTTCGGCGTCGGCGACCAGCCGGCACAGCTCACCCAGCGACGGCTCGTCGCCGTCAGAGCTATTCCAGCCGACGATCACCCGCGACAGCGGACGGTTCAACCGTGCAGAGCTGATACCGGACCGGGCCAGCAGCGCATCGCTCACTACTCGGCCGAGCTCGCTGCCGTGCGGGCCGTCCAGCCCTCGCACCTCGACCCAGGCGCGATCACCGCCGCGCCAACAGTGCCGGGTCAGCGTCGAGGCAGACAGCTCGCGGTTGACCACCTTTGCGCCGTCGCGAATCGGCGTGGTGGCCAGACTCATGCCGGCCGCAGCGGCCGACCCCAGGGTTCCGGCGGCGCTCGCCGCGGTATTGACTGATGCGCCCACCAGCGCGGAAGTCGCCTGCATGCCGATCGCCACCGCGCGAAGTGGCAAGAGTCCGCGCGCGGATCCGTCGGTACTCAAAGCTACTTTGAGCTGCGCGACTGACCGCCGCGTGCCGAACGCGCAGCGGTCTTCTTCGCACGGGTGGTTCGTTTGGTGGGCGACGGAGCGGCGCCCGCTGCTCCGGTGTGCGCCGGCGCCGGCTTGCTCGGCGGCGCCTTGTTC
>NZ_JBARMY010000448.1:0-1608 GCF_049802695.1 Mycobacterium sp.
CGCCCGCCCCGCCACCGTGACGGGCCTCGACCCTTCCTCTGTCGCCCTGTCGCCGCTTCCGCTGGCCGCGGACCTGCGCAGTGCCGACAACCGTGACTTCCCCAGCCGCAACGATGCGGTGGGCGCCGCCCTGTCCCGGGTCATCGGCGGACCGGTGGGCCGGCACGCGCTGATCGGGCGCACCAGGTTTTTCACGCCGTTACGGGTGATGTTCGTCGTCGCGTTGGTATTTCTGGCACTGGGCTGGTCGACCAAAGCGGCCTGCCTGCAGAGCACCGGCAAAGGCACCGGCGATCAGCGAGTGGCCAACTGGAACAACCAACGCGCCTACTACCAGTTGTGCTATTCCGACACGGTGCCGCTCTACGGCGCGGAGTTGCTGAGCGACGGCAAGTTTCCGTACAAATCCAGCTGGATCGAGACCGACTTGAGCGGCAAGCCGCAGACCCGCTACGACGGTCGGCCGGCGATCCGCTACATGGAGTATCCGGTGCTGAGCGGCATCTACCAGTACGTGTCGATGACGCTGGCCAAGACCTACACCGCGTTGAGCAAGATGCACGTGGTGCCGGTGATCGCGGAGGTGGTGGTCTTTTTCGACGTCGCCGCCATCGGTTTGGCGCTGGCGTGGCTGGCGACGGTGCGGGCCGCGGCCGGTTTGGCGGGACGGCGGGTGTGGGATGCCGCGCTGGTGGCCGCATCACCGCTGGTGATCTTCCAGATCTTCACCAACTTCGACGCGCTCGCAACAGCTTTCGCGGTCGGGGGACTACTGGCATGGGCGCGGCGACGACCGGTGCAGGCCGGTGTGCTGATCGGGCTGGGTGTTGCGGCCAAACTGTATCCGGCGCTACTGCTGGTTCCGCTGTTCCTCTTGGGGCTGAGGACCGGGCGGCTGGCTGAGGCGACGCGCACCGCCGCCTGTGCGCTGGGAACGTGGCTGCTGGTGAATCTGCCGGTGATGCTGCTGTTCCCGCGGGGATGGTCGGAGTTCTTCCGGCTTAATGCCCGGCGCGGCGACGACATGGATTCGATTTACAACGTCGTCAAGTCGTTCACCCATTGGCCCGGCTTCGACCGCGGCCTAGGGTTGTGGGAGCCGCCTGCCGTGCTCAACGCGGTGGTCACGGTGCTGTTCTTAGCGTGTTGTGCGGCAATAATTTATGTCGCATTGACCGCTCCGATCCGACCCCGGCTGCCGCAGCTGGCGTTTCTGATCGTGGCAGCGTTCCTCATGACCAACAAGGTGTGGAGCCCGCAATTCTCGTTGTGGCTGGTGCCGCTGGCCGTGCTGGCGTTGCCGCATCGCCGAATTTTGTTGACTTGGCTGACGATCGACGCGGTGGTATGGGTGCCGCGAATGTATTACCTCTACACCGTTCCCAACCGCGGGTTGCCCGAGCAGTGGTTCACCGCGACGGTGCTGCTGCGTGACATCGCGGTAGTGTCGTTGTGCGCGCTGGTGATTCGCCAGATTTATCGGCCCGACGAGGACCTGGTCCGCTGGAGCGGGCGGGTGGACGATCCGGCCGGCGGGGTGTTCGACCGAGCCGCCGACTCGCCGCCCGGCTGGCTGCCCGACCGTTTGCGTCCGGCGCGGTCCCGGCG
>NZ_JBARMY010000449.1:0-9296 GCF_049802695.1 Mycobacterium sp.
CGCCGGTCCGCTTCCTCGGCGTCCAGCCGCGCGGCGTCGACCAGCGACGGAGCACCGCCGCCGAGCCGGTGCGGGACCCAGAAGCCACCGGCTGGATGCGATCCGTAGCTTTCCTGAACCTGTTCCAGTAAGTGCTGCATGCGGGTGTGCAACAACGCGGTCAGCTCCTGTGCGGGCAACGTCGGCTCGATAGGTTCGCCGACGGTTACCGCAATCGGCACCTTGGGCCGCAACAGCTTCTTCGGGTGGTCTTTGGTCCAGATCCGTTGAGCGCCCCACACGATGTGCGGGATGATCGGCACATCTGCCGCGATGGCCATCCGGCCTACTCCGGACTTGAATTCCTTGATCTCGAAGCTGCGGCTGATGGTGGCCTCCGGATACACGCCGACCAGTTCGCCGGCCTTGAGTGCCTGGACTGCCGCGTCGAAGGAAGCGGCGCCGCTGCCCCGGTTCACCGGAATGTGCTTGAGACGACGCATGATGGGCCCGGTGAATTTGTGGTCAAACACTTCCTGTTTGGCCATGAACCGCACCTTGCGCCCCAGGCCCTGCCGGTAGGCGGGCAAACCGGCGAAGGTGAAGTCGAAATAACCGGTGTGGTTGATGGCAATGACGGCGCCGCCGGTCGGAGGCAAATTCTCGACGCCGCGCACGGTGAACCGCAACCCCTGCAAACGCCAGGCCAAACGGGCGAACTGGATGATCGTTCCGTATACCGGTTCCACAGTCGTCAAGCCTAGTGGTCGCTGGCCGTGCACCTTCCCTGACACAGAAAACGGGTGACCATGACCTCACCGCCGGTGAGCTTCCGCAATCCGGGCTCGAAGCGCTCTCCGCCGAGTTGGTAACTACGGAGGGTGCTGAAAATCGTGTGATGGAGCCGTCATCGGCACGCTCACACTTCAACGGTATAGATGTGAGCCCCATTGTGTGCCGCACGTATCGGAAGCACACACGCACAGGGATGAACCGACATGGTCGCCTTGCGGCGGCATAAGCGCAACCGCGTCGATCTGGTATTACCGGCGCTGAAGCCCAATCCGGTGAATCGTCATGGTGTGATCTTCAGCGCCGGCTTGCGGCCGTGAAGTTAAGGGGATGATGAGTCGCCGAGGGATTCGCGCCCCCGGCGCTCATCAAAGCCTTTTCAACCGTGTGACCAACTTCGAACGGTGCGCTATTTGTTCGGCTGGGTCACGCCACCGCCACCGTCCATACCGCCGCCATGCGAACCGCATCCGGTCAATCCGAAACCCGCCGACACGACGGAGACGGCCAGCACGAGCGTCGCGGCTGCCCGTTTGAGTGACTTTGAGCTGATGTACGTGCGCATTTTTTTCTTCCTTTTCACTGGTTGTTGATTGACAGGATTCAGCCCGACAACGCTTAGTTGCGTGTCGACCTGTCGTAGGTGTTGCCCGCCGATTGCTCACCGCCGAGCAGGTGCCCTTGAGGGTCGGCGGTCGTTCGAGACAACCGCGTTCAGCGATTTGCTATCGGCGCGAGGTCGGCGGGAAATCCGAACAGTCCTATTTGACTGTGTGACCGATCTCGAACTGTGCGCTTGAGGGACCCATGTTGAGTTCGCGGGAGACGACATGATGTCCGCAGCCGCCTATCGGCGCGCCCATTATGAACGCGATCCCGAGCGCCCCGACTGCCGGCCTGAGGGACTTGGAGGTGATGTGTATACCCATTCTTTTCTTCCTTTCCATTCCTTGTTGGATGGTGTCAAGAGCTTACCGCGGTGACCTCGTGTTATGGCCGGTAATCGAAAATTTATTTCGGATTTTTGCGGCGCTGTTACTTGCTGATTTATACGGTGGCTGACGGTCGAGTAACTCTCGTGGCGCAGGACTTGAACCGGCCCTACGCCGCCGTGGTGTACGGAATATGCTGGTCCACAATTTCGGGACCCACAGTTGCGAATAGACGTAACGACCTCGCAAATAAGGACAGCCGACGGACTCTTGCTCACATCGGAGACAGCGGGGGTAAGTTATATGTCACACCGACGACTAAAATTTGCGCCGAACATATTTGCACGCACCAAACTTCATAGTCTTGGTACGACATAAGCGCAATCGGCGCCGATCGGACATTATCCCGCGCCGGCAGAGGCGCCGGTTTGGTTAGGGACTCGTCAAGGCCCTGACTTCATCGCGGGCTTGTAGCGGTGAAGTTGAGGGGCGAATCGCCGGGGGATTACACCCCCGGCGCTCGTCGAACCCGTGCGGGACACTTTCCCCTCATAGGAACGGATGTTGATCGCGAAGTATCCTATTTGAGCGTGCTAGGGGCCTCGTACTGTGCGCTCGAGCTTCCGAAGTTCGGGCTCGGTGCGTTCATGAGCTTTTGCCCACCACCCCTGGAACCGCAAGCGGTCAATCCGAAAACCGCCCACGCGACCGCGAGCGCCCCAGCTGCCAGTTTGACGGACTTGGATGTGTTGTGCATTTTTTCTTCCTTTCCAGTTGTTATTGCAGGGTCTCTTCGAACAGGTGACCGCGTTGGCCGCGGACAATGGCCGAATTCGTGGACTTGCCGGGATCTTTCGCTGCGCTACTAATTGGGGTGGTTTAGACCGTGGCTGATGGGTCGGGGAACTCGTCGGCGCGGGACTCGGACCGGCCGTACGCCGGCGCGGCGTAGCAACACGTGATTGGCCGCCGGTCGACGACCGTGGCCGCCTCGGCCACAATCGTGACGGCCACCAGTTTGCCCGTCCGACCAGGACCGCAATGGCTGGCACTGTAATGGTGCGCACCACGAAGGTGTCCATCAGAATCCCGATCCCGACGACGAAGCCGCATTGGATGACCGTGCTGATGCTGGCGAACAGCAGACCGAACATTGATGCCGCGAAGATGAGACCGGCCGCGGTAATCACACCACCAGTCGAGCCCACGGTGCGTATCACACCGGAACGTATGCCATGCGGAGATTCGTCCCGGATCCGAGAAATAAGAAGCATGTTGTAGTCCGCGCCCACCGCGACCAAAATGATGAAGGTCAAGCCCGGCAAGCTCCAATGCAATTGTTGGCCGAGCACGCCTTGAAACACGATGACGCCGATGCCAAGTGCGGCCAGGTAGGAAATCACCACTGAACCGATCAGATAGAGCGGTGCGACCAGCGCGCGCAGCAGGGCGATCAAAATCAGCAGCACCACCATGACGGTCACGACGATGATGAATCTGATGTCGTGGTTGTAGTAGTCCCGCATATCTCGAAGCGTTGCGGTGTATCCCGCGATCGACATCGATGCGCCGGCCAGCTCGGTATTCGGTTCAGCTCCTCGCGCGGTCCTAGTGATCGAATTGACCTGATCCATAGCCTGGGTGCTGAACGGGTTGAGGTCGGTTTGTACCAAGTAACGCACGGTGTGTCCGTCGGGTGAGACGAAAGCCGAGGCGGCTTCCTTGAAGTCATCCCGAGTCAGTACCTGCGGCGGAATGTAGAAGCCGGACATCGAAGGCTTCGACGCGTCGTACTTCATCGCTAACAGAAATCCCGACGCCTCGTTGAGTCCGACGCCCATCTTTTTGGTCTGCTCGACCAGTTCTTTCACACCGTTGGCCAATTGCCGGCTGCCTTCGGCGAGTTGTTCGGCACCCTGTCGCAGCTCGGCCAAGCGCCCCCGGATGCCACCGGGGTCGCCGCCGCCCAACGAGCGCATGGCGTCGGTGGCAGTGTTGAGTGCTTCCCGCAAAGCCTGCGCCGCCGACCCCAGGGTTTGCGTGCCCTGTGTCGATTGCAGCTGTCGAGCCAGACCGATGACCTTGTCGAAAGTCCCGTCCTGTTGGGCGGTGACCAGGCGCTGCAACTGGCTGCGCGAGTCCTGGCAGGAGGGGTCGGCGGCGCAAATGGGGCTGGCATCAAGGGCGGTCAACAGCGGGCCGGCCCAGTCGGAGGCGCCCGCGACATCTGAGAGGTTCACGCCGAGGGCGTCACCCAGGCTGCGCATGCTGGTGACGAGTTTGGCGGCGGTGTCGATGTCCTTGAGAGTCTTTTCTCCACCGAACTGGTTTTGCAGGTAAGCGAGGAGGTCGACGAGCCCGCCGACATTGCCGATTGCCTGCATCATCCCGCCGCGGATGTCGCCGAGGCTGTCGGCCAGCTGGTTGGCGCCCTTGGTCAGCGTGGTGAGGTCACCTGTGTGGTCGGTGATCGCGCCGGAGGCGTCGTGGAGCTTGTCGCCGACCATGCCTGCCTGGAACGTCGCTCTGGCCTCTTCTGGTGATTGGCCGGTGGGGCGGGTGATTCCCCGTACCATCGCGACACCGGGCAGCTGACTGATCCGCTGCGCCATCTGCTCTAGGTCGGCAAGCGCCGTCGGCGTTCGCAAGTCGTGCGGGGATTGGATCACGAGATACTGCGGAATGGATTCGTTGATCGGGAAATGACGGTCCATCGCTATATATCCGATGCCGCTCTCGACCCTGCGCGGCAGCGTCTTGCGATCGTCGTAGTTGTAGCGGGCCAGGCTTGCGCAGCTGGCCAACAGGATCAGCACTAGCAAACTCGCGACCAGATGGATCTTGGGCCGGCGGACAATCCGTATTCCCGATCGCCGCCAGAAACGGGTGGTGCGGTCGCGGCGCGGCTTGATCCAACCACGTCGACCGGTGAGCACCAGGATGGCCGGGAGCAGAGTCACCGCAGCCAAGAACGCGACGCCGATGGCGACCGACAAAGCTACACCGACCGATGAAAACACTCCCAACCGTGCGAAAACCATCCCGAGAAAGGTGACGGCCACGGTGGCCGCTGACGCCGCGATCACCTTGCCGATCGACGCCAACGCTTTCTTTACCGCTTGATCCGAATCCGCGCCGAGCCGCACGTAGTCGTGGTAGCGACTGATGAGAAAGACGGCATAATCTGTGCCCGCTCCGGACATCATCCCGCTGAGAAACACTATGGTCTGCGGGGAAACGCCGACGCCCAATTGGGCGAGTCCAGCCACAATGGCCTGTGCAGTCACCAGGGACGCGCCGATGGTGATCAACGGCAGCATCATGGTGACCGGGTTTCGGTAAACGATCATCAGGATGGTGGCCAACATGATGGTTAGCGCGAGTTCGATGTTTTCCTGATCTAGCCAACCGATATCAGTGAGGTCAACGACGGTGGCCGCAGGTCCCGTCAGGTTCGCGGTCAGCGTGGATCCCGCTGGTTTCTGACTGAAGGTCTGTTTGACGAGGCGCGCGACTCGCTTGTAGGCAACGTAGGACTGCGCTGTGCGCAACTCGCCGGCGAGGCCCACCGGCAGCATCCATGCCTTGCCATCTTTACTGGTCATGACGTCGCGCAAGGGAGGTGTGCTGAGGAAATCCTGCAGCATCACGACGTGTCGAGTGTCCTTGTGCAGGTTGTCGACCAGTGTGCGGTAAACGCCTTCGTCGGCGCGTCCCAGCCCCTTTTCGTCGGTCAGGACCACGAGCAGGATGTTGTCGGTCCCTTTATCGTGAAACGCCTCGGTCATCTGATTCGTCGTCACCGACACTGGGGAGTTGGTCGGCAGAAAAGCGACTGGATGTTCCTCGATCATGTCGTCCAAGGATGGGCACGTCATCGACAGGACGACCGCGAGCGCCACCCATACCCCGATGACAAGCAGCGGCCACCGCACTACCAAATCGCCCAGCCGTTGGAAAACACCCCCGGTTCCCGGTGCGGTAATCCTCTTGAAGAACCGTAGCGACCTGATTTGATGGGCTCTTTGGTTGAGCACCACGCGTTCGGGCAGCCAGGGCCGCCGGTGCCGGCCGTTCCGCTGTGCCTGGGGGGCTGCAGAGGCTCCGCGGTCAAGTGCGGACCTGGTAGGGCCGTCGCCCACCGATCGCTGCGAGGCCGGAGGCGTCGCCCCGTCGCTTAGCGCGGCGAGGTCTGAATGGACAGCTGCGGTGCTGCCGCCTTCCCTCGGGTTCGTGCCGCCCTGCGATTCGAAGTCATCCGGGCCACGTTTTTCTTGTGTTCGTAGCGGAACCGATGGCAGCAGGCCGTTGGCGGAATGCCGCCTCTTGGTGTTGTATTCGCGCCTAAGAAACTCTGAAATCCATAGATCGGGCAGGCGTTGCATCTTTAACTTAGGCAACGAAATTCCGCGGGGCCCGGTCGCCCCATTTTCCAATTCGGGCCGTAAGTCAACCATGAGTGATGTTGCGCGGCGGCGCTGCGCCGAGGCCTTCGGCGACGCGGGCATACAAGGATTTCATCGGAACTGGATACGAGTTACCGAGTCGCAGCGGAAAGTCCGGAAAGCTTTCGTGGTTGTTTGTGGTCAACCCGATCGATGCGCCAACCTGCGGCGATTCTAAAGTCAAGAAGGAATCGCGGTTCGCGAAGGATATATCCATTGCGCCTCTTCACAGCAACGGCCAAATCGAACTGGTGCGCTGCTTATTAAGGCGTGGTACCCGCATGGTGACTTAGCGGGTGCCGACGTCTGGGTAGCTTTTGTTGTGTTCTGTAAGGCGCTTTCGCGCATGTCATAGAGCCTCGGTAGTAGGCGTGACCTTATTGCAGGGAAGTCAATATCAGAATCGTCTCAGGAAAACCGTGATCTAATCGTGACGTTTCCTTGCCGGTAAATTAGCTAAGGCCAGCTACACGAAACTCGGCGTAAGTCGAAATCAATCATCCTGGATCGCCGTTTTTAGTCCAGGAGGCGAGATGCGGAGTCCTAGCCACAAACCGCGTCGACTCGGGCCGCCGGGCGACATCCAACGGTGACAGACCCGCACACCGCACTCGAGCTGTGCGCTACCGCTAAGCTCGAGGCGGCGCCTTACGCTCTTACCTCTTTGAAAGGCATTTGTGCAGGTCACCAGCGTCGGCCACGCCGGCTTCCTGATCGAGACCAGTGCGGGCAGCGTCCTGTGCGACCCATGGGTCAACCCGGCCTACTTCGCGTCGTGGTTCCCATTCCCGGACAACAGCACGCTGGACTGGGACCGTCTGGGTGAGTGCGACTACCTGTACGTCTCGCACCTGCACCGCGACCACTTCGACGCCAAGCTGCTTGCGGCGCACGTCAATAAGGACGCGGTGGTGCTGCTACCGGACTTTCCGGTGCCCGACCTGCGCAACGCGCTGCAAGAACTTGGATTTCACCGCTTCATCGAGACGACGGACTCGGAAAAGCAGCGGATCAGCGGGCCTAAAGGTGACCTCGATATCATGATCATCGCACTGCGGGCCCCCGCTGACGGCCCGATCGGGGACTCGGCGTTGGTGGTGTCCGACGGTGCGACAACAGTTTTCAATATGAACGACGCACGCCCGTTGGATTTGGACGTGCTGAGTTCAGAGTTCGGCCACATCGATGTGCACATGCTGCAGTTTTCCGGGGCGATCTGGTACCCGATGGTCTACGACATGCCGGCACGCGCCAAAGAGGCGTTCGGCACCCAGAAGCGGCAACGCCAGATGGACCGCGCCCGCCAGTACATCGCACAGGTCGGTGCCACCTGGGTCATCCCCTCAGCGGGCCCGCCCTGCTTCCTGGACCCCGAACTGCGCGACCTCAACGACGACCACGGCGAACCGGACAACATCTTCCCCGACCAGATGGTCTTCCTGGAGCAGATGCGCGCCCACGGCCATGACCGCGGACTGCTGATGATCCCTGGTTCCACCGCGAAATTCAATGGTGCACAACTAGATTCCCTCTGTCATCCGCTGCCGGCCGAGCAGGTGGAGGCCATCTTCACGACCGGCAAGGCTGATTATCTCGCCGACTATGCCGCCCGGATGGCGCCGGTGCTGGCCGCTGAGAAGGCCCGCTGGGCACCATCGGTCGGCGAGCCGCTGCTGGAGCCGCTGCGGGCGACGTTCGAGCCCATCATGCTTGCCAGCGATGAGATTTGCGATGGTATCGGCTACCCCGTCGAACTGGTGCTAGGTTCCGAGACAGTGGTGCTTGACTTCCCGAAACGCGCTGTGCGCGAGCCGATTGCCGACGAAAAATTTCGCTACGGCTTTGCGATTCCACCGGAGATGGTGCGCACGTTGCTACGCGACAACGAGCAGGACTGGGTCAACACGATCTTTTTGTCGACGCGGTTCAGAGCTTGGCGCGTCGGGGGCTACAACGAGTACCTGTACACGTTTTTCAAATGTCTCACCGCCGAGCGGATCGCTTACGCCGACGGCTGGTTCGCCGAAGCGCACGACGATATCGCGTCGACCACTATGGAGGGGTGGGAGTTTCAGCGCCGCTGCCCGCATCTGAAAGCGGACCTGTCCCGCTTCGGAGTGGTGGAAGGGCACACGCTGACGTGCAACTTGCACGGGTGGCAGTGGGATCTGCGCGACGGCCGCTGCCTCACCACCCGCGGTCACCAGCTTCGGTGTGCACGGCGGTGACCGCTTCACAGCACTACGACGATGGCCTGGTTCAATTGGACCGCGAGGCAATCACGTTGCGCCGCTACCACTTTCCGTCCGGCACCTCGAAGGTCATCGCGCTCAGCACCGTCCGTGGGTACAAGGCGGAGCCGTTGGGTCTGTTCATGCACCGGTTCCGGGTCTGGGGTAGTTCTGATCTGCGCCGCTGGCTGCCGCTGGACGTGCGGCGGCCGTTCAGGTCCACGCTGATCACGCTCGACGTGCCCGGGACCCGGCCGAGTCCGGCCTTCACTCCGGCAAATCCAGAAGAGTTCACCGCGCTGCTCGACGAGTTGTTGCGATACCCGCGCTGACCAGCCAAGCCAGCCAGGACTACACGATCGCCAATGTCGTTCTGCTGCCGCTCTTCACCATCGTCGACGGCTACCGACGGGGTTAGCGCCGGCCGTGGCTGTATTTCCTCGCCAGACTGTTCACCAGCTTCGCCTTCGCTTTGGCCTTTTACTTCGCCACCTTGGAATGGCAGCGCCGCCACGCGCGATCCGATCAGGCGCCGGCGAGCATGGGCGCCTAAGCGTTTCGGGGCTCCAGCAGTTCGGCTCCGACAAAGGGCACCAGTGCGTCGGGCACCCGAACGCTGCCGTCGGGACGCTGGTGGTTTTCCAGGATCGCGACCAGCCACCGGGTGGTGGCCAGCGTGCCGTTGAGCGTCGCGGCGATCTGCGGTTTGCCCGTCGCGTCTCGGTAACGCGTCGCCAGCCGGCGCGCCTGGAAAGTGGTGCAGTTCGACGTCGAGGTGAGTTCGCGGTAAGCCTGCTGCGTCGGCACCCAGGCCTCACAGTCGAATTTGCGCGCCGCAGATGAGCCGAGGTCGCCCGCCGCCACGTCGATCACGCGATAGGGGACCTCGATCAGCGCCAGCATCTGTCGCTGCCAAC
>NZ_JBARMY010000450.1:0-2812 GCF_049802695.1 Mycobacterium sp.
CGAGTGCGCCGCTGGCGATGGAGGTCGCCATGGCGTTGCCGGTGTCATGGAACCCGTTGGTGAAGTCGAAGGCGAGTGCGGTGATGACGACGATTATCAGAAGAAAGAGTTGAAGGCTCACAGAGCACCACGCTCACAAGGGATCACGGGCCAATTGTGGGGGGCGGACCGTTCAGATGTCGAATGAAAGGGACGCATAAAAGCGGCTGTATCCGGAGTTGTCTACCGCTGTTCCGCTGGGGTTAACCTTCGGAACTGCGCCGATCCAGCCGGGTGTCCCGGCGCAGCGGGTGATCCGGTGGTATCTGAACGAAGATCAGCGTCACGCCGTCCGGATCGATCACATGCATCTCGTGTAGACCCCAGGGCTCCTGGCGCGCCTCGCGCGCAATTGCCACGCCCCGGCTCTCCAGTTCGGACTGGGTGGCGCGGACGTCGCGCACCTGCAGCCACAGCGCGCCCGGGAACGGGCCGTCGGAATTTCCCTCAGCGCCGTGACTGGCCAGTTCGATCAACGACTGCCCGGCGTAGAAGACGGTGCCCGCGCCGTAGTCACGGGCGATCGCCAGCCCGAGTTGGTCCCGGTAGAAGCTCATCGACCGCTGATAGTCCGCCGGCCGAAACAGCATCCGGCTGGCCAGGATCTCCATGCCTTCGTGTCTATCACGCAGCGTGAAAGCGATGGTCAGCCAAGCCGGCGGACGAGTCACCTGTCGGGGTCAGGGCCTGCCGAAGGCGCTTCGTTTCATCAGCGTGGTAACCCATTGGGGGCCGACGGTGTCCAAGGCCCTGATGCCGACGGCGAACCGCGGCGCGATCCGGATGGGTCGGGCGCGGGCCGCGGTCACCATCCACTCACCGGCCTCCCGTGAGCTCAACGCCGGCATTCCGTCGTAGGCCTTGGTGGGCGCGATCATCGGGGTGGACACCAGCGGGTAATACAGCGTGGTGGAGTGCACGCCCTTGGCGCTCCACTCGCTTTCGATGACCCGGCTGACCGCTGACAACGCGGCCTTGGACGCGTTGTACACCGAGAACAGCGGTGACGCTTCGCTGAACACACCCCAGGTCGCGACGTTGATGATGTGGCCGTCGCCGCGCTCGAGCATGCCGGGCGCGAGTCCGCGGATCAGCCGCAGCGGCGAGTAATAGTTGAGCACCATCGTCCGCTCCACGTCGTGCCAGCGTTCCAGCGACTCGGCCAGCGGCCGGCGGATGGATCGGCCAGCGTTGTTGACCAGGATGTCGACTCCGCCCAGACGCTGTTCGACGTCGGCGACCAGCGCGTCGACGGCGTCGAGGTCGGACAGGTCGCACGGCATCGCCGTCGCGGTGCCGCCGTTGGCGTTGATCCGGTCCACGACCGCGTTCAGCAGGTCCTTGCGGCGCGCAACGGCCACGACGGTGGCGCCGTGGCGGGCGAACTTCTCGGCGGCGCTCTCGCCGATCCCCGACGACGCGCCGGTGAGCAGGATGCGCTTGCCGTCGAGGTCGACGGGTTTGTTGATCGCCCGGTTCAGCAGTAGTTGCGGCGCAATGGGCGGCCGCATGCCGGCCATCGCCAAGGCTGCATTCATTCGGCGCAGGGGACTTCTACTCACAGGCGGCAGTCTAGGCGGCGCACTTGATGCGACGAGCGTGGTCAGAAGTAGCGCGGGAAACGGCTCCAGTCCGGGCCGCGTTTCTCCAGGAACGCGTCCCGGCCCTCGACCGCCTCGTCGGTCATGTACGCCAACCGGGTCGCTTCGCCGGCGAACAGCTGCTGGCCTACCAGCCCGTCGTCGAGCAGGTTGAACGCGAACTTCAGCATCCGTTGCGCCTGTGGTGATTTCGCGTTGATCTCGGCAGCCCATTGCGCGCCGACGGTTTCCAGCTCGGCGTGATCGACGACCTCGTTCACTGCGCCCATCTGATGCATCTGCTCGGCGGTGTACGGACGCCCCAGGAAGAACACCTCGCGGGCGAATTTCTGGCCCACCTGCCGGGCCAGATAAGCGCTGCCGTAGCCGCCGTCGAAGCTGCCGACGTCGGCGTCGGTCTGCTTGAAACGGGCGTGCTGGCGGCTGGCCAGGGTGAGGTCGCATACCACGTGCAGACTGTGCCCGCCGCCGGCCGCCCACCCGTTGACCAGGCAGATCACCACTTTGGGCATGAACCGGATCAGCCGCTGCACCTCTAGGATGTGCAACCGGCCGGCGCGAGCGGTGTCGACGGTCTCGGCCGTCTCGCCGGAGGCGTACTGGTAGCCATCGCGCCCGCGGATGCGTTGGTCTCCGCCGGAGCAGAACGCCCAGCCGCCGTCTTTCGGCG
Source organism: Mycobacterium sp. (assembly GCF_049802695.1). GTDB lineage: Bacteria > Actinomycetota > Actinomycetes > Mycobacteriales > Mycobacteriaceae > Mycobacterium. The sequence goes on from NZ_JBARMY010000450.1 coordinate 2,311, forward strand.
AGGGTCCGTTGCCGGTCACCAGCACCACGCCGACCTCGGGGGACATTCGCGCATGGTCGAGCACGCGGTAAAGCTCGTCGACGGTGTGCGGGCGAAACGCGTTGCGCACCTCCGGCCGGTTGAACGCCACCCGCACGGTGGCGTCGGTGACGTGGCGGTGGTAGGTGATGTCGGTCAGCTCACCGAGCGCGTCGACAGGTTCCCAAGCCTCCGCGTGGAAAGGGTTGTCGCCGGCCATGACGGCGACGCTACCGGTCAGCTCGTCGGCGCCGCTTGGAAGGGAATTAATCGTGGCGTTCAGCGGTAGAACACCGCATGAAGCTCAACGCCGCTGCGCGCGAATTCATCGGAGACGGTGCCGACGCCACCCTGGTCACGCTGAATCCCGACGGGAGTCCACAGGTCAGTCTTGTCTGGGTGGGCGTGCAGTCCACGCCCGACGGCGACGAGCTGGTGACCGCGCACTTGGCCGAGCACAAGAAGGTACGCAACGTCCGGCGCG
>NZ_JBARMY010000451.1:0-1538 GCF_049802695.1 Mycobacterium sp.
CACGCAAGTCAAAGAGACTCATTACGTTCACACTCGCTCACGACCCTTCCCGACGCCCCACGGGAAACGATATCGCCACGGTTCGGCTGATTAGCCAGCTGAGACGGAATACGTCCGGGTGGATCGCCGGGGGAAGCCGGGGTTGCTCCCGTTACCGCGACAGGCCAAGCGGCCCAGCGAGTTCCGACAGCGTCGGCAACACCTTCTCCGGGCCGCCGTACACAAGAATCGCGACGTGGTTGGCGCCGGCGGTCAGATACTCGCCCAACCGCTTGGCGATTTCTTCAGGCGTCCCGTGGGCAACCACGGCGTCGACGATTTTATCGCTGCCGGGTGGGGTGACGTCGGCGTCGGTGAAACCCAGCCGCTTCCAATTGGTCACGTAGTTCGACAGGTAGAAGTAGTGGGCCAGCCCGGCGCGGCCGATCGCGCGCGCCTCTTCCGCGTGGTCACTACTACCGCAACCCGAGCACCGCATGGCGCTATTCCGCCTCCGGCGAAACTTCTGCGGCTGCTCAGACCATTGAGTTGGGTCGCCGTCGGGAAGAGTGCAGCGGTGCTGCACCAAATAGGGCAACTGCCCCATGCGTTCGGCCCTTGCGAGGCGAACAATTCGCTTCAGGCAGCCCGGGCTGCAACGAACAAAGGGGCATCACACCATGCACACCAATCGCATTCTGAGCCGGATAATCGCCGGCGCGCTGCTGACGGGCGGCGTCGCGATAGCCGTCCTGGGGCTGGCTTCAGGTAGCGCCCAGGCCGAGTCCGGCCTCACACCTCTTGTCTGGCAGATGGACGATCCGGACGACCAGCCGCCACCTCCCGAACCTGCGCCACCGCCGCCACCTCCGCCGCAGAGGCAGTGCTGGGCCCTCTTTTTGCCGGCCCCATGCCCGCCGCCGCACGGCTAGCCGCGCCGTCGTCAAACCACGCTCAGCCGCAGAGCACCGGGCGCCGCCTCCGGGACGGCCGGCAGTTAATTCCGCGGCCCGGTAGTTGATAGGGGCATAGCTGGATAATCTCGATGTCTGACATCGAAGTCGCCCAACTCCCGCTGAACCGAATGGGACGACGCATGAGCATTGCATACCTGGCGCAACCGGAGCAGCAGCAGCAATTGGAATGGCTCGACGGTGGCACGCTGGCGATCTTGCTCGACGGCAGAGCCACAAATGGCCAGTTGATGGTCGGACGCTTCGATGTCAGCGAGGGCGAAGCACCGCCGTATCACAAACACACGCGTGAGGATGAGGTCTTCATGCTGATCAAGGGCACCGCGTTGCTCTGGTTAGACGACCAGGAGATGGAGCTGTCAGAAGGCGGAATTGTGTTCTTGCCCAAGAACATTCCGCACGCATATCGCATCACCTCCAAAAAAGCGGATCTGCTGATGATCAACACTCCCGCCGGAATCGAAGGGATGTTCCGCTACGCCGGGCGTGACAAGGCAACGCCGCGCCCGGATGGTTTCCAAATCTCGCCAGAACGGATGGCCGAGGGAGCGGACAAGTACGGGCAGGTGATTCTCGGCCCTCCGC
>NZ_JBARMY010000452.1:0-20987 GCF_049802695.1 Mycobacterium sp.
AGCACGCGCTGGCGTTGACGAACCCGTCGCACGCTGTCGGCGACCACGATGTGCTGTCGAGTCTGATGCCGATGTTGCATCTCGACGAACCCATCGTCGCGGGCGAACCAGCGTTCAGCGACGCTCCTCCGCCTGATGCCGATGCGGTATTGGCCTTCAGCTCGGGTACCACGGGTCTTCCGAAAGCGGTTCGGCACACTCATCGTTCGCTGCAGGCCGCCGTCGGGCATTGGCGCGAGGCGATGGGTTTGACTGCGCGCGATCGCATTCAGATCGCCACTCCGCCGTCGCACATTCTCGGACTGCTCAACATCGTAACGGCGTTGCAGACCGGTGTGTGGATGCGCCTGCATCGCCGGTTCGACGTGGATCGCATGTTGCAGCACATCCAAGACGATCGGATCACCGTCGAGATGGCTGTCGCACCAATCGCTTTGGCTATCGCCTCGAACCCGCATCTGGAGTCCTACGATCTCTCGTCGCTGCGGTTCATCATGTGGGGAGCGACGCCGGTCAGCGCGAGCGTCGCCGAGACCGTCACCCGTCGGACCGGCGTCGGGTGGGTTCCGGCGTACGGGACCACCGAGTTGCCGGTCATCGCCTGCAATCCGCTCGACGGCGCGCGACTCGACTCCGTTGGCCGGCCGGTACCGGGCGTGCAGGTGCGAGTTGTCTCGTTGCAGACCGGCGAGCAGGTCGGACCCGGTGAGGTCGGTGAGATCCAGGCGCGGGGCGATTCGCTGATGGCCGGCTACCTGCCGTGCGAAGCGACGCGAGATGTCCTGTGCGACGGCTGGTATCGGACCGGTGACGTCGGCTACCTGGACGCCGGTGGCTGGCTGCGGATCACCGATCGGTCCAAAGAGATGATCAAGGTGCGCGGCTTTCAGGTCGCGCCCGCCGAGATCGAAGCTGTGCTGCACGGTCACCCCGCCGTCAAAGACTGTGCGGTGTTCGGTGTTCCCGACACCGTCGACGGCGAAGCGGTCGTCGCCGCGGTCGCGACACATGCGGATGACGACGTCGATGACTGCGCACTCGCCGCCGAACTCACCGACTGGGTGGCTGACCGGCTGGCGTCCTATAAGCGCCTGAGCCGCGTGGTTTTCGTCGCCGAGATTCCTCGCCTGCCTTCCGGCAAGGTGTTACGCCGAGTGCTGAAGGAACGTGATGGATGTACGTCTGACCTCTGAACAACGGCAACTGCGCGACGCGGCCGCCAAGCTGGCCGACGACCTCGGCCCCGGGTCGGTGCAGGCACTGGACGACGATGAGCGCATCACTCGCCTGGACAGGCAGGTCGCGACGACCGGATGGCGGTCGCTGCGCTCCGACGGTGCCTCCGGCGTCGAAGTAGCCGTCGTCACAGAGGAATTCGGGCGCGGGCTGGTCGACGCGCCGTTTCTGGGGCCGGTGCTCGCCGATGAGCTGGCCCGCCACGTCGGCGCCGACGCGCACGGTGCCACGATCGCGCTCCGCGATCACGCGATCGACGCGCGCGGATATCAGCGCGCCCTGCTGCTCGACGACACCGCAGTGCTCAGCGTCGATCTCGGCGAGGTTGAGCTCGGCGCCGATCTGACCCGAGCCCGCGCCGGCATTACGGGCACTCCGCAAGCATTGGGCGCCGTGTCCGACGATGTTGCGCGGCAATGGTTTGCTCTCGCCTTGGTGATCACCACTGCGGACCTGGTCGGCACCGCACGCGGCGCGCACACCCTGGCGTGCGACTACGCGAAAGTACGCGAGCAGTACGGTAAGTCGATCGGCTCGTTTCAGGCTGTCGCGCATCTGCTCGCCGAGAGCTTGGCCCTCATCGAGGGGTCGGTGAGTGTGTTGCGGCACGCCGCCTGGGCCGTCGACGAGCTCACGGCGGCCGAGGCCATTCGCGCAGCCCGTGTGGCCAAGGTCTACTGTGCGCGCGCAGCGCGAACCGTGTGCGAGAACGTGATTCAGGTACACGGCGGCGTCGGCAATACTTGGGAATGCCTGGCCCACGTCTACCTGCGGCGTGCGCTGACTTCGACTGCACTGTGGCCCGTCAACCTGGAGGAGATCGACGTTGGACTTCCGTGACTCGCCCGACGAGGCCGCCTTCCGGGACCGGCTGCGGTCCTGGCTTGCGCTGCACGCCAAGCAGTTTCCCAGCTCCGGCGACGATTACTGGGCACAGCAGGGCGAGTGGCATCGCGCGCTCTACGAAGGTAGTTTCTTCGGGCTGTCGTGGCCGCGCGAGTACGGCGGTCAGGAACTGCCGCCGGTCTACGACGTCATCCTCGACGAGGAGCTGGCCCGGGCCGGCGCTCCACCCCGGCCCAGCCTCGGCTATCTGGTCGCGGGTCTGAGCCGCCACGGCAGCACGGACCTGTGCCGGCGGTTCCTGCCCGGCATGATCAACGGCACCGAACGGTGGTGCCAGGGCTTCAGCGAACCCGGCGCCGGCTCGGACCTGGCGTCGCTGGCGACCAGAGCCACCCCCGATGGCGACAACTACGTCATCCACGGGCACAAGATCTGGACCAGCTACTCCGACATCGCAGACTGGTGTCTGCTGCTGGCGCGCACCGACCCAGACGCCAAGCGGCACCGCGGTATCTCGGCGTTCATCGTCTCGATGAAGCAGCCTGGCGTGCAGCAGCGACCGCTGCGGATGATCAACGGCGTCACCACCGAATTCGGTCAGGTCTTCTTCGACGGTGCGACCGTGCCCGCAGACCAGATGGTGGGCGCGCCGGGCGAGGGCTGGCCGCTGGCGATGACTGTGGTCGGACACGAACGTGAACCATCCACCCTGGGCTACGCGGCCCGCTACGGAAAGCTGGTGCGGCAGCTAGCCGCTCGCACCGACGGCGTTGCCGGTAACGAACTCGCCTGGGCCGCAGTCCAAACCGAAATGCTCACGCATCACGTCCGGCGGCGGTTGTCCGAACAGCTCGACGGTGTCACGCACACGTCGGACGGATCGCTGGACAAGCTGCTGATGACCTGGGTCGAGCAGTCGGTCGGCCACGCCGCGCTGGCCGCCGGCGGAACGAGCGACCCCGACCTGCTGAGCGCCTACATGTACAGCCGCGCGCAAAGCGTCATGGGCGGGACGTCGCAGATACAGAAGAACATCATCTCTTCGCGAATCTTGGGATTAGGAGTCTGACTTGTACGACATGCCGCAGGAAATCGACGTTCGCGCCGAGGGCGCGTTGCGGATCATCACGCTCAACCGGCCCGACTCGCTCAACTCGGTCAACGACGACCTGCACAACGGGCTTGCGAGACTGTGGCAACGCTTGAGTGATGACCGCCAGGCCCGCGCCGCAGTGATCACCGGCGCCGGCCGGGCGTTCTCAGCCGGCGGGGACTTCGCCTACCTCGCCGAACTGGCCGGCGACGCCGACCTGCGTGCCAAGACCATCTCGGACGGGCGTGAGATCGTGTTGGGCATGGCCCGCTGCCGGATCCCGGTGATAGCGGCGGTCAACGGCCCGGCCGTCGGGCTCGGCTGCAGCCTGGTCGCGCTGAGCGACATCGTCTACATCGCCGATGACGCCTACCTCGCCGACCCGCATGTGCAGGTGGGGTTGGTGGCCGCCGACGGCGGCCCGTTGACATGGCCGCTGCACATCAGCCTGCTGCTGGCCAAGGAGTACGCGCTGACGGGCACCCGGATTCCCGCCGCCCGCGCCGTTGAACTGGGTTTGGCCAACCACGTGGCCGCTGATCCGCTGGCCGAGGCGATTGGGTGTGCCAACAAAATCCTGCGACTGCCTCAGCAGGCGGTGGAAAGCACCAAGCGGGTGCTCAATGTGCACCTTGAGCGTGCCGTGCTGGCGACTTTGGATTTCGCGCTGACGGCCGAGAATCAGTCGATGCAGACCGAGGATTTCCGGACCATCGTCGCCAAGCTGAACGCCGGCAAGAACTAGCGCCGATACGCAGCCGGCCGCGGCACCGAGGGTAACGCCACGGCGATAAAACTCGACGATTATCGCGGTGGCGTTACGCTCGACGATTTTGCTGCGCATTTAAGTGCGCGCCGACTGGCTACGTTACTTCGGCGGGAACCGCAGTGCCCCGTCCAGGCGGATGATTTCGCCGTTTAGGTAGTCGTTTTCGACGATGCTGTGCACCAGCGTGGCGTACTCGGGAGGACGGCCCATTCGCTTGGGGTGCGGCACCTGCGGGCCCCAGTACGCTTCCAGTTGGTCGCCGGCTTTGCCGTACGCCGGCGTCAGAAACGTTCCGGGAGCGATGGTGACCACGCGGATGCCCAGCGGTGATAGGTCGCGCGCCGCCACCAGCGTCATGCCGACGACGCCGCCCTTCGCTGCGGCGTAGGGCAGCTGACCGATCTGTCCTTCATAAGCGGCGATGGAGGCCGTGTTGATGATGACACCGCGTGCGCCGTCGACCGGTTCTTGCCGCGCGATGGCAGCCGCGGCCAGGCGCATCACGTTGAAGACGCCGGTCAGGTACACGTCGATGGTCGTCTTGAAACCTTCGAGGTCCAACGGAGAGCCGTCCTTACCGACCAGACGTCCGCCGCTTGCCGGGCCGCCGTGGGTGTCTACCGAGATTCGCAACGGCCCAAGCGATTCCGCTTCTGCAAGAGCTGCCTGAACTTCGTCGGTGCTGGTGGCGTCGGTGCGCACGTAATGGGCGCCGAGCTCGGTCTCGAGCTGTTTACCCTTTTCGTCGGCCAGATCGGCGATCACCACTTTCGCGCCGGCGGCATGGAGACGGCGAACCGTGGCCTCGCCCAGACCGCCCGCCCCGCCGACCACGATAGCGGCGCTACCACTGATCTGCATGCAAGTTTCCCTTCTTGCAACTCGTACTCTCGAACTGAGAGAATAATGTTCTCATACCATCGCGTGCCGTATTGGAGACTCCTGTGCCTGAAGCTGTCATCGTGTCCGCGCTGCGTACCCCTATCGGCACTGCCCGCAAGGGCACGCTTCGCGATACCACCGCCTATGACCTGGCCAATCACGTCGTGTCCGAAGCCGTGGCCGACTTCGACCCCGCGCAGATCGATGACGTCATCCTGGGTGAAGGACTCAACGGCGGCGGCGTGATCGCCCGTCATGCCGCGATCACCGCGGGCCTGACGGCGGTACCCGGCCTGGCCAACAACCGGCACTGCGCGGCCGGCCAGGCTGCGGTGCAAAGCGCCGCGGCCAGTGTGCGCGCGGGAATGGACGAGCTGATCATCGCCGGTGGTGTCAACTCTGCGTCCACCTCGCCGCGGTCGCGCCTTGAGGTTGACGGCGAGTGGGTCGACTGGTTCCCGCCGACGCACCCGGACCGTCCGGACGCACCCAACCTCGACATGTCGATCACCGTCGGGTGGAACGCCGCGGTCAAGGCCGGGGTGTCTCGAGAGGAGATGGACGCGTGGGCGTTGCGGTCACACCGCAATGCGATCGCCGCGATCGACGAGGGCCGCTTCAAAGAAGAGATCGTGCCGATCGAGACGCCGCACGGTCTGTTTTCGGTCGACGAGCATCCTCGCCGCGACACCACGCTGGAGAAGTTGGCCGCCCTCAAGCCGTTGCACCCGGAGATCGAAGGCTTCTCGATCACCGCGGGCAACGCGTGCGGCGCCAACGACGGCGCTGCGGTGCTGACCATCGCCAGTGACCGGCTGGGACTGCCGGCGCTGGCAACCGTGCGGGCCTGGGCCTCCGTCGGGGTCGATCCGGCGATCACCGGCCTTGCACCTGTCGAGGCGATCCCGAAAGCTCTTGACCGAGCTGGCCTTTCGACGTCCGATGTCGACTTATTCGAGATCAACGAAGCGTTCGCGGCGATGTGTGTCGCCACCATCAAGCTGCTCGACCTCGATCCGGACCGGGTCAACGTCAGCGGCAGCGGCTGCGGGCTGGGCCACCCGGTGGCCGCCACGGGCGCCCGGATGCTCGTCACTTTGGTGCACGAGTTGCACAGGCGCGGCGGCGGTATCGGTGTCGCGGCGATGTGTGCGGGCGGGGGGATGGGGTCCGCCACAGTCATCGAGGTGCCGGCGCCCTAACCGCCCGCTGCGATGCCGCAGACCCCGCGCGATCAGCCGGGCTTGCGATGCGGGTGCACCACCGGACGCCCGAAAAGCGGAGCATCAGTCAACCGCCGGGTAGATTCGGGCGCACGCGTCGAGTCCGGTGCGTCAGGCACGGTGATGCGGGATCGAGGGTTGTGCCACCTGCAGCAGGGAGGGGATGGTCGCACTGATCGCTGCAATCGTCTGCGCGGTGGCGGGCATGGTGGTCTTGGTGGCCGCCATCATTGTCGGCAAAACTTTGCTCGCGGTAATCGCCGTAGTTATCGCAATAGTGGGCCTGATCCTGTTGAGCCGCGACTGGATCAAAGAATCCAGAAGTTCCGAGACGGAAGCTGACGCGGATCAGCGATCCCATCGACGCGAGCCGAACGGTGACACTGCGCCACCCGGTGACGGCTTGAAGCCGGAACTCTTCACACCTGATGTGTCATACGAAGAAGCAGTGCAGGGTGTCGATGACGACGAGGACCTCGACCTCGAAGGCAAGAGCTGACAACTGATTAAGCCGCAACGGCCGCAAGATACCGTCAGTCGTCCGGCAGCGAATTGCCGGTCGCCGCGGCATGGCCGGCCCGCAAGCCGAAAACCATCGCGGGACCGATTGTTCCGCCCGCACCGCCATAGGCGCGGCCGGTGACACCGGCCATCGCGTTACCGGCCGCGAACAGGCCCGGTATCGGTTGGCCACTGACATGCAACACCCGGCCGTCGCGGTCGGTACGCGGTCCGCCCTTGGTTCCCATCGCGCCCACTGACACCGGCACCGCGTAATACGGAGCGGTGTCCACTGGGCCCAGTGTCTTACCGGCGGGGGTTGTCGCGCGGTCGTCGCCCCAGTAGCCGTCGTAAGCGCTTGAGCCGCGGCCGAAGTCGGGATCGGCGCCGTGGGTGACATCGTGGTTCCACTTGTCGATCGTCTTGGCCAGTCCGACGGCGTCGATGCCGGTCTTCTCGCCGAGCTCGCCGAGGTCGGCCGACTCGCAGAACCAGTGCGGGACCGGCTCGTCGGGTTCGACGCCGAGGAAACCGTAGTGCTTCAAGTGCAGTGAGTCGAAGACGATCCACGCCGGGTCATTGACGTAGCCGTTGCGTGGATCGAGGTAGTGGAAGGCGCCGGCCATCGAGTTGTAATCGCATGCCTCGTTGACGAACCGCCGACCCGCGCGGTTGACGATGATGCTGCGGGGGCGGGTTCGTTCCAGGCGAACACTGCGGCTGCGCTGATGTCCCTCGATGGTGTCACCCGGTATTTGCACGATCGGCACCCACCACGCTTCGCCCATGTTGGCCAGGTCTGCGCCGTGAGCCATTGCCATTCGCAGGCCGTCGCCGGTGTTGTAGGGCGGGGAGACGGCTCCGTGCATGGGGCCGCGCAGGAACGCGTTGGCCCACGCCGCGTCCCACTCGAAACCGCCGGTGCCCAGGACGACGCCGCGGCGTGCCCTGATGGTGCGGCCGTTGACCCGCACCCCGGTGATCGTTCCGCCGTCGGCGATGAGTTCTTGGGCTCGCGCATTGGTTTGCGGCGTCACGTGCAACGCCAGCAGCCCCTGCAGCAGCCCGGCTATCAGTGCGGTGCCGGCCGCGCACAGGTCGCCGGCCGCCTCGTCGACCGAGGCGTGCAGCCGGGCTCGGGTTTCGGCGTCGAAACCGACGTTGGACCAATCGGCGGGAAACGACGTGATTCGGTCGCGCCACTCACCAAGCCGGCTCAGGTCATAGGGAACCGAGGTCAGCGAACGACCCCCGGCGGGACGACCGCCCGGCAGTTCCGATTTGTAATCGGGAAATCCGGCAGCGATCTCGAAGCGCACACCGCTGTGCGCCTCGATGAAGTCGAGCATGACCGGACCCGTGCGCACGAATGTCTCGACCAGCGCGTCGTCCATCGAGCCCAATGACTGTGCGCGAAGGTATTTCATCGCGTCGGTGACGGTTAGTTCGCCGTCCGGTGACCGGCGATGCGCTGGGATCCACACCACGCCGCCCGACACGGCGGTGGTCCCACCGACCGTGGCGGCCTTCTCGCACACGCGGACTGTGGCGCCGTTGACCGCCGCGGTCAACGCGGCGGTGAGGCCGGCGCCACCGGTGCCCAATACGACGACGTCGACTTCATCGTCCCAAGACGGCATCAGGGCCAGATCCTTTCAGCTCAGAATCGCCGCCAATTGCTTGGCGGCCATGATGACTGCATCCTTGCCACGCAGCACGACGTCTTCGCGGTGTGAAATGAGGTTGATACACGTTGGTGGCGAGGGTGCTTCGCGGTCCACCGCCACCGCCAGGCCGTAGGTGTTCGGTTCGATCTCGCCGTGGGTGATCACCCAGCCCTGCTCGCGAGCGCGAGTGACGAGGTCCCGTTCGTCCGGGCGGGGCGGCATGCTTGCCAGCAACGCGATTCCGGCGGCTCCGCGGCTCAGTGGATACCGGCTGCCCTCGTGGAAGGCCAATTGGTAGGCAACCTGGGTCGGCACGATCACTGCGACCGCCACCTGTTGATCGCCTTCGGCGATCAACAGGGACACGGTGGTGCCCAGGTCGTCAGCCAATCCGCGCAGCGTGGGCACACTCAGCTGGCGGACATTGTGGTCGAACGACGCACCCAGGACGGCGAGACCCGCCGCGGGCCGGTACCGACCATCCTCGCCTTTGGCCACCAACCGGAACTCCGCCAGCGTTGCGAGCAGTCGATAGGCGATGGTCCGGTGTACCCCGGCTTTGTCGGCGACCTGCTGCACGGTCAGCCCGGCCGGCGCGGCGGCGACCAGATGAAGGGCGCTCAAGCCCCTGGCCAGCGTCTGGGAACCGGTCATCGTGCGCCCACCCTTGACAGACAGTGAACCGAGAGTGATGCTCTAAATATAGCGCACATCAGTGTGCGATATTAGCACACTTGTTGGCCTATAGCGATAGCGTCATTTCCACCGAACAGAAGAGGAACCGGTGCTGGAGTACGAGAGCGTATGGAGCGACCTCCAGGGCGTCTCCTTCTCTCAGGGCCACCTCAACGCCGGCGGCGTCCGGACGCGCTACCTGCGGGCCGGTGACTCCGACAAACCCGCGCTGGTGCTGTTGCACGGCTCGGGTGGACACGCAGAGGCTTACGTCCGCAACTTGGAGGCGCACGGCGAGCACTTCTCGACGTGGTCGATCGACATGCTGGGACACGGTTACACCGACAAGCCGGGACATCCGCTTGAAATCACCCACTACGTCGAGCACCTGGTGGCCTTCCTGGACGCCATCGACGCGCCGCGTGCCAGTGTGTCCGGTGAATCGCTCGGCGGCTGGGTAGCCGCGCGCATCGCGATCGACCACCCCGACAAGGTTGAGCGACTGGTGCTGAACACCGCCGGTGGCTCGCAGGCCGATCCAGAGGTGATGCAGCGGATCATCACACTTTCGATGGCGGCCGCGGAGGACCCTACCTGGGAAACCGTGCAGGCCCGCATCAAATGGCTGATGGCCGATAAGTCGAAGAGCTACGACGACCTGATCGCCAGCCGTCAAAGGGTTTACCGGCAGCCGGGTTTCGTCGCCGCGATGCGCGACATCGTGGCACTGCAAGATCCGCAGATTCGGGCGCGAAATCTACTCGGCCCCGACGAGTACGGCGCCATCACCGCGCCGACCCTGGTGTTGTGGACCAGTGACGACCCGACAGCTGATGTGACCGAGGGCCGCCGCATCGCGTCGATGATCCCCGGCGCGCGCTTCGAAGTCATGCCGGGCTGCGGTCATTGGCCGCAATATGAAGACGCCAAGACCTTCAACCGTCTGCATCTCGACTTCTTGCTGGGACGCTGATGGTCGCCAACGGCCAGAGAACACGGGACGTACAAGCCGACGCAGAAGTTGACGTCGTCATCGTCGGCGCCGGCCCGGTCGGACTGACGTTGGCGAACATTCTGGGTCTGCAAGGCGTTCGGACGATCGTGCTCGAGGAGCGGGACACGTTGATCGACTATCCCCGTGGTGTCGGTCTTGACGACGAGGCGTTGCGCACCTTTCAGGCGATCGGGCTGGTCGACCGCGTGCTGCCGCATACGGTGCCGAATCAGATTCTGCGCTTTTTCGACGGCAGGCGGCGGCTACTGGCCGAGATGGCGCCGCCTGACGCCCGTTTCGGTTGGCCCAAGCGAAACGGTTTCGTGCAGCCGATGGTCGACGCCGAATTGCTCGACGGACTCAGCAGGTTTGACCACGTCGAGGTGTGGTGGGGCCGTCCGATGCGATCATGTGTGCAAAGCGCTGACGCGGTGCAGGTCGATTGCGGCAGTGACGGTGAGCCATCGACCATGCGGGCGCGTTACGTCGTCGGCTGCGACGGCGGCCGCAGTGCCACCCGCCGGTTGATGGGCGTGTCGTTCGACGGGACGACCTCGCCGACGCGCTGGCTGGTCATCGACATCGCCAACGACCCGCTGGGTCATCCGAACAGCGAGGTCGGCGCCGATCCGGCCCGGCCATACGCCTCGATCTCGATCGCGCACGGAATTCGGCGCTTCGAGTTCATGATTCACGCCCACGAGACCGACGAAGAAGCCGAAGACCCAGCGTTCGTCACCGGCATGCTCGCCTCATTGGTGCCGCACCCTGAGCGCGTCGACGTCATCCGGCACCGGATATACACCCATCACTCACGGATCGCAAGTGCCTTCCGGCAGGGACGTCTGCTGCTGGCCGGCGACGCCGCCCACCTCATGCCGGTGTGGCAAGGGCAGGGCTACAACAGCGGCATCCGCGACGCGGCGAATCTCGGCTGGAAGCTGGCAGCGGTGGTGACTGGCCGCGCCGACGACGCGCTGCTCGACAGCTACGACGTCGAGCGGCGCAAGCATGCCCGCGCGATGATCGACTTGTCCACCATGGTGGGCCGCGTCATCTCGCCAACCAACCGCAGGGTCGCTGCCGTCCGCGACGTCTTCGTGCGGTCAGCGTCGGTGTTGCCCGCGCTCAAGCGGTATGTACTCGAAATGCGGTTCAAGCCGATGCCGCGCTACGATCAGGGCGCCGTGGTGCATCCGGAGCCGCTTGGTGATTCGCCGGCCGGCACCTTGTTCGTGCAACCTCCCGTGGACACCCGCGAAGAGCAAAACGTTCTGCTCGACGATGTGCTGGGTCACTGGTTTGCGGTCCTGTGCTGGAACAACAACCCGCGCGAAATCTTGGGCGCTGAGGCGTTTTCCGCATGGAAGTCGCTGGGTGCGCGCTTCGTCGCCATTCGCCCTTGCACCCAGCTGCATTGGACCGGACATGATGATCCTGAAGTTGTGATCGTCGGAGACCGGACCGGCGCGCTGAAAGCATGGTTCGACGCTCACGAAGAGTCTGTGTTGTTTTTGCGGCCCGATCGTTGTATCGCGGGCGCAAGCATCGCTCAGCTCGCGCCCGAGCTGAGCTCCCAACTGTTCGATGCCCTCACTCTGATTGCGGGAGGCGGTGATTTCCAAAGTGCCACTGGCTCTCTGCTGTATGTCGCACAGCCCGCTGCTGAATCTGCCGGGGCCGTCGCGGGACCTTCTTGACGACATCGAGACCGCACTCAGCCAAGCCCGGTCTTTCGTCAATGACTACGACCCGGAGCTGGTTGTCATCTTCGCGCCGGATCACTACAACGGCTTCTTCTACAAAGTGATGCCGCCGTTCTGTATTGGCACGCACGCACAAGGTGTCGGGGACTACGGCACCCACTCCGGCCCGCTCGACGTGGCTGAAGACGTCGCCGCCGATTGCGCGAAAGCCGTGCTGAGCGCAGGGGTTGACGTCGCCGTCTCGGCAAGCATGGACGTCGATCACGGCACCGTGCAACCGCTGGAGAAACTGTTCGGTGACGCCACGTCGCGCCCGCTGGTGCCGATCTTCATCAACTCCGTCGCCACACCGCTGGGGCCTTTGCACCGTGCCCGGAGGTTCGGGACCGCCGTGGGCAGCTTCCTGGCGACGTTGGGTAAGCGGGTTCTTGTCGTCGGATCCGGTGGACTGTCGCATGATCCGCCGGTGCCGACGCTGGCGACGGCCACCGGGTCGGTGCTGGAGCGCATCGTGCAAGGCCGGCCGATGACCGCTGAACAGCGGATGGCCCGGCAGACCGCGGTGACGGAGGCGGCCAGAGACTTCGCCGGCGGGGGAGACGCGCTGCGACCACTCAACCCGGCGTGGGACCAGCGCTTCCTGAACATCCTCGACGGCGGACACCTGGCCGAGCTTGACCGGTGGTCCAATTCGTTCGTCTCTACCGAGGGTGGCAATTCCGCACACGAGATACGCACGTGGATCGCCGCTTTCGCGGCTCTGGCCGTGGCGGGCCCGTATCGGACGGAGCTGCGCTACTACAAGCCGGCCGCCGAATTGATCGCCGGCTTCGCGGTCCGAACGGCGGTGCCGACGACGTGACGTCAGCGACTTCGTTCGATGCCTTCGACCACGTCGTCGACGTGTTGGTGGTCGGGTCCGGCGGCGGCGGCATGACGGCGGCGCTCACCGCCGACGCGGCCGGGCTACAGACCCTGGTGGTCGAGAAAGCGGCTTACTTCGGCGGTTCGACGGCACTGTCCGGCGGTGGTATCTGGGTGCCGGGTGCACCGGCGCAGCGCCGAGCGGGTTACACCCCGTCGCCGGAGGAGGTCGTGTCCTATCTGCGCCTGATCACCGGTGGCCTCGTCAGCGACTCGCGGATCAAGCAGTACGTCGAGTCTTCACCGAAGATGATGGAGTTCCTCGAACAGCTCAGCCCGTGGCTCGAATTCGTCTGGAAACCGGGCTACGCCGACTATTATCCCGAGGCGCCCGGCGGCTCCGAATTGGGCAGCACCATCAACGTGCCGCCCATCGATCTGCGCAAACTGGGTGAGGACGAACAGCATCTGTTGCAACCGCTGGCGCTGGCTCCGAAAGGGATCTGGCTAAGCCCGAAGGAACTTCGCTCGTTCTACCAGATCCGGCAGTCGTGGGGCGGCAAAGGTGTGCTGCTGAAACTGGTCACGCGGATGGTGCGGGCGCGGGTGTTCGGTGAGCGGATCGCGGCCATCGGGCAGTCGCTGGCCGCGCGACTGCGGCTTGCGCTGAAAGAACGCGGCATTCCGCTGTGGCTCTCCGCGCCGATGACCGCGCTGCTCACCGACGCAGACGGATCGGTCACGGGTGCGGTCGTCGAACGAGACGGTCAGCCTCAGCGCATCCGGGCCCGCGGCGGCGTCATCCTGGCCAGCGGCGGCTTCGACCACGACCTTGCCTGGCGCAAAGAACACCAGCCTCTGGTCGACCGGGACTGGAGCTTCGGCAACCCGCTGGCCATGGGCGACGGGATCCGCGCCGGGCAAGCCGTCGGCGCCGACACCGATCTGCTCGACGAAGCCTGGTGGTTCCCCGCCATCCAATGGCCCGACGGCCGTTTACAATTCATGCTCAACGAACGCATGATGCCCTCGCAGTTCATCGTCAACGGCCAAGGAAAGCGGTTCATCAACGAGGCGGCGCCCTACATGGACTTCGGTCACGCCATGCTCGAGGGACAACAGTCCGGTGTCACTCATATCCCGTGCTGGCTCATCACCGACCACAGCTCGTTCAATCGCTACGTGATCGCCGGACACCTGCCGATACCGAAAATCCCCGGCGCCCCGGTACCCACCGGACGCAAGGTGCCCAGAGCCTGGCTGGAATCCGGTGTCGTGCAAGCCGCGACGAGTTGGGGCGAACTGGCAACCAAGATCGGCGTCCCGGCCGAGGCTCTGGGCGACACCGCCGCACGGTTCAACGAACTTGCGGGCAACGGCCACGACGACGATTTCAACCGGGGCGACAGTGTCTACGACAACTACTACGGAGACCCCACCCTGCCCAACCCCAATCTGCATCCACTGGGCAAGCCGCCGTACTACGCGTTCCAAGTCATCCTCGGGGACCTGGGCACCTCGGGAGGCTTGCGCACCGACGAACACGCCCGCGTACTACGCGCCGATGAAACGGTGGTGCCCGGCCTGTACGCGGTGGGCAACACGTCGGCGGCGGTGATGGGACGCAGCTACGCCGGCGCCGGAGCCACCATCGGGCCCGCGATGACCTTCGGCTACCTTGCAGCCAAAGACGTTGTCCGACAGACGCTTAACATTCATAGGAGGTAGCAATGAAGGTCTCGCTGTTCTACGAGTTCGCCCTGCCGCGCCCCTGGCAGCCCGACGACGAAAGGGTCCTGCTACAGGAGTGCCTCGACGAGGTCGAGGCTGCCGACGAAGCGGGCTTCTCCACCGTCTGGCTCACCGAGCACCACTTCCTCGAGGAGTACTGTCACTCCACCGCCCCGGAGATTTTCCTGGCCGCAGCCAGCCAGCGGACCAAAGACATCCGGCTGGGTTTCGGCATCATGCACCTGCCGCCCGCGGTCAACCATCCCGCCCGGGTCGCCGAACGCATCGCGACCCTGGATCTGATCTCGAACGGGAGGGTCGAGTTCGGCACCGGAGAATCATCCTCGGTGGGTGAGCTCGGCGGATTCAACATCGATCCCGCCGACAAGCGAACGCAGTGGGAGGAGGCTTTGGAGGTTGCGATCCGCTGCATGATCGAGGAGCCGTTCAGCGGGTTCAAGGGTCAGCACATCGAGATGCCGGCGCGCAACGTCGTTCCCAAGCCGTTGCAGAAGCCGCATCCGCCCGTCTGGGTTGCCTGCACCCGGCCGGCCAGTGTGCAGATGGCTGCCCAAAAGTGCATCGGCGCATTGAGTTTCGCCTACACCGGTCCGGGCCCGCTGACTGAGCGGGTGAACGGGTACTACAAAGAGCTGGAAGAAAGCGGTATCCCGGTCACCCCGGCGATCAATCCGAATATCCTTGCCATCGGCGGGGACCTGTCCATGATGGTCGCCAAGACCGAGGAGCAGGCGCTGCAACGTCTCGGCAAGGGCGGCGGGTTCTTCTCGTTCGGGATCATGCACTACTACATGACCGGTCTACACACCCCCGGACGTACCGGGGTTTGGCAGCGCTACCTCGAAGAGGTGGAGAAGGATCCGACGCTGGCCTACGGTCCGGGACGCGGCGCGATCGGCACCCCGGCCATGGCGCGGGAATTCCTGCGCGGCTACGAAGAGAGCGGTGTCGACGAGATCATTCTGCTGCTCAACCCACGCAGTCATGAAGGCACCATGGAATCCATCGAGTTGATGGGCAAAGAGGTGCTGCCGGAATTCATCGAGCGCGACCGGAAGGCCGTGGCCGAGAAGGCCAAGCGGCTCGAGCCGGTGATCGAGAAGGTCGAAGCGCGACGGCCCGAGCCAACCGCACCGGGGTTCGACGAGAACTATTCATTCGGCGGACTGCCCACCGGCCGGGGCGGGAAATTCACCGCGAGCGAGATCCCCGAGGCGATGGCCGAGATCAACGAGGGCCGGGTGCAGGCCGCGCAACGCGCCAAAGAACAGGGTTCGCGGTAGCGAAAGACGTTCGGACATTGAGCGAATTCGACGGGCTGTGGCGTTACGACGGCCGGCGTGTGGTGGTGACCGGCTGCACGTCGGGCATCGGTGCGCAGGTGGCTCGACAGCTCGCAGAATTCGGCGCGCACGTCGTCGGTCTGGACCAGCAGCCGCCGGGGGTCGACATCGGCGAGTTCCACGGAATCGATCTGGCCGATCCCGCCTCGATCGACCGGGCCGCCGCCTCGGTTGGCGGGCGGGTCGATTCGCTGTTCAACATCGCCGGTGTCTCCTCAGGTATCGGTGACCCGCTGCTCGTCGTCACCGTCAACTTCCTCGGTACGCGGCAGCTCACCGAGGCGCTCATCCCGAAGATGGGGCCGGGATCGTCTGTGGTGAGCGTGTCTTCCCTCGCAGCCTCGGGGTACCGCGACCATCAGGAAGCTGTTGCCGGGCTGCTGCACACGCAGACGATGCGGGACGGCATCGAGTGGTGCCATCGCCACCCTGAAGCGCTGGCCGACGGGGGGTACCGGTTATCGAAAGAGGCGATCATTCTCTACACCATGAAAACCACCGCCGCGCTGGGCGCCCGGGGTATCCGCATCAACTGCACCGGTCCCGGCGTAACCGAAACCCCGATTCTCGAACAGCTGCGAACCCGCTACGGGCAGCAGTTCCTCGACGACATACCCAAGCCGTTGGGTCGAGTCTCGCATCCGTCCGAGCAAGCGGCGGTCCTGGTGTTTCTGAACAGCCGGGCGGCCAGTTACATCACCGGACAGGTTATTTGGGTTGACGGAGGGAACCTCGCCGCCGCGGTGGCCGATGAACTCGGGAAGGGACGGGCGCCGTGGCCGGCCTGAGCGACTTCCGGCAGGTTGCGCGCGACGTCTGCAACTGGGGACGGTGGGGCGACGACGACGAGCTCGGCACGTTGAACTTCATTACCGCGGAGAAGGTTGCGCAGGCGGCGAGCCTGGTGCGGCACGGCAAGATATTCCCGCTCGGCGTGGACTTCGGGTCGGCAGGGCCGCAGGGCGCGTTCAAGTTCCGGCACAACCCGATTCACGTCATGACCGTCGATGGCGGTGATGCCGGCACGCTGGCGCGATACGGCCCGGACTGGGCCCGCAACGCGACCGCGCAACAGTTGAGCGGGTATTTCGAAGACGGTCTGCTCCGCTTCAACGATGACATGATCATCATGTCACTGCAGGCCGCAACCCAGTGGGACGCACTGTCGCACGTCTACTACGAGGACAAGCTCTACAACGGCTTCCCGGCGAACTCGGTGACCAGCCTTGGCGCATTCCACTGCGGCATCGACAAAGTCGACGGCAAGGGCATCACTTCGCGCGGCGTTCTGCTCGATGTCGTACGTCATCGGGGCGCGGATAGCTTTCTTGAACTCGGCAACCCGATCAGACCCGAAGAGCTGGACGAGGTCGCTCGATCACAGAACGTGACGATCGGCCGCGGCGACATCATCCTTGTCCACACCGGCTGGTGGGCAAGGTTTTTGCACACCGGCAACGGAAGCGAACCCGGTTCGGGACTGGACTGGCGGTGCGCGTCCTGGCTGCACGATCACGACATCGCAGCGGTCGCCGCCGACAACCTGATGGTCGAGAATCCGGTGTCCGGGGTGGACGGAACGTTTCTGCCGATGCACATGCTATGTCTGCGGGACATGGGACTGATGCTCGGCGAATATTGGGATCTTACGGCGCTGGCAGCAGACTGCGCAGCCGACGGCGTGTATGAGTTTCAGCTCGTCGCGCCACCGCTGCGGGTTATCGGCGCGGTCGGGTCCCCGGTCAATCCAATTGCGATCAAGTAGGTAAGACAGCTATGACGACGGAAAACACTGAGCCACTTGTGGTTGGGGTAGGCGGCACGCTGAGGTCTAACTCGTCGACCGAACGGGCGCTGCGGCACTGTTTGGACGCAGTCGAGAAGCTGGGCGGACGCACCAAGCTGTATTCCGGTGTGGACATCAACCTGCCGATGTACAACCCACACGATCCGGCCCGGACACCGCCGGCGGTCGAATTGATCGACACCTTGCGGGAAGCCGATGCCGTCGTAGTCGGGTCACCGGGATACCACGGCGGCATCTCCGGGCTGGTGAAGAACGCGCTGGACTACATCGAGGACATGCGCGACGATTCCCGCGTCTATCTCGACAACAAGCCGTGGGGCTGCATCAGCTGCGCCTACGGATGGCAGGCGGCGGTCGGCACATTGGACCAGCTGCGTGCCGTCGGGCATGCGCTGCGTGCTTGGCCGACTCCGCTGGGTGTTGCGATCAACTCGGCAGATCAGATCTGGGACGGAGCCGGTCTCTTGGTCGACGCCACTGTGCAAAGCCAGCTCGACCTGCTCGCCTCGCAAGTGGTGACCTTTGTTCGCTCTGCCGGAGCAGCGGTTGCCAATTGAGGAGGGTCGGATGGAGATTCAGCACCGAAGCACAGTGGTCGACGGGCTGGGCACCGCCTACCTGGAGGCAGGCGACGGCCACCCTTTGGTCCTGCTGCATGGCGGAGAGTTCGGCGCCAACGCCGAGATCAGTTGGGAGCGCACCGTAGCAGCGCTTGCCACACAGTACCGCGTGCTGGCACCGGACATGCTCGGCTTCGGCGACTCGGCAAAGGTGATCGACTTCAACGACGGCCGTGGCCTGCGGATCCGGCACGTCGCCCGCTTCTGTGCCCAACTCGGCGTCGAGTCGGCGCATTTCGTCGGCAACTCGATGGGCGCCATCAACATGCTCACCGATGCCACATCGAAATCCCCGGTGCTGCCGATGCGCAGCATGGTGACCATTTGCGGCGGCGGCGACATTCAGCGCAACCAATACATGGCGGCGCTCTACGACTATGACGCGACGGTCGCCGGCATGCGCCGTATCGTCGAGGCACTGTTCCACGACCCCGCCTACCCGGCCGACGAGGGCTACGTGCAACGCCGTTACGAATCCAGCATCGCCCCAGGGGCGTGGGAAGCGTTGGCCGCGGCCCGGTTTCGCCGTCCCGGGGCCGCGCCGCCACCGCCGGTGTCGAGTAAACGGGCCTACGAACGCATTTCAGCGCCGACGCTCGTCGTCGAAGGCGCGTGTGACAAGCTGCTGCCGCCCGGCTGGTCCAAGCAGATCGCCGATCAGATAACCGATGGCCGGTGGGCGGTGGTCGACTCAGCCGGTCACTGCCCGCAGATCGAGCAAGCGGCGATCGTCAACGACCTGCTGCTGCAATTCCTGCACTGACGCCGCCTGCTGACCACAGAAAATCGGCGCAGGCGGCGTGGCCGCAGCCCGCAGCCGTTCATCAGCGGTTAACCTCCGAACCGTCAGGCGTTAACGGTAAGCTCACACGGTCGACGTCCAAGTGCACCAAGGAGTGCTGTGAAGTTCAACCGGTCAGGCGCAGCGTTGTGCCTGCTGATCGTCGGCACTTCAATCCTGTCAGCGTGCGGTGGCAATACGAATACCTCGTCTTCGTCCAGCAGTCCCTCGTCCGCGCCGGTGGACTGCAGCGGCAAGAAGAGGCTTGCGGCCAGTGGGTCGACTGCGCAGAAGAACGCCGTCGAACAGTTCGTCTACGCCTACATCCGTTCTTGCCCGGGCCACACACTGGATTACAACGCCAACGGATCCGGTGCCGGCGTCGAGGAATTCGTCAGTAACCAGACCGATCTGGCCGGCTCGGACGTGCCGCTCGATCCGTCGAAGGGGGAACCCGACAAGGCCTCGCAGCGGTGCAGTTCGCCGGCCTGGGATTTGCCTGCGGTTTTCGGCCCGATCGCGGTCACCTACAACATCAGCGGCGTGAGCTCACTGAACCTCGATGGGCCGACCACGGCGAGAATCTTCAACGGCACCATCACCGCCTGGAATGATCCGGCGATCAAAGCCCTGAACAAAAACGCGGATCTGCCCGCCACACCCATTCACGTCGTCTTCCGCAGCGACGCGTCGGGAACCACCGACAACTTCCAGAAATACCTCGACGCGGCCTCCAACGGCGCCTGGGGCAAAGGCGCTGGCAAGACGTTCAACGGTGGTGTCGGTGACGGCGAAAGCGGCAACGATGGCACGTCGACGGCCTTACGGACAACAGATGGGGCAATCACCTACAACGAATGGTCCTTCGCGGTGGGACGCGGATTGGCGATGGCCCAGATCGTCACCTCAGCCGGTCCGGATCCCGTCGCCATCACCACCGACGCGGTCCGCAAGACGATCGAGGGCGCCAAATTCAAAGGTCAGGGCAATGACCTGGTGGTCGACACGTCGTCGTTCTATCAGCCGACGCAGTCCGGCGCCTATCCGATCGTGTTGGCGACCTACGAGATTGTGTGCTCGAAGTATCCCGACTCCTCGACCGGCTCGGCCGTCAAGGCGTTCATGCAGGCCACCATCGGCCCTGGCCAGGACGGTCTGGACGAATACGGATATATCCCGCTGCCCAACTCTTTCCAATCGAAACTCGCGACGGCGGTGAACGCACTGTCATGATCAGACGAAGGAGGCGTCGATGATGAGCGACAGCCAACCGGGTTCGCGGGTGGGGTCGCGGTTCGGGCCCTACCGGCTGATGCGGTTGCTGGGCCGCGGCGGGATGGGTGAAGTCTACGAGGCCGAGGACATCCGCAAGGGCCGTGTGGTGGCATTGAAGCTGATCTCCGAACAGTTCTCCCACAGCCCGGTTTTCCGGGCGCGTATGCAACGCGAGGCGGACACCGCCGGGCGGCTGACTGAGCCGCACGTCGTGCCGATCCACGACTACGGCGAGATCGATGGCAAGTTCTTCGTGGAGATGCGCCTGATCGAGGGTTTTTCGCTGCGCAGCATGCTGACCCGATTCGGTCCGATGAGCCCCGCACGCGCGGTGGCCATCGTCAGTCAGACCGCCGCCGCGCTGGACGCCGCGCATGCCAGCGGTGTGACGCACCGTGACGTCAAACCGGAGAACATCTTGATCACCGGCGACGACTTCGCCTATCTGGTGGACTTCGGCATCGCCCACGCCGCCGCAGATCCCGGGCTCACCCAAACCGGTCTCGCGGTGGGGACATACAACTACATGGCCCCGGAACGATTCGGCGTCGACGAGATCACCTACCGCGCCGACATTTATTCCCTGGCCTGCGTATTGGGCGAGTGCCTGACCGGATCACCGCCCTATCGGTGCGACAGCGTGGAACGGTTGATCGCCGCGCATCTCATGCAGCCGCCGCCGCGGCCCAGCGAGCTGCGGCCCGGGAAAGTTCCCTCGGCCATCGACCAGGTGATCGCCAAAGGAATGGCGAAGCATCCCGATGACCGCTATCGCAGTGCCGGTGACCTCGCCAGGGCCGCCCATGAGGCGCTGACCGGAACCGAGCAGCATCAGGCCGCCGCAATTCTGCGGCACGGTGACAACGCGACCGTACTGGCCAACGTGGCCGACGCCGGGCCGGTCCGATCGCAACCGCCGGCACCGGCTCCCGGCACCGGCTCGTGGACTCAGC
>NZ_JBARMY010000453.1:0-2429 GCF_049802695.1 Mycobacterium sp.
GTGCTGGCCGCGCTGGCCAAGCTGGCCGCCGCGGTGGCCGCCGAGCTGGCCGCTGACGGGCTGACCATCGTCGGGGTCACCGGGTCGTCGGGTAAGACCTCGACCAAGGACTTGCTGGCCGCGGTGCTCGACCCGCTCGGTGAGGTGATCGCGCCGCCGGGGTCGTTCAACAACGAGCTGGGCCATCCGTGGACGGTGCTGCGCGCAACCCGCAGCACTGACTATCTGATCCTGGAGATGTCGGCGCGTCATCCGGGCAACATCGCCGCGCTGGCCGCCATCGCGCCGCCGGCGGTGGGTGTGGTGCTCAACGTCGGCACCGCTCACCTGGGCGAGTTCGGCAGCCGGTCGGCCATCGCCAAGACCAAAGCCGAACTGCCGCAGGCGGTCCCGTCATCCGGGGTGGTCGTTCTCAACGCCGACGATCCGGTGGTGGCGGCAATGGCCGACGTGACGGCGGCGCGGGTGGTGCGGGTCAGCCGCTCAGCGCAGACCGACGCCGGGCCAAGCGACGTGTGGGCCGGACCGGTCAATCTCGACGAGCTGGCCAGGCCCCGCTTCACCCTGCACGCCCGCGGCTCCACCGTCGACATCCAGCTCGGCGTGCACGGCGAACACCAGGTGAGTAACGCGCTGTGTGCTGCGGCGGTCGCGCTGGAATGCGGCGCCACGCCCGAACGGGTGGCGACCGCCCTGGCCGGCGCGCATGCGATGTCGCAACACCGCATGCAGGTGGTCACCCGGTCTGACGGCGTGACGGTGATCGACGACGCCTACAACGCCAACCCGGAGTCGATGCGGGCCGCCCTGCAGGCACTGGCCTGGGTCACCCGGCAAGCCGGTCAGCAGCGGCGCAGTTGGGCGGTGCTCGGTGAAATGGCCGAACTCGGCGACGACGCGCTGACCGAGCATGATCGCATCGGCCGGTTGGCGGTGCGCTTAGATGTCTCTCGACTGGTTGTCGTGGGAACGGGGAATTCAATGAGCGCCATGCACCACGGCGCGGTCATGGAAGGGGCACGGGGCTCACAAGCTGAAGGAGCGGCCACGATCGTCGCGGACGCTTCCGGCGCGCTCGCGCTCCTGCGAGGCGAACTGCGCTCCGGAGATGTGGTGCTGGTCAAGGCGTCGAACGCGGTCGGGCTGGGTAAGTTGGCCGACGCACTGGTCGCTGATTCCGCCCCCGAGAGCCGGGGCATTCGCCGATGAAGCAGGTTCTGATCGCTGTCGGCATATCGCTGATGGTGTCGATCCTGCTCACCCCGTTGCTGATCCGGCTGTTCACCCGACAGGGGTTCGGCCACGAGATCCGCGAGGATGGCCCGCCGAGCCACCAAACGAAACGCGGTACCCCGTCGATGGGCGGCGTGGCGATCGTGGCCGGGATCTGGGCGGGCTATCTGGGCACTCACCTCGCGGGTCTGGCGCTGGGAGGTGAGGGGCCGTCCGCGTCGGGGCTGCTGGTGCTGCTGCTGGCCACCGCGTTGGGCGGGGTCGGCTTCGTCGACGACCTGATCAAGATCCGTAGAGCGCGCAACCTGGGGCTGAACAAAACCACCAAGGCCATCGGGCAGGTCACCGCCGCGGTGTTGTTCGGCGCGCTGGTGCTGCAGTTCCGCAACTCCGCCGGGCTCACACCGGCCAGCGCCAACCTGTCCTATGTGCGGGAAATCGCCACCGTCACGCTCGCGCCGGCACTGTTCATCCTGTTCTGCGTGCTGGTCGTCAGCGCCTGGTCGAATGCGGTCAACTTCACCGACGGCCTGGACGGGCTGGCCGGCGGCTGCATGGCGATGGTCACCGCCGCCTACGTGCTGATCACCTTCTGGCAGTACCGCAACGCCTGCGCGACAGCGCCGGGGCTGGGCTGCTACAACGTCCGCGATCCGCTGGACCTGGCGCTGATCGCGGCTGCGACGGCCGGTGCCTGCGTCGGGTTCCTCTGGTGGAACGCGGCGCCGGCGCGGATCTTCATGGGCGACACCGGGTCGCTGGCCCTGGGCGGCATCATCGCGGGGTTGTCGGTCACCAGCCGCACCGAGGTCCTCGCCGTCGTGTTGGGTTCGCTGTTCGTCGCCGAGATCACCTCGGTGGTCTTGCAGATCCTGACTTTCCGCACCACCGGTCGCCGGGTGTTCCGGATGGCGCCATTTCACCACCATTTCGAACTGGGCGGCTGGGCCGAGACGACCGTGATCATCCGGTTCTGGTTACTCACCGCGATCAGCTGCGGCCTCGGCGTGGCCCTGTTCTACGGTGAGTGGCTCTCCGCGATCGGTGACTGAGATGAGTCACCAGGCGGCGGGGGGCGCCGGCATCGAGCCGTTGGCATCCGGGGCCCGCGTGCTGGTCACCGGCGCCGGGGTGACCGGGCGGTCGGTGCTGGTGGCGCTGGCACGTCTCGATGTCGAAGCCACGCTGTGCGATGA
>NZ_JBARMY010000454.1:0-6336 GCF_049802695.1 Mycobacterium sp.
CCACCGGTGGGTCCGCCGGGCGCGCCGCCACCGCCGCCACCGGGACCGCCACCACCAGGTGCAGGCGAAGTCTCCGACGGCGCCGGACTACCGGTGGTGATGGTGGTAGTGCTGGTCGTCGTGGTGGGCGTGGGGCCGCTCTTGCTGCCATGGCCACAGCCGACCGCAAAAGCAAGCACGGCGACGAAACCGAACAGCGCGACGGCCAATTTTGCTACAGATCTCATCAGCCCTCAACTTTCATCAATGAACCGACTAGCTGTACCCGCGATATGCCGCAACAAAACGTGGCACCGCCAGTCAAGTAATACGCCTGAATTTCGCACGAGCCCGCTGACTTGTTACGTTTCCCGTTGCGCTGGCAGGTTTTAACTCGCCGACGCAAAGCGATTGCCGCGCACAAGGAATTCGCAGCGATATACGAGGTGAATGCGTCCATTCAGGGGCGTCGCGGTAATTCTGCGCGGATCAGCGGCGCAATCATTTCTGCCATGTACTCATGCCCCGCGTCGGTGGGGTGCACACCGTCGGGGCCGATGAGGTCGGGCCGGTCGACGAACCAGTGCTCGGCGATCGGGTCGACGTAGGCCGCCTCCGCGGCCGCGGCCTGACCGCTGATGATGTCGTCGACCTGCAACACCTCGCCGGGCGGATCAGCGGTCGGCCACGGCGGCCCGATCACCAGAAGTCGCGCCGACGGCGCAATACGGCGTGCGAGATCGAAGCTCGAGCGGGCTTTGTCGGCCAACAGTCCGGGATCGACACCCTGGTCATTGCGGGACCCGAAGAACACCACCAGGCCGTCATTGGGATGGACCGCGCGGGCGGTCAGATCCTCGAAATCGCTGCCGTGGTCACCCAGCACTGCATAACCGGCTCGGCCTTCAGACGCCACGTCCGGTGCAACCTGCACGCCCTGGCGAGCGAGTGCCTGCCAGGCCCGCGCCGTCCACGCCCTTGGTCCCAGGCCGCCAACATCGGTGCCGGTGGTGTAGGAGTCGCCCACTACGGCCACATGGGCCACCGGCGAACCGAGGCTCAACGTCACCACCGGGCGCGTCGCCGAGGGAGCCGGCGACTGATTGCCGGCCACGCCGCCAACGACAGCGAGCGAGACGACGAACGTGGCCATTCGGCCCATTTGCTACCCCCCGCTCTTCCCGGCGATGTCGGTCAGTAGTCAAGCGGCATCGTACGAGCACCCTCGACGGCGACGTCGGCTACCTCGTCGAACACCTAGCCGGAGACCATCAGCATTTATACAACTGCTGCTCGATCATCGGCAGCAGCCGTGAAACATAGGCCCTCACATCAGCTTTGATTGGCAAAGCACTCCCCATGGCACGTCAGCCCGCGCGCACCGACATCGCCTTGCGCGCCTCGCGGGTCTCTCGCGTCTCTCGGGTTTCTAGGGCGCCGTCGATCGACTGCAGCTTGCCCTTCACCGGTTCAGGCGAGGAGGCCGATGAGTCCACGGGCGCGTGCGCCTTCAAGTTCCTGACGTCAACCAGCCTGCGCATCCATCGGCGGGCCGGCTCCTCCACAGCGTGAAAGAGCACAGCCGACGCGGCGAACGCGCCGGCAAGTAGGCCGACGACGATCGATTTCCCGACATAACCGTGGAGGGTGAGTTCGAATTGCTTGGCGGCCCATATCCATGAGGTGTGCACCAATTCGTGCACCATGTAGAGGCAGAACGAGATCTGCCCACCGAAGACCATCACCCGCGTGGACAGCAGGCCGGGAAAACCACCGGTGCCGACCGCCAGCGTCATGACCAGTGGGACGAACAGCACGTCGACGAGCCCGCCGCTGTCCTGCACGCCGGTGATGGGATAGGCATCGAAGAGGTACATCAGGACCACGATCGAGGCGACCAGCAGCGCAGACACCGACCCGGCGACGAGCCGAGCCCGATCGGTCAGGCGTAACCGCCGCACCCCGACGCTGATCAGCGCTCCGGCCGTGAACTGCATGACGATGCGCGGCAGCCAGCTCCACGGCGTGTAGAACTGCCCGCTCGTCAGCAACAGCAGCACCGGCGGCAGCGAGGCAACGAACCCCAGCCAGATCAGGCTGCGTGCCCTGGTCACCTGAGCCATCCGGAAGATCACCAGCACCAGCACCCCGAACAGCAGATAGGCCAACCACTCGGCGCTGATCGACCAGGCCGGCCCGTCCCAGCTCGATCCGTCGAAATAGGGCTGAAACCACAGCTGCACGAGCAGGAGTTGGCGCACGTAGCTGATCGCGGTGAGTTGACCGACGCTTTCCGACGGCACATGACCGACGTGCAGCGTGAAGATCACCCACAGCGCCGCCAGGTGCAGTGTGACCAGGTACACCGGCCAGACCCGGGCCAGCCGTAGCCACAAGAAGTGCAGCGTGGCACGGGTCGACCACGACCAACCCATTCGATCGAGATAGTTCCAGGTCAAGACGAACCCACTGAGAATGAAGAACAGGTCGACGCCTTGGGCGCCGCAATTGAGCACCGGCCCGAGGGCGTCGCTGA
The DNA here is from genome assembly GCF_049802695.1 of Mycobacterium sp. Taxonomy (GTDB): domain Bacteria; phylum Actinomycetota; class Actinomycetes; order Mycobacteriales; family Mycobacteriaceae; genus Mycobacterium. The sequence continues at coordinate 2,516 of NZ_JBARMY010000454.1, forward strand.
AATCGGGCGCAGCCTCCCACAACAGCGGCCGGAAGTGGAACAGCACGACCCAGAGGGCGGCGATGATGCGAAGACCGGTGAGGGCCCTGATCTCTCCGCTGCGCACAACACTCTTTCTCGTAGGAGCCTGCGGTCAATACGCGCCGCCGGGTCGGCTGAGCGGACCGGCCATCCACACGGCAGCGTTCGGAGGGTATCAGTGAATCGCCCAGACGGCGCATCGGCAACGCGGTGTTGCCGGTAACAACCCGGTAAGCTTCGGCCACTCGGGCCACGAACCTCTTTTGCCCAGTCACCGATCGGTGCGCCGTCGAGGAGCCGAGGGCCGCATGGTGCTCGCAGTGGTGAAAATCCCCACCGGTGGCGACGCCGGCATGGTGCTGGCCGGTCCCGACCAAGAGAACCCGCTCGGCTTCCGGTTGCCTTGAGGCATAGCTTCTTTCGGACGGGTGGAGTGCCGGGGGTGCAACGCATAGCGACTACACAGGATGTTCTGCTGTGCGCCAGAAGAACTGCCGCCGTGATGGCGCAGCGTCGGTGTCAAAGTCCGTTCTTAGCAAAGTATTAGATGCTGCTCCCCGACGCCTTAAATTCGGGGGTTAGCGTTTGGGTCATTGAGGGCTTCCCTCAACCGTCCGCGGCGCGAGGCGCCACGTAAGAACTGAGGCCGTCATGACCATCTCGATCGACACAGCGGCTTCAGGGCGTCCCGCTTCCGACTGCAACGGGGCCCAGGTCCGAGCGCAGTACCGCCACTTGGCCACCGTGGTCAGCGTCAGCGGCGCAATCGACCTCGAGAACGTCGACCAGGTCAGCCGTTACAGCAGGCGCTTCATTCTGCAGGACCAGCCGTTCGTCTTGGACTTGCGCGGTGTCGACTCCTTCTCGTCGCAGAGCATGACGTTCTTGCAGCAGGTCGACGAAGATTGCCGCATGGCCGGCCTGGAGTGGGCGTTGGTGGCGAGTCCGATGGTCAGCCGGGTGCTGCGAATCGTCGACGAGGACGCGACGTTCCCCGTCGCGGCGTCGGTGCATTCGGCGCTGCAAACCTTCGCCGACGACATCTCCGCGCGCCGTCGGCTGCTGCTGCCCTTGCTGAGCAAGACCGCCTGACGTCTCGGCTCAGCCGAAACGGTTCTGCGGCGCCATCACGGCTGACACCACTGCCCGGCAGGCAGACTGGGGTTGTGGAAACCGTCGAATACGCGCCCGGCCGGTTGGTTGACCTGTTCGGTGACCTCAGCCGGCCAACCGTGTTGATGTGGCACGGTCAGCAGTCCAACGCTCGCGCGGCGATGCGCCCCCTCGCCGCGCTCGTTGCCGAGCACGGTCTGGCAGTGGTGGTGCCCGACTGGGATTCCCACGGCGATGACGGCGGCCGCGGGGATCTGCTTGCTTCCGTCCAGTACGTGAACGAACACGTCGAACCCTCGGATGGCGTGGTGCTGGTCGGCTGGTCGATGGGCGGTTTAGCGGCGGCGGGGTTGACGATCCACGCGCGCGAGTACGGAATGGAATTGGTGCACACCGTCTGCCTGGCCGGCGCGTTCGTCGTCGCCGACCCAATCTCGGGTGAACATCTGGAGGAAGCATTGGCCGGCAACCCGGGTAGATCCCCGTTCACGCTTTTGCACGGCGTGGCCGACGACGTCCTTCCGGTCGAGGTGAGCCGGTCATTCGGCGCCGTCCTCGAGCGCAACGACTGGCCGGTCGACCTGGTGGAGCTGGCCGCGGACCACGGCTCGATCGCCGGCGCCACCTATGATTCAGCGGCTGATCGCTATGCGGCAGCCACTGACACCGAGACATTGGCCGTCGCGGCCGACGTGGGGGCGCGCATCGCCGGCGTGGCGCGCAGGTAACGGTTACTGCGTCGGCTCGCGGTCATCCGGCTCCGCAGGCTCGAAGCCGACATCGAGGCGTTGCTCGGGCCGCCGAGTCTCGGATCGCAGTTTTTCGTTGTAGAACAACTTGTCCCCTTCGATGAGCGGGGGCTGGACGATGCTGCGCGGCCACATGCCTTTGGCTCGGACCACATCAGCTTCGATGGCGTAGATGATCAGCGTCGCCTGTAGCGCCAGCCAGGACATCAGCCCGATCACCACGCCGAAGAATCCGGCCACAGCCTGGGCGTGGCGCAACTGATGGGTGACAATCACCCCAGCCACGGTCAGCAGGAACTGCCATCCGATGGCGCTGACCGCTGCCCCGGGCACCATCGCCCGCGTCGGAACTGTGCCGGACACCGCCACCCGGAAAAGTGCCAGGAAGAAGCCGAAACCAAGGACCGTTCCGACGACGACGCTGACCGCGTGTGCAGGAAGGCCGTGAAAGCCCCACGACTCCGCCGCGCCGGCCGCCGTCCCCGAGGCGCCCGTCACCACGATGATCAACGCCAACACCAGCAACGCCGCGATAGTGCGGGCGTATCGGGGCGCGAAGCCGGGCCAGTCGACTTTCGGGACGGCCCACACGGTGTTCAGGGCGTTCTGCAATCCGTTGGCGAATCCACGGGCACCGTAGAGCGCGCCGAGCACGCCTACGGTCAACGACACGGTCGTGTGGCCGAAGCTCGCGACACCGAGCTGTTGGTGAAGTTGGCCCCCGATGATCGGGAACTCCGCGAACGCAGACTTCAGCAGGTGCTGCTCGAGCTCGGGATGTGCCCGCAGGACCGCGCCGAGAACAGCGGTCAAGGCCAGCAACAGCGGGAACGTGGCGACGAACGAGTAGTACGCCAGCAAAGAAACAAGATTGCCGCCCTGATCATCACCGAACTTCTTGACCACCGCGATCGGGAAACCCACCACCGGATGCCGTTGTTGCCAACCATCGAAGCCGCGGGCTGCTCGCTCAATTGGATTCACCGGTAAACCCCCCGCACGGTAGTTGGACGGATGCCTACCATTCTGACGGTCCCGGTGCCTCGCAGCGGCGTGAGCCACGCCGGGTGCCGGCGTCCTCGCGGCCCGGTAGGCTGCTATTCCATGACGGGGAAGAAAGCGACGGTTCGAAGATCGGCGCTTGTCACCGCTTACCTGATCGCGGGCTGTGCAGCGTCGCTCGGCACCGCCACTGCCGATCCCCCTGCACCGCCGCCCGCGCCCAAGGCGATCATCGACCACGACGGCACCTTCAAGGTCGGCGCTGATATCGCCGCCGGAACGTACAGCTCAGCCGGCCCGGTTGACGGCAAGACCTGCTACTGGAAGCGGGTGGGTGGTCCCAGCGGCACTGAAACCGTCGACAACGCCATCAGCAAAAAGCCGCAAGTGGTGCAGATCGACCCCGGTGACAAGGTGTTCAAGACCGACGGCTGCCAGCCGTGGCAGATGACGGACCCGGCGAACGCGCCGCCGGACGTCTCGCCGTCAGCCGCCGAAGCACAGTTGCGCGGCAACCTCAATGACCTGAACGGACGCGCCGGTCAGGCCGGTGTCCCGCCGCTGCCTCAGCCCTGACGGCGCTTCAGCGGGCTCGCCTGAGTTGCGCTTTCGCTGCCCGCACGAGGTCCGCAGCATTTCGGCTCGCCTGCTGCGCCTGAGCGAAACCCTGTTCGGCGATCCCGAGATCGCGCTCAGCCGCGCGGAGACTCTGGCGGGCTTCGTTGCGCCGCGCACGGGCTGCAACCATTTCAGCGCGCCGCTCTGAAAGTGCATCGTCGGCCTCGGATCTGGCTTGCTCCGTGGCGGCCAATGCCGCATTCAGCTTTTCCTGCTGCTCTCGCGCTGCCCGCAACCGACTCTCGCGCTCCCGGGCCGCAACCTGCTTCTCGGCGGCCCGGGTGTGTGAGCTCTGCTGCTTCGGGACTTGCTTGGCGG
>NZ_JBARMY010000455.1:0-5461 GCF_049802695.1 Mycobacterium sp.
CCCGCCGGCTGGCCCGCGTACAGGCGCGCCGCTGGGTGCCGACGGCACTGCTGCAGGCGATGCAGCGGATGATCCACGCCAACGTGATCGCGCAGACCATCGGCGGTGACGGCAAAGGACGGCCACCGGTCGGCGGTGTGCGGCTGGTGAGCCGGATGCCGGCGCTGCGCCAACTCGCGGCGTATGTGGTGGCGATCGGCCCGCTGCCTGAGCACGCGCCGCGCTCAGCGCGTCGCTGAAGCCCCCATGAGCGAACGAGTAGACGCCGGGGACCGCGGCAGATGATGATGTCGGAATGGTTTTGCAAGCCGGAGCCGACGAGGCTGCCCACCGATCGAACGGTGACTCGGCCACACCGTTGACCGTTACGTCGCCGGTGCCGTTCGCGTCGACTGGTTCGCTGCGGAATCCGTTCCCGCCGATCGCCGACTACGCGTTCCTGTCGGACTGCGAGACGACGTGTCTGATCTCGCCGGCGGGTTCGGTGGAGTGGCTGTGTGTGCCCCGGCCGGACTCGCCGAGCGTGTTCGGCGCGATCCTGGACCGCAGCGCCGGTCATTTCCGGCTCGGCCCCTACGGCGTCTCAGTGCCGTCGGCCCGCCGCTACCTTCCCGGCAGCCTGATTATGGAGACCACCTGGCAGACCCACACCGGGTGGCTGATCGTGCGCGACGCGCTGGTGATGGGACCCTGGCACGACATCGAACGACGCTCGCACACCCACCGTCGCACCCCCATGGACTGGGACGCCGAGCACATTCTGCTGCGCACCGTGCGCTGCGTCAGCGGCACCGTCGAGCTGATGATGACCTGCGAACCGGCGTTCGACTACCACCGCATCGGCGCCGCCTGGGACTACTCTTCCAACGCCTACGGCGAGGCCGTCGCACGGGCGAAAACGAATCCCGACGCCCATCCGACGTTGCGGTTGACCACCAATCTGCGGGTTGGAATCGAGGGCCGCGAAGCCCGGGCGCGCACCCGGATGAAGGAGGGTGACGACGTCTTCGTCGCGCTGAGCTGGTCCAAGCACCCCGCGCCGCAGACCTACGAAGAAGCGTCGAAAAAAATGTGGTTGACCACGGAGTCGTGGCGGCAGTGGATCAACATCGGTGACTTTCCCGACCATCCCTGGCGGGCCTATCTGCAGCGCAGCGCGCTGACCCTGAAAGGGTTGACGTACTCGCCCACCGGCGCGCTGCTGGCCGCCAGCACCACCTCGCTGCCGGAAACTCCGCAGGGCGAACGTAATTGGGACTACCGCTACGCCTGGATTCGCGACTCCACCTTCGCTTTGTGGGGCCTTTACACCTTGGGGCTCGATCGCGAAGCCGACGACTTCTTCTCGTTCATCGCCGACGTGTCCGGCGCGAACAACGACGAACGTCACCCGCTACAGGTGATGTACGGCGTGGGCGGCGAACGCAGCCTCGAAGAAGTCGAACTGCATCACTTGTCCGGCTACGACCACGCCCGCCCGGTGCGGATCGGCAACGGCGCCTACAACCAAGAGCAACATGACATCTGGGGCAGCATCCTCGACTCGTTCTACCTGCACGCCAGGTCGCGCGAGCAGGTGCCCGAGACGCTGTGGCCGGTGCTGAAAAAGCAGGTGGAAGAAGCGATCATGCACTGGCGCGAGCCCGACCGGGGTATCTGGGAGGTGCGCGGCGAACCGCAACACTTCACGTCGTCGAAGGTGATGTGTTGGGTCGCGCTGGACCGCGGCTCCAAACTGGCCGAGCGCCAAGGCGAACGGAGCTACGCTCAGCAGTGGCGGGCCATCGCCGAGGAGATCAAGGCCGACATCCTCGAGAACGGCCTCAACGACAGCGGCGTCTTCACCCAGGCCTACGGCAGCGACGCCCTGGACGCCTCGCTGCTGCAGATCGTGCTGACCCGGTTCCTGCCGCCCGACGACCCGCGAGTGCGTGCGACGGTGCTCGCCATCGCCGACGACCTCACCGAGCAGGGTCTGGTGCTGCGCTACCGGGTCGAACAGACCGATGACGGGTTGACCGGCGAGGAAGGCACGTTCACCATCTGCTCGTTCTGGCTGGTGTCGGCGCTGGTGGAAATCGGCGAGATCAGTCGCGCCAAGCATCTGTGCGAGCGCCTACTGGCCTACGCCAGCCCGCTGCACCTCTACGCCGAGGAAATCGAGCCGCGCACCGGACGGCATCTGGGCAACTTCCCGCAAGCGTTCACCCACCTGGCGCTGATCAACGCGGTGGTGCACGTGATCCGCGCCGAAGAAGAAGCCGACAGCACCGGCGTCTTTCAGCCTGCCAACGCCCCGATGTGACGGGCTGGCGGCAAACCGAACGGCTTCCCAAGCAAGGTTAGGGTGGGCTAAGTTCTAGCCCATGGGCAGAGGCTTTCAAGGCGCGATGCTGCGCGGCTTGGGGGGGCGCGACCACCTGGCCACGGTGCTGGACACTTCCCCAGTCGCCCCGCACTGCCTGCGGATCACCATGTCGTCGCCGACGCTGTTCGACGACGTCAGCATCGGGCCGACCGCCTGGCTGCGGTTCTGGTTCCCCGACCCGGCCGGCGGCAGCACCGAGTTCCAGCGCGCGTACACAATCGTGTGGGCCGACCCGCAAACCGGCGAGTTCGCGGTGGACGTCGTGCTGCACGAGCCGACCGGCCCGGCATGCCAGTGGGCCATGCAGGCCGAACCGGACATGACCATCCAGGTGGTTTCGCTGGGTTCGACGCCGTTCGAGGTGCCCGACGAGCTGCCCGCAGGTTTTCTGCTCATCGGCGACGCCGCCTCGATCCCGGCGATCAACTCCATCCTGGCGGTGCTGCCGCCGGACGCCGACGTCGAGGTGTACCTGGAACGTCATTGCGACGCCGACGAACTGCTGGCGCTCACCGACCATCCGCGCCGTCGCCTGCACTGGGTGCACCGAACCGACGAAACGACTCTCGCTGCGGCCATCGAGGAGCGGGAGTGGTCCAACTGGTACGCCTGGGTCGGCTGCGAGGCTGGCTCGGGTAAGCATCTTCGCAAGCGGCTGCGTGACACGTTCGGCTTCCCGAAGAGCGATCTGCACGCTCAGGCGTACTGGTCGCAGGGCCGTGCCATGGGGCGCCGACGCGGCGACGACGATACCGGCTCAGGCGCCGGGGGAAACGGGTCACCGGCCACAATCGTGGCGATCGCTGCCGCTACCGCAGCCGTCGCCGAGCCGACACCTCCGGACACCGCCGTCACGCCGCAACCCGGGTCGCAACGCGGCAGGTGGCGATCGCAGGCCGCCCAGCAGCTGCTGGCCCCGGTCAGACCGCATTTGATCGCGAGTGGCGTCCTCCAGGCGCTGATCACCCTTCTGCAGTTGGCCCCGTTCGTGGTGCTGGTCGAACTGGCCCGGTTGCTGCTGGCCGGAGCCGACCAGTCCCGGGTATGGCACACCGTCATCGTGTTCGTGGCGCTGTTGGGCACCGGCACCTTCCTGAGCGCCGCGTTGCTGTTGTGGCTGCACGTCGTCGACGCGCGTTTCAGCGCGACGGTGCGGCGACGGCTCCTGGACAAGCTGTCCCGGGTGCCGCTGGGGTGGTTCACCCAGCGCGGATCCGGTGCGGTGAAGAAACTGATCCAGGACGACACGCTGGCCCTGCACTATCTGGTCACCCACGCGGTATCGGATGCGGTGGCCGCGGTGATCGCACCGGTCGCGGTGCTGGTCTACCTGTTCGTCGTGGACTGGCGATTGGCCCTGACCTTGCTGATCCCGATCCTGATCTACGTCCTCACCACCATGACCATGGTGTATCAAAGCGGCCCCAAGATCGCCCAGGCATCCAAGTGGGCTGAGCGGATGAACAACGCCTCGGCCGCCTATCTGGACGGGCAGCCGGTGATCCGGGTGTTCGGCGGCGCCGCGGCCTCATCGTTTCACCGCAACTTGGACGACTACATCGAATTCCTGAACAACTGGCAGCGGCCGTTCATCGGCAAGAAGACCTTCATGGACCTGGTCACCCGACCGTCGACTTTCTTGTGGCTGACCGCCACGGCGGGCACCCTGTTCGTCGTCAGCGGGGCGATGAGGCCGGCCACGCTGCTGCCGTTCCTGGTGCTGGGCACCACCTTCGGGGCGCGCCTGCTCGGCATCGGGTACGGGTTCGGTGGCCTGCGCGGCGGCATGGACGCGGCCCGGCGCATCGCGATCGTCCTCGAAGAGACCGAACTTGGCACGCACGACGAACCGGCCGGCGGCTCCGCGGCACCAGACGAGGTTTCGTTCGACCATGTCAGCTTCGGCTACCGCCCGGGCCGGCCCGTCATCCGCGACGTCACCCTGACATTGCCGCCCGGGACAGTGACCGCCCTGGTCGGGCCATCCGGTTCGGGCAAGTCCACGCTGGCGTCGCTGCTGGCGCGGTTCCACGACATAGACAGGGGCGCCATCCGCATCGGCGGTTGCGACATCCGATCGCTGACCCCTGATGAGCTTTACGCTCGTGTGGGCTTCGTCTTCCAGGACGTGCAGCTGGTGGCCGGCACAGTCCGCGACAACATCGCGTTGGCCCGGCCGGAAGCCGGCGCCGCCGAAGTGGAGGCCGCGGCAGTCGCTGCGCAGATCCACGAGCGGATACTGCGTCTCCCCGATGGTTACGACACCGTGCTGGATGCAAACAGTCAGCTGTCCGGAGGGGAACGGCAGCGGCTGACCATCGCTCGCAGCCTGCTCGCCGACACCCCGATCTTGATCCTGGACGAGGCGACCGCCTTCGTCGACCCGGAATCGGAATACCTCGTGCAGCAGGCGTTGGGCCGGCTGGTGGCCAACCGCACGGTGTTGGTGATCGCGCACCGGCTGCACACCATCACCGACGCCGACCAGATCGTCGTCCTCGACCACGGGCGGATCGCCGAAACCGGGACCCACAGCCAACTGCTCGAGGCCAACGGCCGCTATCGCAGGCTATGGGACAGCCGTCTGGCCGACAGCGCCCAACCGGCGGCCCCTTTGACCGTGGAAGCCGCACGGTGATCGCTAACCTGCTCCAGTTGATCCCGGCCCAGCGCCGCGGCGAACTGACCGGTTACGCGGTGCTGTCAATCGTGTCGGTGCTGCTGCGCGCGGGCAGCGCACTGCTGCTGGTCCCGCTGGTCGGCGCGCTGTTCAATTCCGAACCGGCCGGCGCGCTGCCCTGGCTCGGGGCGCTCACCGCGGCTACGGCCGGCGGTTGGGTCGTCGACATGGTGTTGGCCCGGATCGGATACCGCATCGGGTTCGCGCTGGTCGACGACACCCAGCATGCGATGGCCGACCGGCTCACCGACGTCGAGCTGGGCTGGTTCACCGCCGACAACACCGCGATGGCCCGGCAGGCCATCGCAGCCAGCGGTCCCGAACTGGTCGGCTTCATCGCGAACCTGCTCACCCCCTTCATCGGCGCGGTGCTGCTACCGGCTGCGATCACCGTCGGATTGTTTTTCTTCTCC
>NZ_JBARMY010000456.1:0-26639 GCF_049802695.1 Mycobacterium sp.
GCGATGAGGAGGAGCGGCGCCTATGACCACGCCAGCGACGATGCAGAGCGAAGCGATGAGGAGGAGCGGCGCCTATGACCACGCCGTTCGACAATCCCCAGGCTGAGCTGGCGTGGATGTTCCTACAGTGCCTGGGCGACGGCGAGGTCGACGAATGCTTCGAGTTGCTCAACGACGACTTCACCTACTGGAGCATCGCTGACCGGGCTTACCTCGACAAGGCGGCACTGCGGCGGCGAATCGAGCTGCGCAGAAGGCAGGTCGAGATCTCGCTGCACCTGATCCGCTGCGTTCACGACGTCGACAGTGTGGTGCTCGAGGCGCAGGGTGAAGGCATCACTGCCAACGGCAGCCGCTACGACAGCCCGTACGTCTTCTTCTTCGAGACCCGTGACGGCCTGATCGTGTCGATCCGGGAGTACAGCGACACCCGGGCGGCGGAGGCTCTGCCGGACATCACGTCTTAGTCAGCGTCGACGCTGACTTCGGCCTTGTCCGGATAGAACGCCACGTGACCGGCGATCGCCGCAACCGCGGGATATGGGTGCTCATAGGTCCAGATGACGTCGTCGACGGTGTCGCCGGCGGCGGTCACGCTGTAGTAGCTGGCGTCGCCCTTGAACGGACAGTAGGTGCTGGTGTCCGTGCGGGTCAGCACATCCTGCGCCACGTCACTGAATGGAATATATTGCACCGCAGCGTAACTGGATTCCTTCAACTGCAGTGCGGCGTCGGTGTCCGCAACCATCTGGCCATTGACGCGAACCCGGACGCGGCCGTTTGTCGGTTCGATGGTGATCGGGTGCTTGGCGCTGGGTTCCAGGACTGGCCGGTTGCTCATGGTGACATCTCCTTGGGTGCGGATACGAGATGTAACACCCACCGACGGCCAACATTCCCCATGCCGGACCGACCGCAACGGTTTTCAGCCCGGCGTAGCGCTTTTGCCTCGAGCGCTTTTGAGCTGCGCCCAGAACCGCGCGGCCTCGCGGATGGATTCTTCGACCGGTCTGGGCTGCCAGCCCAGTTCGCGCACCGCCTTGCTGTGGTCGACGGGTGCTTCGGCGCGCATCATCCGCACCGACGCCAGACTGAGCTCTGCGTCCTTTCCGGTGAAGCGGGCCCTGAGGGTGCCGAGCGCACCCAGCGCGTAGAGTGCGGGCACCGAAATCGACCGCCGCGGCGGCGGTACGCCGGCCTCGTCCGCGGCGATTCGCACCACCTCCCGCAACGCAATCAGCTTCTCGGAGATCAGGTATCGCTCGCCGTTGCGGCCACGTTCGGCAGCCAGGATCAGCGCCCTGGCGGCGTCGTCGACCCCGACCACTTCCAAATGAATGCCGTTCATCGTGAAGGGCAGTTTGCCGAACACCGCCCCGGCGATGAACGCGCCATGTGGAGTGCGGCCCCAATCGCCGCTGCCGTAGGTCGTGGAGACGCACATCGCGACGGCGGGCAGGCCACGTTCTTTCGCGCAGCGCAGCACGAGGTATTCGGCCTGCAGCCGGGACTCGATGTACGGGGTGAGCCGGCGTCGATTTATCTGATCGTTTTCGGTGGCCAGGTGGCCGTGCCGTCGGCCGACCGTCGCATAGGAGCTGGTGAAAACGAACCGGTGCAGGCCGGTGTCCTTGGCCACTTCCAGGGCCACTTCCAGCACGTTGCGGGTGCCCTCGACGTTGGTGCGAAAAAGCGGCGCCGTATCGCGCAGCCACGCTCGGGTGTCGACGACGCAGTAGTACACGTCGTCACAACCGTCCATCGCGGAACGCAACGTGCCGGAATCGAAGACATCGCCGTGAAATTTGGTGACCGGCAGGTCGTCGATACTGCGGGTGTCAGCGCCGGATCGCACCATGACCCGCACATCAGCACCGTCACCAACGAGTTGGCGGGTGACATGCGAGCCCAGGAAACCGTTGGCGCCGATGACCAATTTGGGTGGGGCAGTCATGGTCTGCCTCCGTACCGCTGCAGGAATTCCGCGGCGTCGTCGTCGAGTGTGCCCAATGCTTGCGCCTTGTTGCACCACTTCAGCGCCGCCTGCACGAAGCGCAGCGGGTTGTAGACGTCTTCCTGCCGACACCAGTGGTCGTCGCCGGCGTAGGTGATGATGGAGATGTTCGTCGCGCTGATGGTGGCGCCGTCACCGGGGTCCACCATCGGGTTGTCCAATTCGCAGATGATTCGCCCGGTAAACTCGTCGATAACCGACCACAGTGACGGAAACGCGACCATGTGACTGCCGGGAAAGGTCGTCATAGTCGCGCGAATCCAGGAGCGTACTTCGTCGCGGCCCTGCATGGTGCCCGCCGCGTGTTCGATGTATTCGACATCCGGCGTGTAGTGCTCGACCCAGGTGTCCCAGTCGCGGCTTTCCGCAGCCTGGGCAACGGTCCGCTCGAATCTCTCGAACGCCGCCGACAGCTCCTCGCGGCTGAACAACGGAGTCGTCACCCGAGCACCTCGCGCGTGTGGGTCGGCGGCATTGTTTGCCGACGTCGGCGGCGGAAAATCCTGTGTAGCCTAGCAAGGAGGTACGTCCCTCCACGATCGGGGATCAAGGAGCGATACGAATGAGCAATTACAGCAAGGCCATCCTGGCCGGTGGCTGCTTCTGGGGTATGCAAGATTTGATCCGCAAACAGCCCGGCGTGATGTCGACCCGGGTCGGCTACACCGGCGGCGATACGCCCAATGCGACGTACCGCAGTCACGGCAGACACGCCGAGGCCATTGAAATCGTTTACGACCCGCAGCTCACGGATTACCGCACACTGCTGGAGTTCTTCTTCCAAATTCACGACCCGACAACGAAGAACCGGCAGGGCAACGACCTCGGTGCCAGCTACCGCTCGGCCATCTTCTATGTCGACGAACAGCAGAAGCAGATTGCCCTGGACACCATCGCCGACGTCGAGGCCTCGGGCCTATGGCCCGGCAAGGTGGTCACTGAAGTCAGTCCCGCCGGTGACTTCTGGGAGGCCGAGCCCGAGCACCAGGATTACCTGGAGCGCTTCCCCAGTGGGTACACCTGCCACTACATCCGGCCGGGCTGGACATTGCCGCGGCGGGCCGCAGTCGAGAGCTGACGGCCGGCAGCGCTCACAAGCCGTGCGCGCGTAGCTGGTAGCGGCCGCGAGTCGTGGCCACGGTCTGACCATCGGCGTCGGTGACCACGGCTTCCAGATCGAAGTCGGCTTTGCCCTTCTCCGCGGCTTCGGCCTCGACGCGTGAAATGGTGCCGTCGTCGAGGCTGGCCGCGGCCCGAAGATCCGATCGGGCCATGCCGACGAATTTGATGTCCACATTTTTGACCAGCGGAAAGTATTTGGCTCTGTCGAAGGTGGTCAATCCGATGATCCCGCCGAGGATTTCGGCTGCGGTGAATTGCGCTCCTGCGTAGACGACGCCGAAGTGGTTGCCGTTGCCTTCGGCCGGCACGGTGACGGCGGCGTGGCCACGGCCCGCCTCGACGACTCGCAGCCCTATCTTGTGCGCCAGCAGGATCGTGTTTTCCATAGCGCCGTTGATTATCTCGAGGAGCTCAGCTGCGTCGCCTGTGGCCGTCATAGCGGGTTATCGTCTCGCTTCAACCGGTACGGCGACGCACCACGATCGGGCCGCCGTCCTTCGATGTGAAGGCGACACCTCGCGCGTGCCACTTTTCGCGCGGAGCCGGCTCCCGAGCCTGCGGCCGTATCAAGTTCGTGAGACAGCCTGCAGGGCATTGACTTTCGGAAAATCACGCCCTTCAGCGCCGTCTCGGCGCGCGGCTTAGCTCAGGCCGCGATCGGTTGCTCAGCGGCGACCGACTCGTCACCGCCGGCCCGCTTCTTCGTCGGCAAAGTCAGCTTCAAAATCTTGCGGACGACGGTACCGAACTGCCTGGGCAGCGATCCCGCGTTGTAGGGGATGCCATAGCGCCGGCAGATCTCGCGAACCTCCGGCGCGATCTCGGCGTACCGGTGCGCCGGCACATCGGGGAACAAATGGTGTTCGATCTGATGCGACAGGTTGCCGGACAACAAATGGAAGAGTTTGCCGCCGGTCAGGTTTGCCGAGCCGAGGACCTGCCGGAAGTACCACCTTCCGCGGGACTCGTTCTGTGTCTCTTCGACAGTGAATTCCTGCGTGCCATCGGGGAAGTGGCCGCAGAAGATGATCATGTAGGACCACACGTTGCGGACCAGGTTGGCCGAGAGATTGCCGGCGAACACAAACGGTGCGAACGGCCCGGCCAGCAGCGGAAACGCCACGTAGTCCTTCAGCATCTGGCGGCGGGTCTTGCGCCAGATACCTTGGAGCACTTCGCGTTTGTCGGCGACGGTGATCTCGCCGGCGCGGATGCGCTCGGTTTCCAGTTCGTGCAGCGCAACGCCGTATTGGAACAGCACCATCAGCAGGAAAGCGTAGACCGGGTTGCCCAGGAAGTATGGCTCCCAGGGCTGGTCTTCGCTCATCCGCAATATGCCGTAACCGATGTCGCGGTCCATTCCCACGATGTTGGTGTGGGTGTGGTGCATGTAGTTGTGCGAGTGCCGCCATTGGTCGGCCGGGCAGGCGGTGTCCCATTCGAATGCCCGACCGCTGATCGCCGGGTCGCGCATCCAGTCGTATTGGCCGTGCATCACATTGTGGCCGATTTCCATGTTGTCGAGGATCTTCGACAGTCCGAGCATCGCGGTGCCCGCCAGCCAGGCGGGCGGCAGGATGCCGGCGCACAGCAGCGCGCGCCCGCCGACTTCAAGGGTCCGTTGGGCTTTGATGACACGGCGGATGTAGTCGGCATCGCGTTCACCGAGATCGGCCAGCACGCGTTCCTTGATGGCGTCGAGTTCACGGCCAAAGGCGTCGGCCTGCTCGGAAGTCAGGGTGATCGTGGGCTGTGTCATGGTTACTCCTCCAAGTCTGCTTATTGGATTGAGCTATTGGATTGAGCTAGAGGGCGATTTCGACATGACCGACGGGTACGGACACGCAGATCTGCACGTCTTCGCCGGGGTTCGTCGAAACGCCGCCGGTGGTCAGGTTGCGCACGACGCCGGCCGTCTTGCGCCGCGTGCAGGTGTGGCAGATACCCATCCGGCATCCGCTCTCCGGTGTCAGGCCGGCCGCTTCGGCCTGATCGAGCAGCGCACGGCCATCGTCGGCGACCTCGATACCGCTGCTCGCAAATTTCACTCGGCCGCCGGACGGCTTTGCGGGCAGCTCGGTGACCGGTCCGACGAAGCTTTCCGAATGTGCAGTCGGGCAGTGTTCGCGAACGGCATCCACCAAAGCGGTGGGACCGCAGACGAACACGGCTTCCGGCGACGGCATGGCCGCGGCCAGGTGGTCAGGGCCGAACCGACCGCACAGGTCACCCGCACCCAAGCGGGTGTAGCCGTGCAACACCCGAACCCCTGGCATCGCGGCCAGCTCGTCGCGGTAACACGCCTCTGCAGGAGTACGCGCGTAATGGATGAACGCGATCTCGCCGTTGTGTCCTTCGGCGATCAGCGTCCGCAGCATCGCCATCACCGGTGTGACGCCGCTGCCGCCGGAGACGAACAGGGTGCGCCGCGGACGACGACGGGGCAGCGTGAAGTCGCCGCCGACGCCGCTCAGGCCCAGCACCATCCCGGGACGGGCCTGCTCGTAAAGGTAGGACGAGACCACGCCGTTATCGTGCTGGCCGACGGTCAGCTCCAGGGTGAGCGCACCCTCGGCGTTCGCCGGGGAATAGCAGCGGGTATGGCGGCGGCCGTCGACCTCAACGGTGACGCTGACGTATTGACCGGCCTTTAAAGTGTGAACAGGGAACGCTGCGTTAGGAGCAAGGATGAGCGTGACGCTGCGCGGGGTGGTTCGGCGGACCGCGACAACCTTGGCGCGAGCCTCGCTCAGCGTCCAGGCCGCATCCACCAGCTCGGTGTACCGGTCGACGCCGTGTGGTCCGGTAAGGAGGTCTACCAGGCGGGACCCCAGCACCCGCCGGCTAACGCTTCGAGAAAGAGTCTGGGTGAACATGTGTACACAGCTTAGCGAACAAGTCCACGTCGTCAAGTGTTTATGCTGGTCTGTGTTAGGGTTCACATAGTGAACAGCCGTACGCCTAGCTCACGTTCACACCGGGTAAGCCACGACCGCACCCGAGAAAGTCCCTCCCGGGTGGAGCGCAAAGAGGCGACCCGGCGGGCGATTGTGGCAGCGGCATTGAAGCTCCTCGGCGACCATAGCTTCAGCGGTCTGAGTCTGCGTGAAGTGACGCGGGAGGCCGGCATCGTGCCCGCGGCGTTTTATCGGCACTTCGAGTCGATGGAAGCGTTGGGACTGGTCCTGATCGACGAATCGTTTCGAACGCTGCGCGATATGCTGCGCGGCGCGCGCGCTGGCAGGATCGACACGAACCGGGTGATCGAGTCGTCCGTCGAAATCCTGGTTGCGAGTGTGGCCGAGCGGCGTGAGCACTGGCGCTTCATCGGCCGAGAGCGCTCCAGCGGTGTCACCGTGTTGCGCTACGCCATTCGCACCGAAATCCGGCTCATCACCTCGGAACTGGCAACCGATCTGGCGCGCTTTCCCGAGCTTCACGAATGGAGCACGGAGGACCTCAACATTCTGGCGACTTTGTTCGTGAATTCCATGATTGTCATCGCCGAGGCCATCGAAGATGCTCAGAGCTCCGACGCGCTCGAGGAGATCCGGCGCATCGCGGTCAAACAGCTGCGGATGATCGTCGTCGGAGTCACCGCCTGGCGCACTAGCCCCTGACGGGCAGCCAAAGTCCAATAGGCCGCCTTACGGAGTGCCGCTCTCGTCCACGACCTCGAAGAGCGAATCACCGTCCTCTGGAGCCCCGTCGATCTGGCCGCGATGCGCGCGTCCCGGCGGGCCGTCGTCCAGGACTTCCTCGTTGACGTCGGTGACTTCGGGTTCTTCGGCGGCGAGGCGGTCGTCGAGCGGTTCGCCCTCACGCTCTTCACGCCCGGTGATGCCGAACTTGTCGACGCCGCTCCAGCCCTCGGGCGGGTCCACGACGATGTCACCGTCGTCGTTGTGCACCTCGTCGGAGTCCAAGGACTCGCTCTGGTTCAGCGTGTCGCCGGGACCGCCCTCCTCCGGGAAATCCGAGGGGTCGAGTCCGCCGCCAGTGTCTGTCGCCATGGGCACCGGTTGCCCGTCGACTCCGGTCACTAAACGGACTGCTAGCGCGGTGGACGCCACATCGGCCACAAGGTCGGCCCGCCGCCGGGGATCACGATCTCGCCAGTCACCGCGAAGCCGAAGCGTTCGTAGTACGGGATGTTCTCCGGCCTGCTGGACTCCAGGTAGGCCGGGGCGTGTTCGGCGTCGCACCGGTCCAACCGCGACCGCATCAACGCCTGGCCGAAGCCGCGACCGCGGACGTTGGTGTCGCTTCCGATCGTGGCGAGATACCAGTGCGGCTCTTCCGGGTGTTCGCGCTTCATCGACTCCAGCAGTTGGGTCAGCTTGCGACCGAGCGCCAGCCGCAGACCGAACCCGATGATGAACGACGGCATCATCTTCAGTTGCTCGCCAGGCGAGTGTCGCCACCGGTTCGGCGGGTCCCAGAGCGCCGCTGCGCCGATACCTGTCCCGGCGCTGGTTTCTTCAAAGGCCACTTCCACGCCGCCACCGGCCAGGTGATGGTGTCGGGTCATAGTCGCGAAGAACTTGCTCAAACGAGCTGTGCGTGAATCTTCGCCGGGCAGCATCCAAATCGCCACCGGATCGTCGTAGAAGGCCCGGCCCAGCGTGGCGGACAGTTCGCGAACATCGGCTTGTGCTGCGGAGCGGACGTCGATCGTCACTGACGTCAGGCTAGCGACAACGGCTGACTGCCGCTCGGCAGGACTTAAGCTCAACGTTGTCCGTCACTGACAGAAGGCCGAATCGTGTGGGATTTCGAAACCGAACCCGAGTATCAGAAGAAGTTGGACTGGGTCGACGGGTTCTTGGTCGACGAGGTCGAGCCGCTGGATCTGGTGGCGCTCGATCCCTACGACAAGAAGAACCCCGAAACCATGGCGGTGCTGCGGCCGTTACAGCAGAAGGTGAAAGACCAGGGTCTGTGGGCGGCTCACCTGCGGCCTGAACTCGGCGGCCAAGGCTATGGTCAGGTCAAGTTGGCGCTGCTCAACGAGATCATCGGCCGGTCGCGCTGGGCGCCGTCGGTGTTCGGCTCGCAGGCGCCCGATTCGGGTAATGCCGAGATCCTCGCGTTGTTCGGCACCGACGAACAGAAAGCCCGCTACCTGCAGCCGCTGCTCGACGGGGAGATCACTTCCTGCTATTCGATGACCGAACCGCAGGGTGGATCAGACCCGGGGCTGTTCGTCACCCACGCGCACCGGGACGGCGACTCGTGGGTGATCAACGGCGAGAAGTGGTTCTCCACCAACGCCCGACACGCATCGTTCTTCATCGTCATGGCCGTCACAAACCCCGATGCCCGCACTCGGGAGAAGATGTCGCTGTTCATCGTTCCGGCTCAGACGCCGGGTATCGAGATCGTGCGTCACGTCGGGGTTGGCGGCGAGTCGTCGAACCACGCCACCCACGGCTACGTCCGCTACACAGACGTGCGGGTGCCCGACGACCACCTGCTCGGCGGTGCGGGCCAGGCGTTCGCGATCGCGCAGACGCGGCTGGGCGGTGGCCGGGTCCACCACGCCATGCGCACCATTGCGCTCGCCAAGCGGGCCTTCGACATGATGTGCGAGCGTGCGGTGTCACGCCAGACCCGGTTCGGCCGGCTGGGTGACCTCCAGATGACGCAGGAGAAGATCGCCGACAGCTGGCTGCAGATCGAGCAATTCCGGCTACTGGTGCTACGCACCGCCTGGTTGATCGACAGACATCAGGACTACCAGAAGGTGCGACGCGACATCGCCGCGGTCAAGGTGGCCATGCCCACGGTGCTGCACGACGTCGTGCAACGGGCCATGCACCTGCACGGCGCGCTGGGTGTCTCCAACGAGATGCCGTTCGTCAAAATGCTGGTCGCCGCTGAGTCCCTCGGCATCGCCGACGGCGCGACCGAACTGCACAAGATGACCGTGGCACGTCGAACCCTGCGCGAATACGAGCCGGTGTCAACGCTTTTCCCGTCTCAGCACCTGCCGAGCCGGCGAGCCGAGGCGCAGGCACGACTTGCCGAGCGCCTCGAACACGCGGCCGCCGAATTCTGATCCGACGCTCAGGAGATGTAGCGCACGATGCTTTCGACCACACACGCCGGTTTGGCTGCACCCTCGATCTCCACCGTCGTCGACACCGTCGCCTGCACCGCGCCGTTGCCGAGATCCTCGACGTCGACCAGGGAACTGCGGGCGCGCACCTTCGACCCGACCGGGACCGGTGACGGGAAACGAACCTTGTTCAGGCCGTAGTTGACTGCGAGCTTGATGCCGTTGACGGTGTAGATCTGGTGCTGCAACCGCGGCAGCAGCGACAGTGTCATGAAGCCGTGGGCGATCGTCCCACCGAACGGGCCCGCCGCCGCCTTTTCCGGGTCGACGTGGATCCACTGGTGATCCCCGGTCGCGTCGGCGAAAAGGTTGACGTCCTCCTGGGTGATGGTCACCCACTCGCTGTGCCCGATCTCTTCGCCTTTGGCGGCACCAAGTTCAGCGACCGAATCGAAGGTGCGCAATGGTCTCTCCTCTGCTCTGGTTGCCGGTCTTCGATGATAGTCGTGCCGGTCACACCGGCCGTCACGATGTTTCGCTGTGCTTTGCGCAGGGGTAGCCACGACGGGCTGCCGATTACGGCACTGGAAGGAAACTCTTGAGCATGACTGAAGACAAGCACCACAAACCCGAGTCGGACGTTGAAGCCGAGGACCACCAGGCGCAATCCCGGGCCGGCAAGGCCGGCGAGGACGGCACCTACGTCGGGCGGACGTTCAACGACGACGCCATGGATGTGGGCGAAACCGGCGCCGAAGCTCGGGCCCAACAAGAGTAAGCGCGCCGCGGGTGAGGCTGCTGCTGCTGGCTGACACCCACGTCCCCAAGCGGGCACGGGATCTGCCTGGCCGGGTATGGGCTGAAGTGGCCGAGGCCGACGTCGTCATTCACGCCGGTGACTGGGTGGCGCCACACTTGCTGGACACCCTCGAGGACCGGGCGGCGCGGCTGGTGGCGTGCTGGGGAAACAACGACGGGCCTGAGCTGCGCTCACGATTGCCCGAGCGTGCCGACGTGACGATGGGCGGCCTGCGTTTGACCGTCGTGCATGAAACGGGAGCGGCCAGCGGCCGCGAGGCGCGGATGTCGCAGTGCTATCCAGATAGCGATGTGCTGGTGTTCGGCCACAGCCACATCCCCTGGGACAGCACGACCCCGACCGGACTGCGGCTGCTCAACCCCGGATCACCGACCGATCGCCGACGCCAACCGTTCTGCACCTACATGACCGCGACGGTCGCCGATAGCGGGCTCGGTGATGTGGTTCTGCATCGACTCGACAAATAGCTCTACCTCAGAGGTATTATGGGCGGAGTGGAATCACACGCCGACCTGACGAGCGAGCTGTTCAGCGTCGTCGGAAGGTTTCGCCGCCAACTGCGACGTTCGGCCGGCCGGAGTTTCGAGTCGGCTCAGCTCACCGAGTCACAAGCCGAGCTGCTACGGCTGGTCGGGCGGCGGCCGGGTATCTCGGTCAGCATGGCCGCCGCCGACCTCGGGCTGGTTGCCAACACCGCTTCGACGTTGGTGTCCAAACTCGCCGGTGACGGCCTACTGGTCCGCGCCGTCGACCCGGCCGACCGCCGGGTTTACCGGCTGCAGCTCACCGAGCCGGCTCAAGAAATGGTCGACGCGTCGCGGACCGCACGCCGAACGCTGCTCGCCGAAGTGCTCGACACACTCGACCGAAATGAAGTCGCAGACCTAACCAGAGGTTTGGAGGTACTAGAAGACATGACCCGAATATTGCAGGAACGCTCGACATGAGCAGAACCGAATCGATCGCTGTCCATTGTCGGGGGTTGACGTACCGCTACGGTCAATTCACCGCAGTCGACGAGGTGACCATGCAGGTCCAGGCGGGTGAGACCATGGGTCTGCTCGGACCCAATGGCGCGGGCAAAACCACACTGGTGCGCATGCTGATCACCTTGACTCCGGTGCAGCGCGGCGAGCTGCGCATCTTCGGCCTCGACGCCCGCCGGCACGCGTTGGACATCCGCAGCAACATCGGATATGTGCCACAGCAACTTTCGATCGAGCCGGCTCTCACCGGGCGCCAGAACGTCGAGTGGTTCGCCCGGCTCTACGGTGTGCGGCGCGCCGATCGGTCCGGCCGTGTGGAAGAGGCGCTGGCCGCCATGCAGTTGCTCGACGTGGCCGATCAGGTGGCCGCTACCTACTCCGGCGGCATGGTGCGTCGTTTGGAATTAGCCCAGGCGCTGGTCAATCGGCCGTCGCTGCTGATTCTCGACGAGCCGACGGTGGGGCTGGACCCTATTGCGCGCGACAGCGTCTGGAGCCAGGTGCGCAGCATGCAAGCTGAATTGGGCATGACGGTGTTGTTGACCACTCACTACATGGAAGAGGCCGATGCGTTGTGCGACCGCGTTGCGCTCATGCATCGGGGTCGCTTGCAGGCTGTCGGCGCACCCACCGAATTGAAGTCGACCGTCGCGCCGGACGCCACGCTCGAAGACGTCTTCCGCCATTACGCCGGATCCGACCTGACCGACGAGACGCCGTCGCCGCGGCTAAGCGAAATACGTTCCAGTAGACGGGTTGCCCGTCGTGTCAGTTGAACAAGCACCGAGCACCCGCCTCACCGGTGCCCCTCAGGGTTGGCATCGCATCCGCCAAACACTGATCAGCGTAGTTACTTTCGCGATCGTTGAATTGCAGAAACTGCAGCATGACCGCACCGAGCTGGTCACCCGCATGGTGCAGCCGGCGTTGTGGTTGCTGATCTTCGGTACGACATTCAGCCACTTGCATGCTCTCAACACCGGTTCGGTGTCTTATCTGGCGTTTCTGGCGCCCGGCATCATCGCCCAGTCAGCGCTGTTCATCTCGATCTTCTATGGCATTCAGATCATCTGGGAGCGAGACGCCGGCATCTTGGCCAAACTCATGGTGACACCGGCCCCGGTCTCAGCTCTGGTCAGCGGCAAGTCTTTTGCCGCGGGTGTTCGTTCGGTCGCCCAGGTCATCGGTGTACTGGTGCTGGCTTATGTGATGGGCGTGCACCTGACTGTCAATCCGCTGCGCATCCTGGCCGCGATGGCGGTGGTGGTCCTCGGGGCAGCGTTCTTCGCCTGCTTGTCGATGACTCTGGCCGGACTGGTGCGCAACCGTGACCGCTTGATGGGAATCGGCCAAGCCATCACAATGCCGTTGTTCTTCGCCTCCAACGCGCTGTACCCGGTTGACGTGATGCCAGCTTGGCTGCGGGCACTCAGCACCGTGAATCCACTCAGCTACGAGGTTAATGCGTTGCGCGCGTTGTTGATCGGAACCCCCTTCAATCCGCTGGACCTTGTCGTTCTCGCGGTGGCGGCCGGCCTGGGCATCGCGACCGCATCGGCGCTGCTGCGGCGGCTGGTGCGCTGAGCTCAAGCGCAGGCCGAGTCTCAGCCGACTCTCAATCGTTAGTCAACTGCGACGTCATGCCTCGGCGTCGACATTGCTCCTGACCCGTCCCGCTGTGTTTCACTGCCGAAGACAGCCAGTAAACCGCACAATGCGACAGACGAAAGTTGGGATGGGTAGGAGCTATGAAGTTCGTTGAAAAGTTGCGTGGCGCAGCGGCCGGTTTGCCGCGCCGGCTGACGATCGCGGCCATAGGCACTGCCCTGTTGCCCGGGCTTGCCGGTGTCGTCGGCGACTCGGCGACTGCGGGCGCCTTCTCCAAACCGGGTCTGCCAGTTCAGTATCTGCAGGTGCCCTCGCCCTCGATGGGGCGCAACATCAAAATCCAGTTCCAGGGCGGCGGCACGCACGGGGTATATCTGCTCGACGGGCTGCGCGCTCAAGATGACTACAACGGCTGGGACATCAACACTCCGGCGTTCGAGGAGTACTACCAGTCCGGCCTGTCGGTCATCATGCCGGTGGGCGGCCAATCAAGTTTCTACACCGACTGGTATCAGCCGTCACA
This sequence comes from Mycobacterium sp., assembly GCF_049802695.1. GTDB lineage: Bacteria > Actinomycetota > Actinomycetes > Mycobacteriales > Mycobacteriaceae > Mycobacterium. The sequence goes on from NZ_JBARMY010000456.1 coordinate 13,135, forward strand.
AGGCAACGGTCAGGACTACACCTACAAGTGGGAGACGTTCCTGACCAGGGAGATGCCCGGATGGCTGGAGGCGAATAAGGGTGTCTCCCCGGCGGGCAATGCAGCGGTCGGTCTTTCAATGTCGGGTGGATCCGCGCTCATCCTGGCCGCCTACTACCCGCAGCAGTTTCCCTACGCCGCATCGCTATCCGGCTTCCTCAACCCTTCGGAGGGGTGGTGGCCGACGATGATCGGCCTGGCGATGAACGACGCCGGCCATTACAGCGCCAACAGCATGTGGGGCCCTTCGAGCGATCCGGCGTGGAAGCGCAACGACCCGACGGTTCAGATTCCGCGGTTGGTGCAGAACAACACTCGGGTCTGGGTCTACTGCGGCAGCGGCAAGCCCAGCGAACTCGGCGGTGACAACATGCCGGCCAAATTCCTGGAAAGCTTCACGCTGCGAACCAACCAGACTTTCCGGGACAACTACATGGCCGCCGGAGGCAACAACGGGGTGTTCAATTTTCCCACCGACGGCACACACGACTGGCCTTACTGGAACACACAGCTGGTGGCCATGAAGCCGGACATCCAGCGGGTGCTGGGCGGCGCGCCGAACGCCAGCTGACACGGCGAACGCATCGGCAGCAGCGCCGCGCTGCGCTGCTGCCGTTGCCGTTGTCCGGCCGTACCGGGGTTTCCTCCAACTACTTCCAAATACCACGCCGATCGGCGTAGGAGAACGTATACCCGGTCGTCACTGCACAGATCACAGCGGCGATCGCCAGCATCTCGCTGCCGTCGGTGACCAGGCTGACAAACCCGCCGACACCGGCGCCGGACACGAAGCCGCCGAGCAGCAGGAAATATCCCAGCCAGTCCCAGATTTCGCCGCCGCTGAGGTGGCGTTCGATTCCTTGCCCCAGCTTCACCAACGTGCCGGTGACGTAACTCAACGGGATCGACACCTCACCGTTCTCGACGAACGTGGTGTTCAGCGCGCCGATGCCGAAAGCGACAAAGACGATGGGCAGCAATGCAAGTGGATGGGGACACTCACCACCGATGATGACGTCCAAGACAGTGGCGAGCACGAGGGCCAGGGTGGTGAGCACCGTGGCCCCGTGCGGTCGATGCGACCACAGATAGCGGCGGCACAGTGACGCGCTGACCACACCGGCGAGAAAGGCCGCCAGCACGATCGCCGCTGATACCGCTCGCCACTTTTCGTCCAGGAAGTAGCCCAGCACCGCTCGCTGGGTGTTGCCCGTCATGTAGGTCACCAGGTAACCAGAGGAGTGGGCGAACGCCGTCGCGCCCAGCAGCCCGGCCAGCGCGGCCAGCACCCAGGACAGTTTTTCCTCGCTGTTGAACTTCGAACGGATCACGCAAACCGATGTTTCCAGATCCAGACTTGTTCAGGCGCCGCGAGCGGCCAGCTTCATGCCAAATTCAAGTCAGGCCAAAGTCAAGTCGAGTGCCCAGCCGGTTCAAACACTCGGTGCGGCCTGCCGGTTACGCCGTGGTGATCCGGGCGATCGCCCGCAGCGGAATGGGCACCCAGCTCGGCCGGTGCCGCGACTCGTAGCCCGCTTCGTAAACCGCCTTGTCCAGCTCGTAGGCGCCCAGCACCAAAGCCGAGTCACGCGGATCGCTGCCCGACGCCGCGGCGTAACCGTCACAGAACGCAGCCTGGTTGCGCTCGACCCATTCGCGGGCGCGCGCAGCGAGCTGCTTGTCGGCCGACTGGTCGACCAGCGGCCCGTAGGCGGCGTATTCGTAGGAGCGCAGCACGCCCGCCACATCACGCAGCGGGGAATCCGGTGCCCGCCGCTCTTCGAGCGGCTGACCGGGCTCGCCCTCGAAGTCGATCAGCAGCCAGGTCTCCGGTGTCCGCAGCACCTGACCCAGGTGGAGGTCACCGTGCACCCGCTGCACCGTAATCGTCTCACCGGTCAGCTTGCGGAACCGCTCGCCGATCGTCGCCACGTAGTCCCTCAGCTCGGGCACCGAGCTGGCCGTCGACGACAGCCTTTCCAGCATGGTGTCGACCGGGAACGTGGCTTGCGACGCGCCCAGCTGGTCGGCCAGGGTGGCGTGCACCGAGGCCACCGCCTCGCCCAGCCGGTAGGACTCGCCCGCGAAGTCCCCGCCGACCTCGTACGCGTACAAATCGCCCTCGGCAAACAGGTCGCGCACGCTCGCGGTGGCGGTCGCCCAGCCTTCGGCGGCGTTGGCGGCGAACGCGGTCACCATGCCCAGCGGGATGGTCTCGTCGTCGGCGGCATCCAGCTCGTATGAGCCCAGCAGCCTGGCCACATGCGGATTACCGGCCCGGCCGAGGACGCGGTTCAGCTCGATGTCGGGGTTGATGCCGCTGCTGACCCGGCGGAACATCTTGAAAACCGCATCTTGTTCGAAGATCACGCTGGAGTTGCTCTGCTCGGCCTCCGACACGTATGGCTCCGCCTCGAGCGGCAACGAGACACCGGGCTCCTTGGCGAACTTTACGTCGCCGAGCACCGCTGACGAGTCGAGCAGCGACAGCAGGTACTGCGTCGCCGCCGGATCGTACAGAGCGTCATAGGCTGTCCGGTCGTTGTCGGAGCCGATCGTCGCCACCGTGCTGTACTCGGAGACCGGCCCGGAATCCCACCGGACGATGACCTGATAGCGCTCTGACGAGCCGTCGGTATAGGCGACGTCAACCAACACCAGGTCCAGGTCGTTGCGCAGCGGAACGGTCAGGCCAGCCTCGGCGGACGACAGTTGCCGGCTGCGGCCGGCATACCACCGTTGCTGCGGAAGCCATTCCGAGAACGGCAACTTCATTGCGTCTCCTCAGACTCGCATAGCTGGAACCAGTAAAAACCGTGGCCTGGCAATGTCAGCAGGTACGGCAGGTGGCCGATGCGCGGGAAGGCCACTCGCCCGGTCAATTCGACCGGTGTGTAGTTGTTCCAGTGCTGCAGGTTCAGCTCAATCGGCTGGGGAAAGCGGGACAGGTTGTTCACGCAGAGCACGACGTCTTGGTCGGATTCCCGGGCGTACGCCAGCACCGACGGGTTGGACCCGCCCAGTTCCCGGAAGGTGCCGGTGGCGAAGGCATCGTGCCGACGTCGCACCGCCAACATGGTGCGCGTCCAGTTCAGCAGCGATGTCGAGGTGTCGCGTTGGGCCTCCACGTTCACAGTCTGGTAGCCGTAGACCGGATCCTGGCTAGGCGGCACGTACAGCCGACCGGGATTGGCGGTGGAAAACCCGGCGTTGCGGTCCGGGGTCCACTGCATCGGTGTGCGAACCCCGTCGCGGTCGCCTAGCCAGATGACGTCGCCCATGCCGATCTCGTCGCCGTAATACATGACCGGAGAGCCCGGCAGCGACAGCAACAGCGCGGTGAACAACTCGATCTGGTTGCGGTCCTTTTCCAACAGCGGGGCCAGCCGTCGACGAATTCCGACATTCGCCTTCATCCGCGGATCTTTCGCGTACTCGGAGTACATGTAGTCGCGTTCCTCGTCGGTGACCATTTCCAGGGTCAGCTCGTCGTGGTTACGCAAAAAGATGCCCCACTGCGCCATCTTCGGGATGGGCGGCGTATGTGCCATGACCTCCGAAATCGGGAAGCGCGATTCGCGGCGCACCGCCATGAAGATGCGCGGCATCAGTGGAAAGTGGAACGCCATGTGGCATTCATCGCCGCCGGTATCGGGATCGCCGAAGTACTCGACGACATCACTGGGCCACTGATTGGCCTCGGCCAGCAAGACCCGACCCGGAAACTCATCGTCGACGACCTGGCGGACACGCTTGAGGAATGCATGCGTCTCGGGCAGATTTTCGCAGTTGGTGCCCTCCCGCTCGAAGAGGTAGGGCACGGCGTCCAGTCGGAATCCGTCGATGCCGACGTCGAGCCAGAACCGGATGACGTCAAGCATCGCGTCCTGGACAGCGGGGTTGTCGTAGTTCAGATCCGGCTGATGAGAGAAGAACCGGTGCCAGTAGAACTGACGGCGGACCGGATCATAGGTCCAGTTGGAATCTTCGGTGTCGACGAAGATGATCCGCGCGTCGGCGTATTTGTCACTGGTCTCGCTCCAGACGTAATAGTCACCGTACGGCCCGTCCGGGTCGCGCCGGGACTCCTGAAACCACGGGTGCGAGTCTGATGTGTGGTTCATCACCAGGTCGGTGATGACCCGGATGCCGCGGCGGTGAGCCGCGTCGAGGAGTTCGACGAAGTCATCGACGGTGCCGAACTCCGGTAGCACCTTGTAAAAGTCGCGAATGTCGTAGCCGCCGTCGCGCAGCGGTGAATCGTAGAACGGCGGCAGCCAGATGCAGTCGATGCCGAGCCATCGCAGGTAGTCGATCCGCTCGGTCAGGCCGCGCAGGTCACCGAATCCGTCGCCGTTGGAGTCGTAGAACGCCCGGACCAGCACTTCGTAGAAGACTGCGCGCTTGAACCAGGTCGGGTCGGCCGGTATCTCCCGGGCGTCGGCGAAGTCGTCGGCGGTGGGATGCTCGACCACACCGGCCTGGACGTGACTGCCCTCTGCGGGATCGTGTTCGACGTTGTCGTTAGAGTTCCTGGTCAAGTCCACGAGCTTACAGGTACCCGAGAGCACGCACCGAAAACACTATGCGTGCCAAACGAATTGAGGGCCGCAATTTGTTGGCGTCCGCACGGACTATCAGCCGGGCGGTCCCGGCGCCAACGTCACGGGGACAGACCGCGGCCCGCCCGGGCCTTCGAGCACACCCAGGGTGACCGTGTCACCCGGGTGGTGCTGGTCGAGGAGGTTGGTCAGCGCGGTGGCCGAGTTGACGGGACTGCCGTTGACGGACGTGATCACTGATCCCTGCCCGAGGCCTGCTCCGGCGGCCGGACCGTCCGGGATCACCTGCGCGATCGCGGCCCCTCCGCCGTTGGCGTCGTTGACGCCGACGCCGAGAAATCCGGTGGGACCGACGTGCACGGTGCCCGCGCCGGCGCCGGACCGGATCTGGCCGGCGATCGCCATCGCCCGGTTGATCGGGATCGCGAAACCTTCTCCGCGACCCAGCTTGAAGTTGTCCGAGGCGGCGGTGTTGACGCCGATCACCTGGTTGGCGCTGTTGACAGTCGGCCCGCCGGAGTCACCGGGACGGATTGCAGCGTCGACCTGGATCAACCCGTTCAGGGTCTCGGTGGTGCCGGTCAGCGAGTCGGACGCCGACACCGTCTGGTTCACCCCGATCACCCGGCCCGCGACCGCGCTCGGGGTTCCACCGACACCGCCAGCGTTGCCCAGCGACACGATCGGCTGGCCGACCGACACCCCGGAGGAGTTGCCGATGTTGGCGACCGGCAGGCCGCCGGCGCCGCCGAGCTGCAACACGGCGATGTCGTTCGTCCGGTCGTACCCGATGACGTCGACCGGGTAAGTCTGCCCGTTACCGATGTCACGGGCGCTGATGTCGGTGGCACCTGCGACGACATGGTTGTTGGTGAGCACCACGCCGCCGGGATCTATCACGATGCCGGTTCCGGCGCCGACCGCACCCTGGTAGCCCAGTTTGGTGTCGATGTCGACGATCTCCGGCCCGACCTGCGACACCGTTGCCAACGGGTCGACCGGCGGAGCGGGCGCCTGCGGCAACGGAGCCGGCGAACCCGTCGGTGCCGCCTGCGCCGGCGCCAGGCCGAATACCGCCGCGGCGATCAAGGCAGTCAAACTGGCCGCGCACGACGACCAATTTCGTCGCTGCGTGCAGCGGTGGTTCCTGCTCATTCCGTCACCTCTCGATAGGCGTACGACTGATGACGTACGACTTGCAAACGTCGAAGCGGTCAGGCCACGACATGCGCTTTCGACCCTTCACCCTAGACTGCACGGCCTTGAACGGCTCTTCGAAGACCGTCAATCTTCAATCGTCGGGGAGGTGCCGGTTTAGCACCGCAAGGGAATAACCGCACCATCGGCTCGGCAAACGAATTACCCGCCGGTGACTCAAATCACCCACGCATTAGGTCGAGATGTAATTCGGGAGCGGGAATTGTTCGAGTCGTCCCGAGCGCCCTCGCCGCCGGCGGTGCACAGATGCGAACATGTGCAAGAAGCGACGCCGCCGCGACGAGGTCGCCCCTAAGGGACTCGGCATAGCGGCTGGCGGCCGCGCGTTCGGGCCGGTTGACAAGCGGAAGGTGCGGTAGCGAATGGGTGTTCTCGAGTCATTCCGGCTCGACGACAAGGTGGTGGTCGTCACCGGAGGGTCCTCGGGGCTGGGGGTGTCTTTCGCCCAGGCCTTCGCCGAGGCGGGTGCCGATGTGGTGATCGGTGCGCGCCGTGCCGACAAACTGCAGGCGACCGCTGCGCTGGTGGAAGCTGCCGGACGCAAGGCGCTGTCGATAGCCACCGACGTCAGCGTGCCCGAGCAGTGCCGGCAACTGGTCGATGCGGCGATCCAGACTTTCGGTCACGTCGACGTGTTGATCAACAACGCCGGTAAGGGCACCGCGGTGCCGGCGACCCGCGAGACCCCGGAACAGTTCCGATCGGTGATCGAAGTCAACCTTCACGGCGCCTACTGGATGGCCCAGGCTTGCGGCCGGGTGATGCAGCCTGGCAGCTCGATCATCAACATCTCCAGTGTGCTGGGCTTCACCACCGCCGATCTGCCGCAAGCCGCCTACAGCGCGAGCAAGGCGGCCATCACCGGACTGACCCGCGATCTCGCCCAGCAGTGGGGTGCGCGCAAAGGCATCCGGGTCAACGCGTTGGCCCCGGGTTTCTTCAAGTCCGAGATGACCGACGAGTACAAGCCAGGCTACCTGGAAAGTCAGTCGCACCGGCTAATTCTCGGCCGGATGGGTGACGCGGCCGAACTCGCCGCCACCGCCGTCTGGCTGGCTTCGCCGGCTGCCGGTTACGTGACGGGACAAACCATCGTCGTCGACGGCGGCCTCACCATCAGCTGACACTGAGGCTTGAACTAATGGCGACCCGCTTCGCCCGGCTTCCAGCCGCACTCGCGATCGCCGCTGGACTGATGGCGGCGACCCGCTTCGCCCGGCTTCCAGCCGCACTCGCGATCGCCGCTAAGCTGACCCGGTGGTCGACTTTGACCCGGAAACGCGATTCGCCCAGGCGCCGAGCGCCCGGCTGGCCACTGTGACACCCGGCGGAAAACCGCACCTGGTGCCGGTGGTGTTCGCTGTGCTCGACGACGTGGTGTTCACCGCGGTCGACGCTAAACCAAAGACGACGCGAAAACTGCGCCGGTTGGCCAACATCGAACACAACCCCAGTGTGAGCTTCCTCGTCGACCATTACGACGACGACTGGACGCAGTTGTGGTGGGTTCGGGTGGACGGTGTCGCGTCCATCCACCGCGACGGCGACGTCATGCGCGCCGGGTACGACGCGCTGCGTGCCAAATACCCCCAGTATCAGACAGTTTCGCTTGGCGGCCCGGTTATCGCCGTCGCCGTGCAACGCTGGTCGAGCTGGCACTCCTGATCGCGGTTCTCTCAGCCGATGGCGGGTTCATCGCCAAGTCTTGTGCTGGCCGGGTGGGAAGGGGGAAGGTGACTTACTGAGTCCAATGGGGTACGAGGAGGTACGTCATGGCCGATAAGGCGACCAACTCTTCAGGTCAAGGAGCCGCTCCGGTTGCGGGCAGTCCGGCCGCCGTCCGCAATGTGGTGCTCGTGGGTCCGTCGGGCGGCGGCAAGACCACTTTGATCGAAGCCCTGCTGGTCGCTTCCGGCGTGCTGTCCCGTCCCGGCTCGGTCGTCGACGGCACCACGGTGTGCGACTACGAGGAGGCAGAGATCCGCCAGCAACGAACGGTGGGACTCGCCTTGGCGTCGTTGTCGCATGACGGCATCAAGGTCAACTTCATCGACACACCGGGATACGCCGACTTCGTGGGCGAATTACGTGCCGGTCTGCGCGGCGCCGACTGCGCGCTTTTCGTGATCGCGGCGAACGAGGGCGTCGACGAGCCGACCAAGTCCCTGTGGCAGGAGTGCGACCAGGTGGGCATGCCACGCGCAGTCGTGATCACCAAACTCGATCACGCCCGAGCCGACTACCAGAGCGCACTGGCCGCCGCATGGAACGCTTTCGGCGACAGGGTTTTACCGTTGTATCTGCCGGCCGGGGACGGACTGATCGGGTTGCTCTCGCAAACCCATTACGACTACACCGGCGGCAAACGAACCATTCACCCGCCGGACGAGTCCTACGCTGAGCAGATCGAAGAGCAGCGCGGCACGCTGATCGAGGGAATCATCGAGGAGTCCGAAGACGAATCCCTGATGGAGCGTTACCTCGGTGGTGAAACCATCGATGGGTCGGTGCTCATCGAGGACTTAGAGAAAGCGGTAGCCGGCGGCAAGTTCTTTCCCGTGCTGCCGGTCTGCAGTGGAACCGGTGTCGGCACCGTCGAATTGCTGGAGATCACCACCAGAGCGTTTCCTTCGCCGCTGGAACACCCACGGTCCGAGGTCTTCACACCGCAGGGCGCTTTGCGCGGCGGCCTGGCTTGTACCGCCGAGGGACCGTTGCTCGCTGAGGTGATCAAAACGACGTCAGACCAGTATGTCGGGCGGGTCAGTCTCGTCCGGGTTTTCGCCGGCACCATCAAACCCGATGCGACGGTGCACGTGTCAGGCCATTTCACGTCTTTCTTCGGATCGCCAGCCGGGCCCGGCGCCGGCTCCGCGAGCTCACACGCCGATCACGATGAGGACGAGCGCATCGGCACCCTGTCGTTCCCACTCGGTAAGCAACAGCGTCCCGCTGTGGTTGTGCCGGCCGGCGACATCTGCGCGATCGGTCGACTCAGCCGGGCCGAAACCGGCGACACCCTGTCCGACAAGTCCGATCCCTTGGTGCTCAAACCGTGGACTATGCCAGAGCCGTTGCTGCCCATCGCAATTGCGGCGCACGCCAAAACCGACGAGGACAAGCTGTCGGTCGGATTGGGACGGCTGGCCGCTGAGGACCCAACCCTGCGCATCGAGCAGAATAGGGAGACCCACCAAATTGTGCTGTGGTGCATGGGCGAGGCGCATGCCGGTGTGGTACTCGACGCTTTGGCCAACCGGTACGGCGTGACCGTCGACATGGTGGAGCTTCGCGTCCCGCTACGGGAAACGTTCGCCGGCAAGGCGAAAGGCCATGGCCGCCACGTCAAGCAGTCCGGCGGACACGGTCAGTACGCCGTCTGCGACATCGAAGTCGAGGCGCTGCCGGAAGGTTCCGGATTCGAGTTCCACGATAAGGTCGTCGGCGGTGCGGTGCCGCGGCAGTTCATACCCAGTGTGGAAAAAGGTGTCCGTGCTCAGATGGACAAGGGTGTCCACGCCGGTTATCCGGTCGTCGACATCCGAGTCACCTTGCTCGACGGCAAGGCGCACAGTGTCGACTCGTCGGACTTCGCCTTCCAGATGGCGGGCGCACTGGCGCTCAAGGACGCCGCCGCCGCCACCAAGGTGAGCTTGCTCGAGCCGATCGACGAGGTATCCGTCGAGGTACCCGACGACCTGGTCGGCACGGTGATGGGTGACCTGTCCGGGCGTCGCGGCCGCGTTCTCGGCACCGAAACCGCGGGCGGCGAGCGCACCGCGGTCCAAGCCGAAGTCCCGCAGGTAGAACTTACCCGCTATGCCATCGACTTACGCTCGTTGTCGCACGGCGCCGCGTCGTTCACCCGCTCGTATGTTCGTTACGAACCGATGCCCGAGTCCGCTGCCGCCCGAATCAAGCCGGCCGACTGAACAAGCCTCTGGCCACCTCCATCCGGTCGCTCGGGTGCCGGCGACAGCTGCCAGTTTGCTCAATATGCTGATTGGGTAACTTCCACGCAACTATGGTGGTGTCCTGGTCATCGGGCCGTATCGAAGGGATTTGGACCGTGCGTAGCGTGATTCGGTTGGCCGCCGCCGCGGCGGGCGCCTTGGCGCTGACGCTGGCCGGGTCGGGCAGCCTGAGCACAGCAGCAGTCGCGCCGTCGATACCGGATCCTGTCGTCGCGTCGGTTCAACCCACATCAGGCGAGGTTGTCGGTGTCGGGCACCCGGTCATCGTGACGTTCAACGGACCCGTCGCCGATCGCCGGGCAGCGGAGCGGACCATCAAAGTCTTTTCGCCGGGCCGCCCGACCGGCCATTTCGACTGGGTCAGTGACGCTGTCGTGCAATGGGTTCCAGACACCTACTGGCCTGCCCACAGCCACGTTGTGATAGAAGTGCACGGCCTGTCCACCGGTTTTGAAACCGGCTCGGCGGTATTGGGCGTCGCCGACGTTGCCGCGCACACATTCACCGTCAGCGTCGACGGCGAGGTGCTGCGCACGATGCCTGCGTCGATGGGCAAACCCAGTCGTCCCACCCCGCGTGGTTCATTCACGGCCCTGGAGAAGCAGCGCACCGTCACCTTCGATTCACGAACCATCGGCATCCCGCTGAGCTCATCCGAGGGCTACTTGATCCAGGGACAGTACGCCGTGCGCGTGACCTGGAGCGGCGTATACGTGCATTCGGCGCCGTGGTCGGTGGATTCACAGGGTTATTCGAACGTCAGCCACGGCTGTATCAACCTCAGCCCGGACAACGCCGCCTGGTACTTCGACACCGTCCACATCGGCGACCCGATCATCGTCCAGTAATCGACTCTCAGGCTCGGGCGTGTGTGGCTTCCGCCTGTCGCGGGGAATGCACGGGTGCGGCGTTGAGTTGGCGCTGAAAGAAAACGAGGTGGCCTCACGCGAGGCCGACCGGTGGTAATCGCGATTGAGACGACGGCGAGCCGCCCGGGCTGTGCTTTGAGGAGGATCGGAATGACATCTGGGAAGGCCCGCGCAGTGCGGTTCGACCGTTACGGCGATCGTGACGTGTTGTACGTGGCGGAAATCGACACGCCTGAGCCCGGTCCCGGCGAAGTGTTGGTCGAAGTGCGGGCCGCGGGCATCAACCCGGGTGAGGCGGCGATCCGGACCGGAGCGATGCATGAGGTGTTCCCCGCGACATTCCCCTCCGGTGAGGGCAGCGACCTGGCCGGAGTGGTGGCTGAGGTAGGCCCTGGGGTCACCGAATTCGCCGTCGGCGACGAAGTTCTCGGTTTCAGCCTCAGCCGCTCCAGCCACGCCACCCACACGACGGTCCCGGTGGACCAGCTGATCAGGAAACCTGCTGACATGAGTTGGGAGGCAGCGGGTTCGCTGTATGTCGTCGGCGCGACCGCCTATGCCGCGGTTCGCGCGGTGGCTTCGCAACCCGGTGAGACGGTAGCCGTGTCGGCGGCGGCCGGCGGAGTCGGCAGTCTGGTGGTGCAACTGCTGGTGCGACGCCAGGCGCGGGTGCTCGGTATCGCTTCGCAGAACAGCGCCGACTGGCTGCAGGCTCACGATGTCATCCCGATCGAATACGGCTTCGGCCTGCAGGGCCTGCAAGACCGGCTGCGCGAGGCCGCACCGGACGGAGTCGACGCGTTCATCGATCTGTTCGGTCCCGATTATGTGCAACTGGCGGTAAACCTTGGTGTGCCGCCCGATCGGATCGAGACGATCATCTCCTTCCAGAAGGCTGCTGAAGTGGGTGCCAAGACCGAAGGCAGCACCGATGCGTCGACGCCCGAAGTCTTGGCGGAGGTTGCCGACCTGGTCGCCGGCGGCGCCGTCGACTTCGACATCGCCGCCACGTATCCCCTCGACCGGGTGGCCGACGCCTTCGCGGAACTGGAGCAACGCCATACGCACGGCAAGATCGTCCTGCTTCCGCAAGGTTGATCAGACGTGTTGGAGCGCTGTGCTGTCTGACGATTCGACGGCTCAGCTGATACCAGCCTGAACCATCCTGAACACCACGAGCGTGCAGGCGACAACCAGATAGCCGCGCAGCGTGAACAGTGCGACGCGGCGCGACGGCGACATGACCGGCCGGTCAAGTGTTGCCAGCACCGGGGTCGTCCAACCTGCCCTGACCTCGTCGCGGACAGACTTGCGTTGGGCGCGGGTCAGCTTGGGCAGGTCGTCGAGTTCTGCCACCGCATCGAGGTCCAGCGCGCCGAATGGCACGGTGTCGGTCGCTTCACTTCGATGGGCTCGCCAATTGGCGGTGAGAACTGCGACGGCGCCCACAGCGCCGGTCGCCGCGCCGAGACCTAGCCCGGAAACCATGGTGGCCGTCGACAGGTCGGGGAAGAACGTCACCGCGGTCAGCATCAGGGACAACACCAGCAGCGACCAGACGATCAGCCACGCCAAAGTGTTCTGCCGAGAAGTGTTGACCCACGGGCCCATCACCGAACGGTCATTGCACAGCAGCACCAGAAAGACGGTGGCCGCCGGTAGTAGCACACCGGCGAGGGCCTGCACCCCTTGAGTGATGAGACCCAGGACATGGTCGGGACTGAACGCGACCGCGGCTGAAACGGTCAGCAGCGCAGCATAGCTGGCGTAGAACAGCGGCGCCTCGGTGATCTTCCAGTGCAACGAATGCGGTCTGCCCATCGTGTCGCCCAGAGCGTAGGTGGTGGCGAGCCCGACGCAGTTCGCGCCGATCAGCGACGCGTCGAGCAAGACGACCGCGAACAGGACGCCGACCGGGTGCCCGACGTGGTGGGACAGGTACGACGCGACCGCACCGGCGTCGGTGAACTTGCCCGCTGCGGCGGTGCCGCCGAGCCCGAAGGCGGTTGCCGCCATCAGCGCGACAGCACCGCCCATCACTCCGACGATGCCGATGACGAGGTCGGCTCGCCCGTACGGAATCCAGCGCGGGGTGATGCGCTTGTCCACGACATTGGATTGCTGGAAGAACAACTGCCACGGCGCGACGGTGGTGCCCACGATCGCCATGACGACCATCAGCACAACCGAGTCGCTGTGTCCGGGAAGCTGGGGAACCAGGCCGTGCATGCTGATGGCGATGCTCGGGTGCACGGACAACGCAAGCGGAATCACTGCGATGTTCACCGCGATCAGCACGAACATCAGTTGCTCCCAGCGCCGGAATGAGCCACCGGCCACCACCGCGAACAGCAACACCGCTGCTGCGGGTATCGCGATCAGTTTCGGGCAGCCCAGGAATCCGAGCGCCAGCGAGACTCCGATGAATTCGGTGACGATCGTCAAAGCGTTGAGGATCAACAAGTCTCCAACGCTGAACGCACCCCAGAACTTGCCGAACCGTTCGAAGATCAGCCGGGCATGCCCGACCCGGGTGACCGCGCCCAGGCGCAGCACCATCTCCTGGTTGACGTAAAGCACCGGGATCAGCAGTGCCAGAGTCCACAACAGTTTCATGCCGTAGTTCTGCCCGGCCTGCGAGTAGGTCGCCACCCCGCCGGCATCGTTGTCGCCCACCATCACGATCAGGCCCGGCCCGGCGATCACCAACAGCATCCGCAGCCGTTGCCGGCGGTTGCGTCCAGCGCCGGTGGCGTCGCGCCGAATGCGGCCGAACGCTCCGACGATGTCACCCGCGTGGGCCGAATCCAACACCGCTGCATCCGGCGGGCCGGGGACTGCCC
>NZ_JBARMY010000457.1:0-2208 GCF_049802695.1 Mycobacterium sp.
AGTAGGGCGCGATCCGCGGGCCAGCGGCGAGATGCTCGAAGCGGCCGTCATCGCCGGCCTGACCAGCGCGGGTGTCGACGCACTACGTACCGGCGTGCTGCCGACCCCCGCCGTCGCCTACTTGACCAGCGCCTATGGCGCCGACTTCGGCGTAATGATCTCAGCGTCGCACAACCCGATGCCTGATAACGGCATCAAGATCTTCGGCCCGGGCGGCCACAAACTCGACGACGTCACCGAAGACCAGATCGAGGAACTGGTTGCGGCCGGTCCCGGCCTGCGCCCGGTCGGAGCGGCGATCGGGCGGGTCATCGACGCCGACGACGCGCTGGAGCGCTACGTGCGCCAAGTGACCAGCACGAGCACCATCCCGCTCGACGGCCTGACGGTGGTCGTCGACTGCGCCCACGGCGCGGCGTCAGAGGCGGCGCCCCGCGCCTATAGGGCGGCCGGGGCCCGGGTCATTTCGATCAACGCCCAACCCAACGGCCTGAACATCAACGACGACTGCGGGTCGACACACCTCGACCCACTGCGCTCGGCGGTGCTCGCCCACAAAGCCGACCTCGGCTTGGCTCACGACGGCGACGCCGACCGGTGCCTGGCCGTCGACACCAACGGCGATCTGGTCGACGGCGACCAGATCATGGTGGTGCTGGCGCTGGCCATGCAGGAGGCCGGCGAACTGGCCGCCAACACGTTGGTGGCCACGGTGATGAGCAACCTCGGCCTGCACCTGGCGATGCGCTCGGCCGGCGTCACCGTTCGCACCACCGGCGTGGGTGATCGTTACGTCCTCGAAGAGCTGCGCGCCGGTGACTACAGCCTCGGCGGGGAGCAGTCCGGCCACATCGTGATGCCCGCGCTGGCTACCACCGGCGACGGCATCATGACCGGCCTGCGGTTGATGGCGCGGATGGCGCAAACGGGATCGCCGCTGTCGGCTCTCGCGTCGGCGATGCGTACATTGCCGCAGGTGCTGGTCAACGTCGAGGCCGCGGATAAGGCCGCCGTCGTCGCTGCGCCCGCGGTGCGGGCCGCCGTGCAGGAAGCTAAAGACGAATTGGGTGACACCGGCCGAATCTTGTTGCGCCCATCTGGAACTGAGCCGCTGATCCGGATCATGGTGGAAGCCGCCGACCAGGACATCGCCCGCCGGCTCGCGATGCGGGTCGCGGACTCGGTAAATCAGCGCTGACCGGAACGCAACGCGGTGCCGGTCCGTCCTAGCCGGTATGGGACAAACTTACGTCGAGGTCGCAGCGCTGCGGGCAGTCGCTAACCAATTGGACTGCACTGCGCAGATCATCGACGCCGCAGCGCGAAATAACCTCTCGCAGTTGGCTTTCAACGGTGCTACCGCCGGCCGGGGGCATATCGGCCGCGGCAACGCGCTGCACACGTCGCTGAATCGGCTGCACGTTGACTTGGCGCAGTGGTCACGGGCGACCGTCGAGATCTCTGCGGCGCTGCGTGCTGCAGCTGATCGCTACGCCGACGCCGAACTGCGCAGCACCGCGCGGATCGGCTGACCGTGGCGGAACGCTTCAACGTCGCACAGCGACTGGCGGAGGCCGTGTCTGCTGTCGAGCACACTGAGAGCTACGTATGGGCATGCCATGTCCTCGGATACCAGCATCCTGGCCTGACCGCCTACGCGTCACAAGTCCGCGATCGATACGACACCGAAGACGGCTTGGACCTGTTCGTGCTCGACGACGACTGCGCAAAGCTGAGGGCTGCCGCCAGCGCCGCCGATGAAGCCCTGAGCAGGCAGCGTGCACAGCACGCCGAGTTGGCCGAAGCCTGGACGGGCCCCGGAGCCGACGCGGCGACGGAGTTCTTACAGCGTCATTGCCGCGCCGGTGAAACCGTCGCGGCCAATGTCGCGGTCGCCGCCGAGCGCTGCGCGGCGCTGCGCGACGACCTGTGGCAGCTCATCGATGCCAAGGCCGCGACGGCGGTCGCCATCGACGACCGCCGGCTCGCCGAACGGCCCGCATGGCTGGCCGCCGCCCAGACGGTATTGAACGGAGCAGGGAATCGCTCGCCGGCCGACGAGCTGGTCGACCAACAGATCAAGCCCTACGTCGACACCGACGTTCGCATCGACTGGCTCGACGCCATGCGCTCGACCGCAGCGTCGGCGGACGCGTCCCTCGACGCGGCCAACGACGCGGTGACCGCCGCGGCCGCGCCGCACTTCGA
>NZ_JBARMY010000458.1:0-1877 GCF_049802695.1 Mycobacterium sp.
CATTTGGACCACGCCGCTCACCTGGTCGCCGCACTTCCCAAGACGCCGGCCGAGTTGACCGTCACCGCAACGGCTTCGGTGGCCACCGACACTGAGGTCGGCCGCGTCGTTCCGATCTCAGTGACGGTTGCCTCCGCCGACCGCACTGTGCTGGCCACTATGGAGGAGCGGTTCGCGATCCGTGGTCGCACCGGGCCCGCCGAGTTGACTGACCCGGTCCGGGCCGGCGGCGCGGTGTCGGAGAACGCCACCGACACCCCGCGGCGTCGCCGCCGCGACGTCACGCTTACCGCGCCGGTCGACATGCGACCGTTCGCAGTGGTGTCCGGAGATCACAACCCGATCCACACCGACCGGGCCGCCGCGCTGCTGGCCGGCCTGGAATCGCCGATCGTGCACGGCATGTGGCTGTCGGCCGCCGCGCAACACGTCGTCACCGCCACCGACGGTCAGGCCCGGCCGCCGGCTCGGCTGATCGGCTGGACAGCCCGCTTCCTGGGCATGGTGCGACCCGGCGACGAGGTGGACTTCCGCGTTGATCGTGTCGGAATCGACCAGGGCGCAGAGGTTTTGGAGGTCGCCGCCCGCATCGGTTCGGACCTGGTGATGTCGGCTACCGCGCGACTGGCCGCTCCGAAGACGGTCTACGCCTTCCCGGGCCAGGGCATCCAGCATAAGGGCATGGGCATGGACGTCCGGGCCCGCTCCAAGGCCGCTCGCAAGGTGTGGGATGACGCTGACAAGTACACCCGCGGAACGCTGGGCTTCTCGATCCTGCACGTGGTACGGGACAACCCGACCAGCCTGATCGCCAGCGGCGTGCACTACAACCACCCTGAGGGCGTGCTGTACCTGACCCAGTTCACCCAGGTCGCGATGGCGACTGTGGCTTCGGCGCAGGTTGCGGAGATGCGCGAGCAGGGCGCGTTCGTCGAGGACGCGATCACCTGCGGTCACTCGGTCGGTGAGTACACCGCGCTGGCCTGCGTGAGCGATATCTACGGGCTGGAAGCGTTGTTGGAGACGGTGTTCCAGCGTGGATCCAACATGCACGACATCGTGCCGCGAGACGAGCTGGGCCGGTCCAACTACCGGCTGGCCGCGATCCGCCCGTCGCAGATCGATCTCGATGACGCCGACGTGCCGGAGTTCGTCGAGGAGATCGCGCGGCGTACCGGCGAGTTCCTGCAGATCGTCAACTTCAACCTGCGGGGCGCGCAGTACGCGATCGCCGGCACGGTCCGCGGTCTGGAAGAGCTCGAAGCCGAGGTGGAGCGCCGTCGTGAACTCGCCGGCGGCCGAAGGTCTTTCATCTTGGTGCCGGGCATCGACGTGCCCTTCCACTCCGAGGTGCTGCGGGTCGGCGTCGCCGACTTCCGTCGCTCGCTGGAGCGGGCTATGCCGCGGGGCAAAGACCCCGAGGTGATCATCGGGCGCTACATCCCGAACTTGGTGCCGCGGCCATTCAGCCTGGACCGCGATTTCATCCAGGAGATCCGGGATCTGGTGCCGGCCGAGCCGCTCGACGAGATCCTCGAGAACTACGACTACGGGCGCAACGAGCGCCCGTTCGACCTGGCGCGCACAGTGATCATCGAGCTGTTGGCCTGGCAGTTCGCCAGCCCGGTGCGCTGGATCGAGACGCAGGATCTGCTGTTCACCGAACCGGCGGCCGGCGGCCTGGGCGTGGAGCGGTTCGTCGAGATCGGCGTGAAGTCATCGCCGACCGTCGCCGGGCTGGCCGCCAACACCCTCAAGTTGCCCGAATACGCCCACAGCACAGTCGAAGTGCTCAACGCCGAACGCGACGCAGCCGTGCTGTTCGCCACCGACACCGACCCTGAGCCGGACCTCGGTGCCGACGAGCCGGCTGAGGG
>NZ_JBARMY010000459.1:0-6796 GCF_049802695.1 Mycobacterium sp.
CTACCTTCCCCGTCCAGGAGCGTTGCCCGCGCTGCAGCGGCGGGCAGATGAGCGAGCTGCTGTTGCCGCGTCGCGGAACGTTGGTGGCCTGGACCACTCAGGGCTTTCCGCCCGGCGCTCCCTACGCCGGCCCGACCGGTGAGGACTTCGTGCCCTTCGGTGTCGGCCTGGTCCAACTCGGCTTGGGACAAGACGCGGTGATCCGCGTCGAAGGCCGGTTGACCGAGAACGATCCGGCCAAGCTGCGGTTCGGGCAGGAAGTCGAGCTCACCATGGTGCCGTTCACCGCTGACGTCGACGGCAACGAGATCGTCACCTTCGCATTTCAACCGGTCTAGGGGATTCGCATGACAAACGATGTCGCCATTATCGGCGTGGGACTGCACCCGTTCGGCAGGTTCGATAAAACCGCGATGCAGATGGGCGCCGAGGCCATTCAGTTGGCGCTGACAGATTCCGGTTTGCAATGGCGCGACGTTCAGTTTGGTTTCGGCGGCAGCTACGAAGTCTCCAATCCTGACGCGGTGACCCGTCTGGTCGGGTTGACCGGCATCACGTTCACCAATGTGTTCAACGCCTGCGCTACCGCGGCCAGTGCTATCCAGCAGACCGCCGACACGATCAGGCTGGGCAAATACGACATCGGCATTGCGATCGGCTTGGACAAGCATCCGCGCGGTGCCTTCACCGACGACCCGGCCAAGCTGGCGCTGCCGCAGTGGTATGCGGAGAACGGGCAGTTCGTCACCACCAAGTTCTTCGGGATGAAGGCCAACAAGTACCTGCACGACCACAACATCTCGCAGAGCACGCTGGCCAAGGTCGCCGCCAAGAACTTCCGCAACGGGGCGCTGAATCCGAACGCATTCCGGCGCAAGCCGATTACCGAAGACGTGATCCTCAACTCGGCTGTGCTGAACTACCCGCTGACGCAGTACATGTTCTGCGCGCCCGACGAAGGTGCCGCCGCGGTCATCATGTGTCGCGGTGACATCGCGCACGAGTTCACCGACAAGCCGGTATATGTGCGGGCCACCGAGATCCGCACCCGACGGTTCGGGGCCTACGAGGTGCACGCGACGTCGGCTCCGTTGGACGAGGACGCCTCGCCCACGGTGTATGCGGCCAAAGCCGCCTACGAAGCCGCGGGCATCGGACCCGAAGATGTCGACATCGCCCAGCTGCAGGACACCGACGCCGGCGCCGAGGTCATCCACATGGCTGAAACTGGGTTGTGCGCCGACGGTGAGCAGGAGAAGCTGCTCGCTGACGGCGCCACCGAGATTCACGGTTCGATTCCGGTCAACACCGATGGCGGTCTGATCGCCAATGGCGAGCCGATCGGCGCCTCAGGGTTGCGGCAGGTGCACGAACTGGTGCGCCAGCTCCGGGGCGAGGCCGGCGACCGCCAGGTTCCGGGCAATCCACGCGTCGGCCTGGCTCAGGTCTACGGCGCCCCCGGCACCGCCTCGGCGACCATCCTGGCGCTCTAAGTCGCCGGCCCCAGGCTCGCTGGAGCCTTCAGCTGCCGCGAGAGTGCTTGTAGCCCTTCAGCGAATGTAGCGGCGGTAATGGTGGTGTCGAACGCGCGTTGCTGTAGGAACGCCGGACCAAGGGCGGTAACGACCTGAGCCACATGTAGAGCGGACAGGTGGGGGTCAATGGTGCCGCGCCTCTGGTGGGCCAGCACGAGTTGGGTCAAGTCGTCACGCATCCGCCGGTAGCGAGTGGCTAATCGCCGCCGGAGGGCGGGGTCACGAACAGCTTCGGCCCAGACAGTGATCGCGATCGTGGCGATGTCGGCGCGTTGCAGGGTGTCAAGAAAGCGCTCGACCACATCGGCGAGTGGGGGTGGCTCGTGATGGGCGAGGGCTGCGTCGAGGCTGGCGGTGATGTTGTTGATCACTTCGTCGGCGATGGCCGCGATGATCTCGTCTTTGCCGTTGAAGTGACTGTAGACGGCGCCGGCGGACAGGTCGGCCTCGAAGAAGATGTCCTGCATCGAGGTCGCCTGGAAGCCGTTTCGGGCGAAGCATCGCCGCGCCGCGGTCAGGATTTGGCGACGGCGCGCCTGGCGTGTGTGCTCGGTAAGACGGGGCATACACGACATCTTAAGAGAACGCCTCTTCTGTTTGACTTTCGCTTGACGGTAGGCGCACACTCAAGCTGTAAACGAAATGGACGTTCTGTTTATCTTAGGAACTCGATAGTCATGCCCTGAGCGAGGTGTGTGGATGGGACAGCACTCTGAACGTGTCACTGCGCTGAGTGGAGTCGCGGCGACCTCGCTGGGGGTTGCGGCGCTGCGTGCCGTTGAAACCACCCGCGATGACCGGTTGTTCGAAGACCCATACGCGCATTGCTTTGTGTCTGCTGCGGGGGCGGCCCGGTCGCTGGCGGCAATGTCAGCGCCAGGGCGGGACCCGGATTTCTACCAGTTGATGGCCCAACAGGTGGCGCTGCGAACGCGGTTCTTTGATGACGCGTTGTTGGCGGCGGCGGGTATCGGAGCGCAGGTGGTCCTGCTCGCCTGTGGGATGGACACCCGGGCCTTCCGGTTGCTCTGGCCGTCGCATACCTCGGTATTCGAGGTGGATCTCGCCGAGACACTAGCCTTCAAAGACGCCGTTCTGGCTGAGGAAGGCGCCGCCGCCTCATGTGAGCGGGTCACGGTGGCCGCTGATCTTCGCGACGATTGGCCAGCGGCGCTGACCGACGCCGGCTGGCAGCATAAATTGCCAACGCTGTGGCTAGCCGAAGGCCTCTGGTATGCCCTGCCAGCCGATGGCGCCGACGATCTGCTGCGGCGGATCACCGCACGCTCCGCGCCGGGCAGCGTGCTCGCTTTCGACCACATGCAGGACTCCGACCTGCTGCGCGCGGCGCGCGCGGCGCTCTCCCCTGAACTGGTCGAGCTGTGGTGCGGCGGGCCAACGGAAAGTCCCGGTACGTGGCTGCTGCGACATGGCTGGGACCCCAGCGTGCACGACCTGCGAGAGGTCGCCGCCGATTACCACCGGTCGGTCCCAACCGAACTCACCGGTAACCCCACCGAAGCCGGCCGCGCCTGGCTGGCGACTGCGACGGTTCAAGGAGTCCGCGCACCGTGAATGTTCCTCACGCCGGCTCACCGCATCCGACCGGCCAAGCAGACAGCACGTCGGGCGGCGGCGCGCCCGTCGCGATCAGCGGAGCGGGCCCGGTGGGTCTCGCCGTCGCCCTCGGTCTGGCCCGAGCGGGTATTCGCAGCGTGGTCTTCGAGAAGAAGACCGAACTCGATCCGCATTCCCGCGCGACCCTGATCCTGCCGCGCACACTAGAGATTTTTCAGCAATGGGGTGTCCTCGAACCACTGCTTGCGAAGGGGAACCGGGTGCCCCATGTCCGGCTGCGCGAACCAGACAACGATCACCAGGTCTTGCACATCAACTTCACCAAGCTCGTCGACCAGACCGCGGTCCCTTTCACGCTGGCGATTCCACAGGACCAAACCGAACGGATACTCCTCAGCGCCGTCGAGGCCACCGAACTCGTCGACGTGCGCTGGGGCACCGAGCTGATGGGTTTCGAACGGGACAACGTAGGCCTGCGCTTGCGGACTTCAGCCGGAGACACCGACACCGCCAGCTATCTTGTCGCCGCCGACGGGGCACACAGCACGGTCCGAGACCAACTCGGCGTCGAACTGGACGGCAAGACCTACCCCACCCAAGCGTTGCTTGCCGACGTCCGCATCGATCCTGGCCTGGATCGCACCGACGAATGGCCCACCATCTTCAGCCACCGTGGCATCGTCGTGGGCATCCGCTTCGGCAACCGCATCTGGCGGATCATTGAACAGGCTGTCGACGAGAGCCTCAGCGGCCCGGCAATGCACGATCACATCGTCAACCTGGCCCAGGAACTGTTTGGTCCCGGATCGGTGGAAGTCGTCTGGTGCAGCATGTATCACAAGCACGAGCGCTCCGCGCCCCGGTTCCGCCACGGATGCGTCACGCTGGCCGGCGACGCCGGGCACCTCAACAGCCCCGCGGGCGGGCAGGGCATGAACGCCGGAATCCAGGATGCGCACAATCTTGCCTGGAAACTTGCCACGGCGGTGGCCGACCCCGGCGCCGATGCCGACGCGCTTCTCGAATCCTATTCCCAGGAACGCACCTCGCTGATCGGTCGCACGGTGCAACCCGTGACCGACATCGCCGAACGTTTCCAAACCGCACGACCACACCGACGGATCGCCGTGGCCCGCGCTCTCGACGGACTCTTCGGCTTCGGTCAATCCGCCGGTGCCCTTACCCGGAAGTTCTCGATGCTCGACGTCGCCTACAAACAATCACGACTGCTGCACGGAAATTCCAAAGCACTCGGACACCGCGTCCCCGATGTCCTCGATATCGGCGGCGAGCGGATTTATCTGAAGATGGCTTTTGGCGCAATCCTTTACGCCGGAGATCCCACCGCGCCCCGAGAACTGGCCAACGAGCTCAGCCTGCCGGCGGTCTACGGCGACCTCGCAGCTCTCACTCGATTCTTTGGGCGCGATAATTACGTCGCCCTCATCCGACCCGACCACATCGTCGGAGCCGTCGCCAACCCGAAAACGTCCGACTGCGTCCAGTTCGCCGCAGCACTAGGTCGGCGCCTGTCTGGTGAGTAGGTCTGCAGCGGCCATGAGTGGGCGACAATTCTGGCGACCTAAATTGCGGGACCCAGCAAGTCGTCGGCGTCGCGGATGACGTAACCGTAGCCCTGCTCGGCCAGGAATCTTTGCCGGTGTGCCGCGTACTCGGCGTCCAGACTGTCGCGCGCGACCACCGAGTAGAAGACTGCGCCCCCGCCGTCGGCCTTCGGCCGCAGCAACCGTCCTAACCGCTGCGCCTCTTCCTGACGGGACCCGAACGTACCCGAAACCTGTACCGCTACAGCGGCTTCCGGCAGATCGATGGAGAAGTTGGCCACTTTGGACACCACGAGTGTGGTGATCTCACCGCGGCGAAACCCATCGAACAGCGCCTCACGCTCGGCCGTCTTGGTCGACCCCTGAATGACCGGAGCGTCCAGCACCGCACCCAGCTCGTCGAGCTGGTCGAGGTAGGCCCCGATCACCAGCGTCTGCTCGCCGGGGTGCTTGTTCAAAATCGATTTGACGACGGCGATCTTCGAATGCGCCGTCGAGCACATCCGATAGCGTTCGTCGGCTTCGGCGGTGGCGTACATCATCCGTTCACTGTCGGTCAGCGTGACCCGCACTTCGATGCATTCCGCCGGCGCGATCCAGCCCTGCGCCTCGATGTCCTTCCAGGGGGCGTCGTAGCGTTTCGGGCCGATCAGCGAGAACACGTCGCCCTCGCGACCGTCCTCGCGAATCAGCGTGGCGGTCAAGCCCAGTCGCCGCCGGGACTGCAGATCGGCGGTCATCCGGAAAACCGGCGCCGGCAGCAGATGGACCTCGTCGTAAATGATCAGGCCCCAGTCGCGACTGTCGAACAACTCCAGATGGCGATACTCGCCTTTGGTGCGGCGGGTGATGACTTGATAGGTGGCGATGGTGACCGGCCGGACTTCCTTGCGTTCCCCGGAGTACTCGCCGATCTCGTCGTCGGTGAGCGAAGTGCGCGCCATCAGCTCCCGTTTCCACTGGCGGCCCGCGACGGTGTTGGTGACCAAGATCAGCGTTGTCGCGCCGGCTTTGGCCATGGCGGCGGCGCCGACCAGCGTTTTACCTGCCCCACACGGCAGCACCACCACACCTGAGCCGCCCGCCCAGAACGACTCGGTGGCCAGTTCCTGGTAGTCGCGCAGATGCCAGTTGTCCTGCTGCAGGCTGATCGGGTGGGCTTCACCGTTGACGTAGCCGGCCAAGTCTTCGGCCGGCCAGCCGATCTTGAGCAGCATCTGCTTGACCCGGCCACGCTCGCTGGGATGCACCACGACCGTGTCGTCGTCGATTCGGGCGCCCAGCATCGGTGCGATCTTCTTGTTGCGCAGCACTTCTTCGAGTACGGCCCGGTCATGACTGAGCAGCGTCAAACCGTGCGCGGGATGCTTCACCAACTGCAGCCGGCCGTAACGGGCCATGGTGTCGACCACGTCGACCAGTAGTGGCTGCGGAACCGCATAGCGCGAGAAGCTGACCAGCGCGTCGACCACCTGCTCGGCATCGTGGCCGGCGGCGCGAGCATTCCACAACGCCAGCGGAGTGATGCGATAGGTGTGGACGTGTTCGGGTGCGCGTTCCAGCTCGGCGAACGGAGCAATAGCCGCGCGCGCAGCGCGGGCCAGCTCGTGGTCAACCTCGAGCAGTACCGTCTTGTCGGACTGCACGATCAACGGTCCGTCGTTACTCAATGGCGCCGCTCCTCCTCATCACTTCGCTCTGCCTCGTCGCCGGCGCGAGTCATACAACCATTATCCCGCGCCGGCCGACATGACCGAGGTGATGCGGTGAATGGCGAATTCCCGCGCCCGCCCCGACGTGGAATCGAACGCCACCAGCTGGCCACCGACCACCGCAACCGGCGTCACCACCCGCTGCGTGGCCACCCCGGCGGCGTCGACATAGCTGATCACCACCGTGTCGCCGTCTTGGGCAGCGCGCTGCAGCAGCGACATCGCGACCGCCGGGTCGACACGGGTATGGGCGAACGGTGCAGCGCTGACCTTGCGTAACACCGCCACCACCCCGCTCAGGGTCTCGCGGCTGGGCCGCGATATCGGGCGGGACGGCCGGCGCTGCGGAGGGGTAGGCACCCGGGCGCCGCGGGAGCGGATGTCGACGATCGCTCCGGTGGCATCC
>NZ_JBARMY010000460.1:0-1862 GCF_049802695.1 Mycobacterium sp.
CGCCAGCACCGGCGCGGTGATGCCGTCGGCGCGTAATTCCAGCGCCTCGTCGACGGTGGCGACGCCGAGTTCGGTCGCACCGGCGGCCATAGCCGTGCGGGCCACCTGCGTGGCGCCGTGACCGTAGCCGTCGGCTTTGACGACGGCCATCACCTGGGCGGACCCGGCGTGCTCACGCAGCACCTGCACGTTGTGCGCGATCGCGCCGAGGTCCACCACAGCCTCGGCGAGCACGCCGGCGGCCGCCGACGCGACGGTTGACGAAGTCGTTTGCATAGTCACCTCGCTGCCGATTGTCGCAGAGCCGGGCGAGTACACCCGTTCAGACAACCCCGAGCCGTCTCAGTGGGCGAAGTGCTGCGCTTCGTAGTGGCCGCCCGGCTGCAGCTTGTCCAGGCTGGCAAGAGCGGTGCGGGCGTCGTCGTGCAGAGCCCGGGCCAGGTCGGCGGAGAGGCCCTCGCGCACCACGATGCGCAGCACCGACACATTGGTGGCGTTGTCGGGCATCGTGTAGGCAGGCACCTGCCACCCGAAGCCGCGCAGCTCGTGAGACAAGTCGAACTCGGTGTAGCCGCGGTCACCGGCCAGCCGAAAAGCGACCACCGGAATCGCCGAGCCGTCCGAGACCAGCTCGCAGTGGTCGCCGGTGCGTAACTGCTCACCCAGCCAACGCGCCGTCAGCGACAACGTCTGCATCACCTGGGTGTAGCCCTCGCGGCCCAACCGCAAGAAGTTGTAGTACTGACCGACCACCTGGTTGCCCGGGCGGGAGAAGTTGAGCGTGAAGGTCGGCATGTCACCGCCGAGGTAGTTGACGTGAAACACCAGATCCTCCGGCAGGTATTCGTGGCTGCGCCACACCACGAACCCGACGCCCGGGTAGGTCAGGCCGTATTTGTGTCCGCTGACGTTGATCGACACCACCCGGGGCAGCCGGAAGTCCCACTTCAGCGAGGGATGCAGGAACGGCACCACGAACCCGCCGCTGGCGGCGTCGACGTGCACCGGAACGTCCACGCCCCCGGCTGCCGCCACTTTGTCCAGCGCAGCGCAGATCTCCGCGATCGGTTCCAGTTCACCGGTGTAGGTGGTGCCCAGAATCGCCACCACACCGATGGTGTCCTCGTCGACGGCGTCCACCACCTGCTCGGGTGTGATGACGTAGCGGCCCTCCTCCATCGGCAGGTAACGCGGCTCGACATCGAAGTAGCGGCAGAACTTCTCCCACACCACCTGCACGTTGGAGCCCATCACCAGGTTGGGGGTACGGGTCTTCCAGTCCTTCCCGACCTTCTGCCGCCAGCGCCACTTGAGGGCCAGCCCGCCGAGCATGACCGCCTCGCTGGACCCGATCGTCGACACTCCGCACGCGCTGCCCGGGTCGTCGTCGCGCAGTCCTTCGGCATGGAACAGGTCGGCAACCATGCACACACATCGCTGCTCGATGGCCGCGGTCGCCGGGTACTCGTCTTTGTCGATCATGTTCTTGTCGAACGTCTCGGCCATCAGCCTGTTGGCCTCAGGATCCATCCACGTCGTCACGAAAGTGGCCAGGTTGAGCCGTGAACTGCCGTCCAGCATCAACTCGTCGTGGATGAAGCGGTAGGCGGCGTCGGGGTCCATCGACTCCTCGGGCAGCCGCAGCGCCGGCACCGGGGTGGTGAACAACCGGCTGGTGTAGGCGGGGCTGACCGAATGCGCGGGAACGGACGGATGGTGGGGCAGCACGGCAGATCCTTTCTAGTCCTGCTGGGGACGGTGTAAACAGGCCAGGGCGGCCCGGATGTGCGGGAGGATGCGCGACGCCGAGGTGGGCGCGTCGCCGGGCCCGGGGTCACCGGCGGACAAGGCCGCTGCCCGCG
>NZ_JBARMY010000461.1:0-4346 GCF_049802695.1 Mycobacterium sp.
CCCCCAAGCCGTGCGCTTCGTCGACGATCAGCAGCGCGCGGTGACGACGGCACACCTCGTGCAGCCGCTCTAACGGCGCCAGAGTGCCGTCGGCAGAGAACACCGAGTCGGTGACGACGACGGCGCGCTCCTCGTCGCGGGTGGCCAGCGCCGCGTCGACGGCGTCGACGTCGCAATGCGGGGTGACCACCACCCGGGCCCGTGACAGCCGACACGCGTCGACCAGCGACGCGTGTGAGTAGGCGTCGGACACCACCAGGGATCGCGGTCCGGACAGCCCGACCACCGCGCCGAGGTTGGCGGTGTATCCCGAGGAGAACACCAGGCCCGCCTCGGCGCCGACGAAGTCGGCCAGCGCCGATTCGAGTTCCTGGTGCAGCTCGGTGTCGCCGGTCACCAGTCGGGAACCGGTGGCACCGGCACCCCAGGTGCGCAACGCCTGCACGCCACCGGCGATCACGTCGGGATGCCGCGACAGACCCAGGTAGTCGTTGGACGCCAGGTCGAGTTCGGTGCTGACAGGTGGACGTGGCCGCAGCGCGCGACGCAGCCCGGCCTGCCGCCGCTGCTGCTCCACCTCGTCCAGCCACGCCAGCGGCGAGACATCGATCGGTGCCTTCATCGCCTAGAGCCTACGAGAGCCGATGGCCCGTGCGACGTCGACCATTGCCGAGGTGATCTGCGCGGTCTCGGCGGGCGAACAGATATAGGGCGGCATGGCGTAGATCAGGTGTCGGAACGGCCGTAACCACACCCCGAGGTCAAGTGCCGCCGGTGTGGCGACGGCCAGGTCTACCGGCCGGTCGCATTCGATGACGCCGATCGCCCCGCACACGCGGACGTCGGTCACCCCCGGCAAGGCACGCGCGGGTTCGAGCCCGTCGCGGAGGCCGGCGCCGATCTCGGCAACCGACGACCGCCAGTCACCGGCAAGCAGCAGTTCCACACTGGCGGCCGACACCGCGCAGGCCAGCGGGTTGGCCATGAAGGTGGGGCCGTGCATCAGCGCACCGGCCGGTCCCGAGCTGATGGTGTGCGCGACGTCGGTGGTGCACAGCGTGGCGGCCAGGCTGAGGTATCCGCCGGTGAGCGCCTTGCCGACACACATGATGTCGGGGCTCACCCCGGCGTGGTCGGCGGCGAACAGCGCGCCGGTCCGCCCGAAGCCGGTCGCGATCTCGTCGAAGATCAGCAGAACCTCATGGCGTCGGCAGGACTCACGCAGGTCAGTGAGGTAGCGCGGATCGTGGAAGCGCATCCCCCCGGCCCCTTGGACGACGGGTTCGACGACGACGGCCGCCAGCCCGGCGGCGTGCCGGGCCAGTTGCACATCGAAGGCGGCGCTGTAGTCGGGGTCGTACTCACGCGGCACCTGCGGGGCGAAGATCTGGTGGGCCAGGACGTCGGTCCACAACGAATGCATGCCGCCGTCGGGGTCGCAGATGCTCATCGGGGTGAAGGTGTCACCGTGATAACCGCCGCGCCAGGTCATCAGCCGCCGTTTCTCCGGCCGGCCGCGGCTGCGCCAGTACTGCAGCGCCATTTTCACCGCGACCTCCACCGATACCGACCCGGAGTCGCTGAAGAACACGGTATCCAAATCGGCTGGGGTGATCTCGACGAGCAGCTGCGCCAGCCGGGCCGCCGGTTCGTGGGTCAAACCACCGAACATGACATGGCTCATGCTGCTCAACTGCGCGGCCACCGCCGCGTCCAGCACGGGGTGGCCGTGCCCGTGGATCGCGGTCCACCACGAGCTCATAGCGTCGAGCACGTCGACCGGCGAACCCTGGTGCATCACGGTCAGCCAGACGCCGTGTGCGCCGGTCGCGACCACCGGCGGGACGGCTTCAGCTCCGATCGTGCTGTAGGGATGCCACAGGTGGGCGGCGTCGATCGCACTGATCTGCTCGGGCGTCAGCCCGGGATTCGCCGCAGGCATAACGATCGAGGGTAAAGCAGCGGACCCGTTTTGCCCGCGTCGCGCCGCCCGGTCGCAGAATCGTGGGCCATCAGGGAGCATGGGATCTCATGGCACGAGAGCAGCAGGCCCACGAAGTTCCATCGCCGGGCCAACCGGCCGGCTTCGCACCGCTGCCCGAGAAGTCTGCGCAGGTCGCTGCGGGAAACCCACGCGTGATCCGGCTCCGGCTGGCTCCGTGGGATGTGTTGTGCACGGTCGTTCTGATGGCGCTGCTGATAGTGCTGGCGACCACGACCGACTGGCCGTCGCGATTGTTCGGATTTCTTGCCGACGTCTGCACCGACGACACCTGCGCCCCGGCGCCGTTCGGAATCGACTTCTACATCTATCCGGTGGTGTGGGGCGGTGTCGGCGCGGCGTTCGCCGCCGTCACCATCGGCCCGCTCGTCTCGCTGGTGAAGGGCTGGTACATGTCCTTCTGGCCGGTGCTGGCTGTATTGGTGGTCATCGGCGCAGCGGTGGCGGGTGCGGCGATCACCGCTTTCAGCAACAACTACTGGCACGAGAACCCCGGCGCGGCGGTGGCCGCGCGCTTGCCTGGCTGAGACCGAGATCACAACTGCCGCCTCAGATTCGGCGCGGCAGCAGCCAACCGGTCACCGTTCGGTCACGGTACGACAAAAAAGTTCCTGGCAACTTTGCGACCGGTGGCCAGCGCTCCGATTTGTTGTCAGAGTGTCTGTAGTGACTGTTGTGATCGAGTGATTCGTCGAACCGACGGAGTCGAACACCGAGCAGGAGTTTTCCGGCGCGGTAAATCACGCCGATCGCAGGAAGGAAGACAACATGAAAATCGGTAACCGAACCATCCACGCTGTGGCGCTGACGCTGACTCTGTTCGCGGCGCCGTTACTGACCCAGCCGAACGTTGCGGCCGCCGACTCCATGCCCGGGCCGGTGAACCGTCAGCAGGCGCTCAACACCGTGATCGCCCGCGGGCTCTCCCAGCGCGGGGTGCCGTACCTCTACGGCGGTGGCAACGCCGCCGGCCCCACCCGCGGCACCGGCGTGAACGCCAACACCGCGGGGTTCGACGCGTCGGGTTTGATGGTGTACTCGTTCGCCGGCGCCGGCATCAAATTGCCGCGCACCTCCTCGGAGCAGTACAACGCGGGCCGCAAAATCGCACCAGCGCAGGCGCGTCCCGGAGACCTGATCTTCTTCGGGCCGGGCGGCAGCCAAAGCGTCGCGATGTACCTGGGCAACGGACAGATGCTGGAAGCCACCGATCCCGTCGTCACGGTCTCGCCGGTCCGCACCGCCAGCATGACCCCGTACCTGACCCGGATCATCGACTACTGACCGGCCGATCGGCTCGGCGCGGTCGTCGCGGCGCGTGCACTGCAACAGAATCCGGCGGGTTAGGTAGATTGTCTTTCGATCATGATGACCGTCTCCGCGCCCAAACCTGTGCCCGCTGCGGTAGCGGTGGCGCGCGCGGGGGGGCCGGAAGCCCATCCGGCGAAGTCGGCTTTCTACCGTCATGACCTCGACGGGTTGCGCGGCATTGCCATCGCGCTCGTCGCCATGTTCCACGTTTGGTTCGGGCGGGTGTCCGGTGGTGTGGACGTGTTCCTGGCGCTGTCCGGTTTCTTCTTCGGCGGCAAGGTGCTGCGGGCGGCACTGGATCCGGCCCAGCTAGCCGGAGGGTCGCTGTCTCCGCTGCCCGAGCTGGTCCGGCTGGTCCGCCGGCTACTGCCCGCGCTGGTCGTCGTGCTGGCCGGGTGCGCGGTGCTGACGATCCTGATACAGCCGCAGACCCGCTGGGAGGCGTTCGCCGATCAGAGCCTGGCCAGCCTGGGCTACTACCAGAACTGGCTGTTGGCACACACGGTGGCCGACTACCTGCGGGCCGGCGAAGCGGTCAGCCCGCTGCAGCACATCTGGTCGATGTCGGTGCAGGGCCAGTTTTACGTCGCCTTCCTCGGCCTGGTGTTCGGGGTCGCCTACCTGCTGCGACGCAAACTAAGCAGTCACTTGCGCACGGTGTTCATCGTCGTGCTCAGCGCGCTGGCAGCGGCCTCGTTCGGTTACGCGATCGTCGCGCACTCGGACAACCAGGCCGCCGCCTACTACGACAGCTTCGCGCGGGCCTGGGAGCTGCTGCTCGGAACCCTTGCCGGCGCGCTCGTTCCCTATATCCGCTGGCCGATGTGGCTGCGCACGGTGGTGGCCACCGGCGCGCTCGCCGCGGTGCTGTCCTGCGGAGCGCTGATCAACGGGGTGAGGGAATTCCCCGGCCCGTGGGCGCTAGTACCGGTCACCGCCACCGTGCTCTTCATTCTCGCCGGAGCCAACCGGCGAGCAGACGCCGGCGCCGCCGGCCGGATGCCGCTGCCCAACCGGCTGCTGGCGGCCGGCC
>NZ_JBARMY010000462.1:0-1531 GCF_049802695.1 Mycobacterium sp.
GTACCGCCGGCGCCCAGCACGACGGCCGGGCCGGTGACGGCGCCAAGCGCACCGGTCACGCCGTCGACGTCGGTGTTGTCGGCGCGCCAGCCATGCGGCGTCCGGACCAGGGTGTTGGCCGAGCCGACGAGATCGGCGCGCGTGGTGTGCTCGTCGGCGAACCGCAGCGCGGCGAGCTTCCCCGGCATGGTCACCGAGACGCCGACCCACTGCCGCCCGAATCCGCTGACCACGGCCGGCAACTCGTCCGCGCCGCACTCGATGCGGTCATAGGTCCAATCGTGCAGGCCCAGTGCCCGATAGGCGGCCAGATGCAGCTGCGGGGACCGGGAGTGTGCGATCGGTGAGCCCAGCACCGCTGCCTTTCTACCGCGCGCTGTCGAGGACACCGTTGTGCTTGGCCAGCTCGATATTGGCCAGATGCTGCTGGTAGTCGCGGGTGAACAACGTAGTGCCCTGCGCATCGATCGTGACGAAGTACAGCCAGTCGCCGGGCGCGGGATGTTCGGCCGCCTGCAACGCGTCCACGCCGGGTGAACAGATCGGGGTGGCCGGTACCCCCTCGGCGAGGTAGGTGTTCCACGGCGTGGGCTCGGCGCGGTCGGCATCGCTGGTGGCCACTTCCCGACGATCGAGCGGATAGTTCACCGTCGAGTCGAATTCCAGCGTGCGGTGCTCGTTGAGGCGGTTGTAGATGACCTGGGCCACCTTCGGAAAGTCCAGCGGCTTGGATTCGCGCTGCACCAGCGAGGCCACCACCAGCACGTCGTAGGGCGACAAGTGCATGGCGGTGGCGGTGTCCAGCAGCCCGGACCGCACGTAACTGTCGGTGCTGGCGCTGATCAGCGTCGCCAGGACCTTCTCCGGTGGCGCCGTCGGGTCGACGTTGAAGGTCCCCGGCGCGATCAGACCCTCGATCCGGCGGTGATCGTTGCCCATCGCCGTGACCGGCTCAACCGCCCACGTGGGCACCGCCAGCGCCGCGGGCGTACTGACGTCGGCCGCCCTGCGCAGGTCGGGAACCGCCACACAGCGTTGGTGTCCGTCGAGGTTCACACAGGTAGCTTGTGAAATGAGACTGAGAATGCCCGGCGTCGTGGCATTGGTCTTCACGTCGGCGGTGTCGTCGAGCTGACGCCCCTCGGGGATGACCAGCCGGCCGGCCCGGTTGTTCGGGTCGGCGAGCCGCTGCACCGCCGACGACGCCGGGATCTCGGTGCGCACCCGGTAGTAGCCGGGCTGGATCGCCGAGATCGCCGAGTTGCCGTGCGCCGCATCCACGAAAGAGCGGACGGTCTTGACCACATCGTGGTTGTGCAGTGTCTCACCGATCGCGGTGGTGGAGTCACCGGCGCTGACCTGGATCAGCACGTCGTGTCCACCGTTGCCGGTGTAGTCGTTGCCGCCGCCGGTGAGGGTGTGCCACAGCTTGGAGCCGAGGAACACCGCGGCCAATACCACCGCCATCAGCAGACCGGTGGCGAACCCGGCGGCGACACGGCGGCGCCGTCGCACGCGGCGAGCCCGAGCG
>NZ_JBARMY010000463.1:0-21755 GCF_049802695.1 Mycobacterium sp.
CTCCGCTGCCTACCCGGTGCGCCGGCGCGGCGCGTTTGCGGGCGCCGGGCCCACCGCTGAGCAGCGCCCGCACCGGCGCGAACGTGTCACCGGTGACCCAGCCCGCCCAGATCAGTTCCCATAACGCCGTCTTGAGCTCGCTTTCGCCGATAGCCCCGCCGGGCAGGAGTTGACGGAAGAAGTACGCCCCGCCACCGGCGAGGGTGCCCAGGATGTGGCGGTGCGCGTCGGTGAACTCGATCTCGTCACCAGCTGCCAGTGTCAGCGGCGCGGAGTCGGCGGAGTGGAAGACAATCCAGCCGTCGCTGCCGGAGATCGACCCGGCGCCGGACCAGGTCACCTCCCCGGAGGCGAGCAGTTCGTCGAGCATGGCAGGGGAGTAGTCCCGCACCCGCGGCGCCAGTACCAACGGTTCGACCGCGGAGGCGGGTATCCGAACGCCGGCGAGCTGGTCGACGACCGCGAGCAGCCCGTCCAAGCCGGCATTGCTCTGGCCCGTCGTCGCGGCGCTGACTTGTTGCCACGCCGGTAGGAATCGCGCGTAGGCCGCGGTGCTGACCGGCTCAACCTGGGCCCGCAGCGCCGCCAGCGACCGTCGGCGCAGAATCCGCAGCACCTCGGCATCGCACCACTGATCAGCGGCGCCCGCGGTTTCGGTGAACTCACCGCGTACCACATGACCGTCGGCGGCCAACCGGCCCAGCACATCGGCGGCCACCCGTGGCCCCAGCCCGAACCGGGTGGCTGCGTCGACGGTGGTGAACGGCGCATGCGTGCGGGCATACCGACTGAGCAGCTCACCGAGCGGGTCGGCGACTGCCTCGGTGAAGCTGTCCGGAACCCCGACCGGCACGGCGATGCCGACACCATCGCGCAGCCGGCCGATGTCCTCGACGGCCACCCACCAGGTCTGTCCGGCGAACGTCACGGTCAGCGCGCGTTTGGCGGTCCGCAGGCCTTCCAGCCAGCCACCGACGTCAGCGCCGCCGGCCCGGGCAGCGACTTCCGCATCGGTCAGCGGGCCCAGCAACCGCAGCAGATCGGCGACTCCCTCGGCGTCGCGCGCGGCCCGCTCAGCCGACAGATGCTGCAGTTGCCGCCCGGTGCCCGCGATGACCGCCGAGTCCAGCAGTTCGCGTAACTCAATCCGGCCCAGCAGCTCCGCCAGCAGCGAGGTGTCCAGCGACAGCGCGGCGGCGCGGCGCTCGGCCAGCGGGCTGTCGCCCTCGTACATGAACGCCCCGACGTAGCCGAACAACAGCGACGCCGCGAACGGCGACGGTGTGGCCGTCTCGACTTCCAGTACCCGTACCCGACGCCGCGCGATGTCGGCCATCAGGTCGATCAGGGTGGGCACGTCGTAAACGTCTTGCAGGCATTCCCGCACGGTTTCCAACACGATCGGGAAGTCGGGGTATTTGCGGGCCACGTCGAGTAGCTGCGCTGCGCGTTGCCGCTGATGCCACAATGGCGAGCGGCGACCCGGGTGACGTCGGGGCAGCAGCAGCGCCCGGGCCGCGCATTCCCGGAACCGCGACGCGAACAACGCCGAACCGCCCACTTCGGCGGTGACGACCGGATCGATCTCGTCGGCGTCGAACACGAACAGCTGAGCGCCAGGCGGGCTTTCACCCGAGTCCTGCATGGTGTCGGGCAATCGCACCACGACGCCGTCGTCGGAGGCGGTGGGTTTCTCGTCAATGCCGTAGCGTTCCCGCAACCGTCGACCGACCGCCAAGGCCAGCGGGCCGTGCACCCGCAGGCCGTAGGGCGAGTGCAGGATTACCCGCCAGTCGCCCAGCTCGTCGCGGAACCGCTCGACCAGCAGCGTGGTGTCGGTAGGGACCACCGTGGTGGCAGACCGCTGATCGTCCAGCAGCCGCCACAGATTGTCGGTGGCGTACTCGTCGAAACCTAGCCTCGCGCAACGCTTCTCGAATGCGCCGCGCTGTAGCCCGGCCAGCTCACCGGTGAACGCGCCGACCGCCCGGCCCAGCTCGGCCGGGCGTCCCACGTCGTCGCCGCGCCAGAACGGCAATCGGGCCGGCTGCCCCGGAGCCGGGATGACCAGCACCCGGTCGTGGGTGATCTCAGTGATCCGCCAGCTCGTCGCGCCCAGCGAGATGACGTCACCGGGCCGGGACTCGTAGACCATCTCCTCGTCGAGCTCACCGACACGTGACGGCTTCTCCGATTCGGTGGCCAGATACACCGTGAACAGTCCGCGGTCGGGGATCGCGCCACCGGAGGTGACCGCCAACCGCTGCGCGCCGGGCCGAGCCGTCAGGGTTCCCCGGTGGCGGTCGTAGACCAGTCGCGGTCGCAGCTCGGCGAACTCGGTTGACGGATACTTGCCGGACAGCAGGTCGAGGGTTGCCTCGAAGGCACTGCGCGGCAACGCCGCGAACGGTGCGCTGCTCCGCACCGTGTCGAACCAGCGGTCGGCGTCCAGCGGCTCCAGCGCGGCGGCCGCCACGGTGTGCTGGGCCAGGATGTCGAGCGGGTTGGCGGGCACCCGGGTGGTCTCGATCTGGCCGGCGAGCATCCGCTCGACGGTCACCGCGCAGCCGAGCAGCTCGGTGCGGTGTTTGGGAAACAGCACCCCGCTGGAGACTTCGCCGACCTGGTGGCCGGCACGGCCGATCCGTTGCAGCCCGCTGGCCACCGACGGTGGTGCAGCCACTTGAATCACCAAATCGACGGCACCCATATCGATGCCCAGCTCGAGACTCGAGGTGGCGACGACGGCCTTGAGCCGGCCGCTTTTGAGTTCTTCTTCGACCACCGCCCGCTGCTCTTTGCTGACCGACCCATGGTGGGCCCTGGCCAGCAGTGGCTCGGCACCAGAGGTCTGGCCGCTGCCCAGCAGGTGCGCGGGAGCGCCGCCGGCCACCTGAGGGTTGGGCCCGGCTTCCAGCCCCACACCGGATCGTTCGGCATGGATTTCGTTCAGCCGCGACGTCAGTCGCTCGGCCAGCCGCCGCGAGTTGGCGAACACGATCGACGAGGTGTGCGACTCGATCAGGTCGGCGATGCGTGCCTCGACCTCCGGCCAGATGGTGTTGTCCTCGGGATTGACCATGTCCGGCACCGGGACCTGCACCGTCAGCTCGAAGGTCTTGTCCGATGCCGGCGCGACGATCGTCGTCGCCGACTGACCGGACAAGAATCGGGCAACCTCTTCGGGCGGGCGAACGGTCGCCGACAACCCGATGCGCTGCGCGGGCCGCTCCGTCAGCTCGTCGAGCCGGGCCAGCGACAACGCCAGGTGTGCGCCGCGTTTGGTGCCGGCCACCGCATGCACCTCGTCGACGATGACCGTCTGAATGCCGGTCAAGGAATCCCGGGCGGCCGAGGTCAGCATCAGAAACAGCGACTCGGGTGTGGTGATCAGCACATCAGGGGGCTTGGCGATCAGTTCACGACGGCGCCCCGGCGATGTGTCACCTGAGCGCACGCCGACGCTGATCTTCGGGGCGGGTAGGCCGTGGCGCTCGGCAAGCCGGCCGATGCCGGCCAACGGCGCGCGCAGGTTGCGTTCGACATCGACTGCCAGGGCTTTGAGCGGCGAGACGTACAGCACCTTGGTGCCCGCGCCGTGGCTGCCGACCAGACTGTCGATCGCCCAAAGGAAAGCTGCCAGCGTTTTGCCGGACCCGGTCGGTGCGATGACCAGGGTGTTGTGGCCGTCGGCGATGGCCGACCAGGCGCCGGCCTGGGCCGCGGTGGGCGCAGCGAAGGTACCGGTGAACCAGTCGCGGGTGGTCGCACCGAACCGCTCCAGCGGGTCAGCGCGTTTTGTGCTCATCTGACCATGGTGCCAACCCGCACCGACAACACTCGCGGGCCCGACGGACGTGGGTGCTAACCC
This sequence comes from Mycobacterium sp., assembly GCF_049802695.1. GTDB lineage: Bacteria > Actinomycetota > Actinomycetes > Mycobacteriales > Mycobacteriaceae > Mycobacterium. The sequence goes on from NZ_JBARMY010000463.1 coordinate 3,872, forward strand.
CGCTCCGCCGCGGCCGCATCGGCAAGCTCCGGCGGGATGCCGGGCAGCCGCGACACCGTGTCCAGCAACGCATTCGCACACGCGTCGGCGAGCAGCTCTGCGTCGGTGGAAGGGTTCATGATCCGCTGCCGGCACAACTCGAAGGTGAAAGCCAGCCAACCACTGACAACCACCCGCAGATTGCGCTCGACCTCGTGGTCGAGCTTGGTGCTGGGCCCCTCCACATCGGTGACGCGATTCATGATGTGCTCGAGCTGGCGGTTTTTGGCTTCGTCGTCGATGCCCAACAGCACCGGGTCGGAGCGCCCGATGCCTACGTAAGCCGCCCAGGCTGAGTGCGGATACTGCTGCTGATAGGCCATGTAGGCCAGCACCCCGGTACGCACCTCGTCGAACAGCGTCTGACCAGGCAACGGCAGGTGGTCGGTCGCCTCGATCAGGCGGTCTGCCTGTTCCTTGACGACGGCGGCAAAAAACGCCCGCTTGTCCGGGAAGTAGTGGTACATCAGCGCCCGCGACACACCGGCCCGTTCGGCGATCTCGTCGATGCGCACGTCGTCGTAGGGTCGTTTCCCGAAGACGTCGGCCCCCAGCGCAAGCAACTCGGAGCGCCGATCCTCAGGGGACAATCGCCGCCTCGTCGCTGGCATGCCCCGAATGTTACGTGCACCTACAGTTGACAGGTGTCGAGCCACGCCCGGCTTCGACAAGCAGCCGCTTCGCCGTGTGCATCACCGCTTCAGGTCACGGTTTGATGTCGTTGTCCAGCGGGTATGCCTCCGGCACTAGTGAGCGGGCCTTCGGCTTGAGCGGATTCCGACTGTAACTGACGAGAACGATCCGGCGATGGGATCAGCAACAGCCGAGCGCACGGTAGAGGTTGAAGATGCAGATACGTCAGAGTACCCACGGGGACCGGTTAGGCCAGGAGGACAACGAGGTCCGAGAGGCCGTCCGCTTCGCGGTGGCCGCTGCCGCCATCGGCGTCGGCTTCGTGATCTTGGCAGCGGTATGGGTCAGCACCTGCCACGGTGCGACGGCGGTCGACACCGCGGCTTGCGGCACGCCGCAACGGGCCCTGCTCGCGTTCGGGGCGCCGGCCATCTTGTCCGCTGCGGGATTGTGGGCCTTTCTGCGCACGTACCGGGTGTGGCGGGACGGCGGCACCTGGTGGGGATGGCAGGGCGCCGGGTGGTTCCTGCTGACGCTGATGTTGATCACCCTCGCCGTCGGCGCACCGGGCATCGCCGGCCCCGCGCTCGCCCTATGAAAAGACCCAGCCGGCGAACCGGCTGGGTCCTTTAGTCGCGACGTTCTCAGTTGCGGTCGGGATCCTGACTGGTCTTCTGCCGCTGCTCTTGAGTTTTCGCCTTCGCGCGCGCCTGCTCGGCCTGCACTTCCTTCTTCGCGGCATCGCGCTGAGCACGGGCCTTGTCCTGCTGGGCCTGGCCCTCCTCGGCGACATTGTCCTTGCCCGTCACGGTGCCTACGACTTCCTTGACCAGGCCTTTGGCACCTTCAACGATGCCCCTGACCGCCTCGCCAGGAATGCTTTTGAAATTGGTCATTGGTTACCTCTCTTCTTGGGTATCTCGACCGTCCTGGACTCAGATGTCCAGGACACAACGCGTGTTCGTTCCCCAGCAGCCCGGCCGGCAAACGAGACTGTGACAGACTAAACAGCTACCGGTATTCGTCAAAGTCGTCGTCGCTGCCGACCTCCTGGAGTTGCTCCTGCCAGTCCGGCGGATTGGCTTCTATCGGCGCATCCACCCGGTCGAAGTCCGGCGGCTCGGGCACAGTCTCTTGATTCTGCTCAACGGCATCGGCGATGGGAATGTCATCAGAAAGGTCGTCGCGGTCTTGCATTCTCAGCCTCCAATCCCAGGTTCGGTGTCAATTAGCCGGGTTACCCGCCGTGACAAGCGGGTACTGAACCTGAACCATGACCAGTCCGACGGCTCCGTACTTGATGCCCTGCTCACCCCATCATCGGGGCCAGGATCACGAACGCTATGACGTAAATTGCGACCGCGACCAAGATCGAGACGACCAGCATAATCCCGGCGATCACCGCCACGCGCTTCAGACGGCGCGCACGGATATCGGTAGTGTCGGGCTCGTCCACGGCGGGTGGCATACCCGGCGGTGGCAATGACTAACCAGCCCGGACGCCCGGGTAGCGTCGGTCAAATTTTGCCGGGAGACAAGATGACCGATAGCGAACCACGCGGTGAACAGCACCAACGAGGCGACCGCGCGGTGGAATTCCGTGTTGCTGCACGATTGGAGAATCTGGCAATGCTGCGCACGCTCGTCGGCGCGGTGGGCACCTTCGAGGATCTGGACTTCGACGCTGTGGCCGACTTGCGACTGGCGGTCGACGAGGTGTGTACGCGACTGATCCGGTCAGCTACGGCCGGTGCCACCCTTGTGATGCTGGTCGACCCGCAGGACGACAAGTTGGTGGTCAATGCCTCGGCCACCTGCCGGAACTACGACGTGGTGACGCCGGGCAGTTTCAGCTGGCATGTTCTCACCTCGTTGGCCGACGACGTCCATACCTACCGCGACGGTAGTGAGTCGGCCGAAGGCGGCGGCTTGTTCGGAATCACGTTGACGACGCGGCGGGCGGGCTCCACCAGGTGACAGCGCGAGCCGTCGGCGGTTCAAGTTCGCGCCCGAACGAATACGCTGACGTTCCGGATATGTTTCGTGAGCTGGCCACGGTCAAGACCGACTCACCGGAGTTCCAGCGCCAGCGCGACAAGATCGTGGAGCGGTGCCTGCCGCTGGCCGATCACATCGCCCGTCGCTTCGAAGGCCGGGGTGAACCACGTGACGACCTGGTTCAGGTTGCACGTGTGGGATTGGTCAACGCCGTCGTCCGCTTCGACGTCGAGACCGGATCGGACTTCGTGTCGTTTGCGGTACCCACCATCATGGGCGAGGTTCGGCGGCATTTTCGCGACAACAGTTGGTCGGTCAAAGTGCCGCGGCGCCTCAAAGAACTGCACCTGCGCCTGGGAACGGCCACCGCCGATCTCTCCCAACGACTCGGCCGGGCGCCCACCGCGTCGGAACTGGCCGGCGAACTGGATATGGACCGCACTGAAATCGTGGAAGGTCTGGTCGCGGGAAGCTCATACAACACCTTGTCCATCGACAGCGGCGGCGGAAGCGCCGACGATGACGCGCGCGCCATCGCCGACACCCTCGGTGATGTGGACACCGGTCTGGATCGCATCGAGAATCGAGAAGCGTTGCGTCCCTTGCTCGATGCGCTGCCCGAGCGGGAGCGAACCGTATTGGTGCTCAGATTCTTCGAATCGATGACGCAGACCCAGATCGCCGAGCGGGTGGGCATCTCGCAGATGCACGTGTCCCGCTTGCTGGCGAAATCGCTAGCGCGGTTGCGAGACCAACTGGAGTAGGCGGCGCGGCTCGCCTTGGCCCGCTGAATCGCCGGTCACCGAGTCGCAGATCGGCAGCGCATGATCGGGGTCGCAGATCTTCAGCAGGCGAGACACCACGTGGTTGGGCACCACAGTCCATTGCACGCCAGCGCCTGCGCAGCGCACATTGATGGTGTGCAGGGCCGAAAATCCGGCCGTGCCAAAGAATTTCAATCCAGTGAGGTCGAGAATCACCCACTCGGAGTGGGCGGCACAACGCTGAACATAGTCGGCGAGTTGAACGGCATTCGCGGCGTCGAGTTCACCGTCTGCGGTCACCACGACCGCGGACGGTCCCAAGTGAGCGGCGAAGCGAGCGGTGCGGTTTTCCCAGGGCTGAGACGGTGATTGGCCATCCATCCCGGCTTTGGTCCACCCAGAACCTGTGATTCCGGCAGTAGACATGTTGACTCCATTAGTCGACGAGAATTCGTGCTGAGGGTTGCGTCAGAACCAACGGCAAGGGAGTCGGCCTCCGTGCACGTCGTTGACGATTCTCCGGACGGCTGTGAACTCAACCTGACCTGAACATACTCGCGACGGGCAAAGCCGACAACGATATAGCCAAAATGTTCAGATACTTAAAGGGCGTTCCGCTATTTGATCTCCGCGAGCACCGTGCCCTGGGTGATTGCGGCTCCGGCTTCCACCGCCAAACCGGTGATGACCCCGTCTTTGTGGGCGGTCACCGGGTTCTCCATCTTCATCGCCTCCAGCACCACCACCAGGTCGCCGGCGGCGACCTGCTGTCCTTCTTCGACGGCGACCTTGACCACAGTGCCTTGCATCGGCGCGGTCACCGCGTCACCGGAGGCCGCCGCGCCGGCCAGCGCGCCGCGCTTGCGCGGCTTGGGCTTCTTGCGAATTACGCCGGCCGGGTCGGCGCCACCGCCGTTGGACAGCGCGAGGTCGGCGGGCAGTGAAACCTCCAGTCGGCGGCCACCGACCTCGACGACCACTTTCTGCCGCGGACGGGCCTCCTCGTCAAGGGGCTCACCGCCGGTGAAGGGCTTGACGGTGTTGTTCCACTCGGTTTCGATCCAGCGGGTGTGGACCGAAAAGCCGTTGTCGTCCCCGATGAAAGCCGGGTCGGAGGTCACCGCGCGGTGGAACGGGATGACGGTCGCCAGTCCTTCGACGTGGAACTCAGCAAGGGCACGGCGCGCGCGTCGTAATGCCTCCTCGCGGTTGGCGCCGTAGACGATCAGCTTGGCCAGCATCGAGTCGAACTGCCCGCCGATCACCGAGCCGGCCTCGACACCGGAGTCCAACCGGACCCCGGGCCCGCTGGGTGTCTCGTATCTGGTGACAGGCCCGGGCGCGGGTAGGAAACCGCGACCGGCGTCCTCACCGTTGATCCGGAACTCGATGGCGTGCCCGCGTGGCGTCGGGTCCTCGGAGAGGTCGAGCTTTTCACCGTTCGCGATCTTGAACTGCTGCAAGACCAAGTCGATGCCCGCGGTTTCCTCAGTGACCGGGTGCTCGACCTGCAGCCTCGTGTTGACCTCGAGGAAGGAGATCAGGCCGTCCTGGCCGACCAGGTACTCGACCGTCCCGGCACCGTAGTAATGCGCCTCTTTGCAGATCCGCTTGGCGGATTCGTGAATTTCTTTGCGCTGGGCGTCTGTCAAGAACGGCGCCGGCGCCTCCTCGACGAGCTTCTGGAAGCGGCGCTGCAGCGAGCAGTCGCGGGTGCCGGCGACGATGACGTTGCCGTGTTGGTCGGCGATCACCTGCGCCTCGACGTGGCGCGGCTTGTCCAGATAGCGCTCGACGAAGCACTCGCCGCGGCCGAACGCCGCGACCGCCTCGCGGACAGCCGACTCGTAGAGGTTGGGGATCTCCTCGATGGTGCGGGCCACCTTCATCCCTCGGCCGCCGCCGCCGAAAGCGGCTTTGATCGCGATCGGCACGCCGTACTCCTGGGCGAATGCCACCACCTCGTCGGCGTTCTTGACCGGGTCGGGTGTGCCGGGCACCAGGGGAGCCTGTGCACGCGCGGCGATGTGGCGGGCCGTGACCTTGTCGCCGAGGTCGCGTATCGACTGCGGGCTCGGGCCGATCCAGATCAGGCCGGCGTCGAGGACCGCCTGCGCGAAGTCGGCGTTCTCCGACAGGAAGCCGTAGCCGGGGTGGATTGCGTTGGCACCGGACTTCGCCGCCGCGTCCAGGATCTTGCCGAAGTCAAGGTAGGACTCCGCCGACGTCTGACCGCCCAGTGCGAACGCCTCATCGGCGAGCCGGACGTGTGGCGCGTCGGCGTCGGGCTCGGCGTACACCGCCACGCTGGGCAGACCGGCATCCCTGGCCGCCCGGATCACCCGGACCGCGATCTCGCCGCGATTGGCGATGAGCACCTTGGTGATCTTCGAGCTGGCGTGACTAGGCACTGCGCCTCCCTGTGTGGCTGGACACTTCTCACGTAAGTCTCTAAGAGAATTTCTTACAACTATGTCGAGGGAAGTTTAGGCGGCGCGCCGGACACGCCTTGAGGGGGTGTCTTTTTCACCGAAATCCGTCAGGCGGACTCGCGCAGTTTGCGTTTGATCCGGGCCAGCATTGCCGACATCCCCCGCAGCCGAAGCGGGCTGATCAACGCTGCCAGACCCAGGTCGGTGTAGAAGTCCTCGGGCACGGCCAAGATGTCGTCGGCGGGTTGCTCGTCGAGGCCGGTGGCCAGAATGCTCGCGAACCCCCGGGTGGTGGGCGCTTCAGCCGGCGCGCTGAAATGCAGCCGCACCCGTCCGCGATCGCTGGCGTCGACGTGCAGGAAAAGCGGCGACTGGCACTCCGGCACCGGCTCCATCGCGGCCTCCTGCAGGTCGCTCGGCAGCGGTGGCAGATCGTCGGCGAATTCCAAGAGCAGCTTCAGCTTGTCCTGACCTTGCACTTCGGCGAAGTCAGAGACCACCTCGACCAGCGGCGCGGGCAGACTCATCGAACCGGTACGGCTCCCGGCTGCTCGCCGGCGACGATCGGAACCCGAACGGTGTTGCCCCACTCGGTCCACGAGCCGTCGTAGTTGCGAACTCCGGGAATGCCGAGCAGATGGGTCAACACGAACCAGGTGTGGCTGGACCGTTCGCCGATACGGCAGTAGACGATCGTCTTGTCGTCCGGCTGGACGAACCCGTAGAGCTGCTCGAGTTCCTCACGGCCACGGAAGCGGCCGTTCTCGTCGGCGGCTTTGGCCCACGGAATCGACCGCGCGCTGGGGATGTGGCCGCCGCGCAGCGCGCCTTCCTCGGGGTAGTCCGGCATGTGCGTGCGCTCACCGGTGTACTCCTGCGGCGAGCGGACATCGATCAGCGGCTGGGAGCCAAGTGTTGCCAGTACGTCCTCTTTGAAGGCGCGGATCGGCTCGTCGTTGCGCTGCACGACGGGGTAGCCGGTCGACGTCTTGGCCGGCACGTCCAACGTGGTTTCGCGGCCTTCGGCGAGCCAGAAGTCCCGGCCGCCGTTCAGCAGCCGTACGTCGGGGTGGCCGAACAATGTGAATACCCACAGCGCGTAAGCCGCCCACCAGTTGCTCTTGTCGCCGTAGATCACCACGGTGTCGTCGCGCGAGATTCCTTTGCGGTCCATCAGTGCGGCGAACTGCTCGCCGTTGATGTAGTCGCGAACGTGCGGGTCGTTGAGGTCGGTGTGCCAGTCGATCTTGACCGCGCTGGGAATGTGACCGACGTCGTAGAGCAGGACGTCTTCGTCGGACTCGACGATGGCCAGGCCGGGCCTGCCCATGTTGCCGGCCAGCCAGTCGCTGGTGACCAGCCGTTCCGGATGGGCGTAGCCGGCCAGGGTGGGGCTGGAGTCTGCTGGTAGCGGCACATTGTGAGCCTACCGCCAGAGCGAAATTCGGTGCGCCGGGCAATGCCGTGCCGAGGCTGTCAGCCACGCCATAGGTCGGCGATCGACAGCCCGACCGCCGCCATCAGCCGCCGGGTCAACGGCAGGCTTAACCCGATGACGTTGGATGGGTCGCCCTCGATCCGGTCGACGAACCATCCGCCCAGCCCGTCGAGGGTGAACCCGCCTGCTACCTGCAGCGGTTCACCGCCGGCAATGTAGGCCTCCAGGTCGTCATCGGCCGGATCGGCGAAACGCACTGTCGTGCTGGCCGATTCAACTTCTTCACCGGTGGTCACGCCATCGCTCAACCGCAATAAGCAGTGCCCGGTGAAAAGCTCTCCGGATTGGCCGCCCATCGACTGCCACTGGTTGCGTGCGGCATCGGCCGAACCGGGTTTGCCGACCAGCGCGCCGTGGCAGTGAAGCATCGAATCGCAGCCGATCACAACGCAATCCGCTGCCAAAGCGGCCTCCAGATCGCTGGCGACCTGTCGGGCTTTCGCGCGGGCCAGCGCACACACCACGTCACCGGGCCCGGCGGCGGGATCAAGGCTCGCGATGACCGCATCTTCGTCGACACCGGAAACCCGGACCAGCGGATCGATTCCGGCCTGCTGCAGCACCCTGAGCCGGCCCGAGGAAGCCGACCCGAGCACGATGCGGGTCAACTGCGAGTCATCGGCGCATGTGCACCCGTTGCACCAGCGTGATGAGCTGCCAGCTGAAGACGGGATAGCGCAGCTTGTCGACTGGCAGGCCCCAGCGGGTGCGTTCACGTTGCGCCGGCTCCGCGGCGCCGCCGCCAAGGCTGCCCAGCACCGCGATCAGCGCGGCCAGCTCGTCCTCGCTCGGGTTGCCCTTGAGCACCTCGATGTGGGGCTCGCTCGCAACGTCGCTACTCACAGGAGCCGAATTGTTCGTCTCGCTCCGCTCACTCGACTTCACGGTTCGTTCCGCTCGCTCGACTCACAGTGGAATGTTCCCGTGCTTCTTGGGCGGCGTCGGCGCGATCTTGCGTTCGAGCAGCCGCAGCGCAGTCCCGATGTAGCCGCGGGTGTGCGACGGCGGGATCACCGCGTCGACGTAGCCCCGCTCGGCGGCGACGTACGGGTTGACCAGCGTGTCCTCGTAACTCTGCTGCAGCTGTAAGCGAAGCGCATCGACATCCCGGCCGTCCTCGCCGGCTTCCTTCAGCTGCTGGCGGTAGACGAACCCGACCGCGCCGGAAGCACCCATCACCGCGATCTGCGCCGTCGGCCAGGCGACGTTGACGTCACAGCCCATGTCCTTCGAACCCATCACGCAGTAGGCGCCGCCGTAGGCCTTGCGGGTGATGACGGTGATCTTCGGAACGGTGGCCTCGCCGTAGGCGTACAGCAGTTTGGCGCCCCGCCGGATGATGCCGTTGTATTCCTGGCCGGTGCCGGGCAGGAAGCCGGGCACGTCGACCAGCATCACGATCGGGATGTTGAAGCAGTCGCAGGTACGGACGAACCGGGCCGCCTTCTCCGAGGCGTTGATGTCGAGGCAGCCGGCGAACTGGGTGGGCTGGTTGGCGACGATGCCGACGGGGCGACCCTCGATGCGGCCGAACCCGACGATGATGTTGTTGGCGTAACCGTTCTGGATCTCCAGGAACTCGTCGTCGTCGAGGATGCGGGTGATCACTTCGTGCATGTCGTAGGGCTGGTTGGGCGAATCCGGGATCAGCGTATCGAGCTCGAGGTCCTCGGCGGTCAGGTTGTCTTCGATAGCGCCCTCCGGAATCGGTGCGGGGTAGCGCGGCGGGTCGGTGAAGTTGTTGGGCGGCAGGTAGCCCAAGAGCTCGCGCACCCAGTCGAAGGCGTCCTGCTCGCCCGACGCGACGTAATGCAGCGTGCCGGATTTCGCCATGTGCGTGTGGGCGCCGCCAAGCTCTTCCATCGTGATGTCTTCGCCGGTGACCGTCTTGATGACGTCTGGGCCGGTGATGAACATCTGGCTGGTCTTGTCGACCATGATCACGAAGTCGGTCAGGGCGGGGGAGTAGACGTGCCCGCCGGCGGCGGCGCCCATGATCAGCGAGATCTGTGGGACGACACCCGAGGCCAAGATGTTGTTGCGGAAGATCTTGCTGTACAGACCCAGCGAGACAACGCCCTCCTGAATCCGGGCTCCGGCGCCGTCGTTGATGCCGATCAGCGGGCGGCCGGTCTTGATGGCCAGCTCCTGCACCTTGACGATCTTCTCCCCGTATACCTCGCCGAGGCTGCCGCCGAACACGGTGGCGTCCTGGCTGAAAACGCAGACGTCGCGGCCCTCGATGGTCCCGTAGCCGGTCACCACACCGTCACCCAGCGGCCGCTTTTCGGCCAGCCCAAAATTGGTGCTGCGGTGCCTGGCCAGCGCGTCGAGTTCGACGAACGACCCCTCGTCGAGCAGCGCGAAAATTCGTTCGCGGGCCGTTAGTTTGCCCTTGGCATGCACCTTCTCGACGGCGGTCTCGCCGACGGGATGCAGCGTCTCCTCGGTCCGCTTGCGCAGCTCGGCGAGCTTGCCGGCGGTGGTGTGGATGTCGATCGTGTGCTCAGCGGCCGGTTCCGCGTGGTGATCGGTAACGCTCGTCATGGGTGTCGAGCTTAGCGGCTGTCGAGCCGCACGCTGTTTAGGCTATGCAGCGATGAACGCAGACTCGCAGCGCCTGCCGCTGGACCCGGCGGCGCTACGCGACGGCCTGGTCGGGCCGGGTCTGCCGTGGCGCCGGCTCGACGTCGTCGCGGAAACCGGCTCCACCAACGCCGATCTCCTCGACCGTTCGGCGGCCGGCGAGGACATCGACGGATCGGTCCTGTTAGCCGACTATCAAAGCGCCGGGCGGGGTCGCCACGGCCGGCACTGGTCGGCTCCACCGCTCACGCAGATCGCGCTGTCCGTCGGAATCGACGGGTCGTCGGTGCCTCGTACCGGCTGGGGGTGGTTGCCGCTGGCGACCGGCGTTGCGGTGGCCGACGCGCTGAACGCCCTGGACAGCACGGCCGGTGTGCCGGCCGGGCTCAAGTGGCCCAACGATGTGCTGGTCGACGGCGGCAAGCTGGCCGGCATCCTGGCCGAAGTCTCCGCGCCTGCGTCGACGATCGTGGTGGGGCTCGGCCTCAATGTGACGTTGGCGGCCGAGGAAGCACCCGATCCGGCGGCCACGTCGCTGCTGCTGCTCGGAGCTGCTCCGGAGGATCGAACCGCGCTGACGCGTCGCATTCTTCGCGAGTTGGCCGGCCGGATCGACGCATGGCGCACTGCCGGGGGCGCCGACGCGACGCTGATCGCCGACTATCAGCGGTACAGCCTGACGTTGGGAACCCGGGTACGGGTTGCGCTGCCCGGTGATCGAGAAGTCCTCGGGCTCGCCCGCGGCGTCGACGAGTTGGGCCGGCTGCAGGTCGACACCGGTGCGGAGGTGGTGACGGTGTCGGCCGGCGACATCACCCACCTGCGGCCAACCGAGTGATGCGCTACCCCGATAACGCGCTGGCCGATGACGAACAGGTGATTCTGCACCGGCACCCGCACTGGAAGCGCCTGGTCCCGGCCACGGCGGTGCTGATCGGGGCCAGCGCTCTGGGCGCGTTCGTCGCCGCCGTCGTCAACGCCACGGACTGGCACGCCGATGCCAAGACAGTGATCTTCGCGGTCATTTGGGCGGTGTGGGCGATCGTGGTGGGCTGGTTCACCGTGTGGCCATTCGCCAGATGGTTGACCACGCATTTCGTCGTCACCGACCGGCGGGTGATGTTTCGTCGGGGAGTGTTGACCCGCCGCGGGATCGACTTACCGCTGGCCCGCATCGTGCACGTGCGGATCCGGCACCGCCTCATCGACAGGATGCTGCGCACCGGCACCTTGATCATCGAGTCGGCGTCGCAAGAACCGTTGTGGTTCTACGACCTCCCGCGCGTCCGGCAGGTGCACTCGCTGCTGTGTTACGAGGTATTCGACACCTCGGGCTCTGACGAGTCGCCTCGTTGACCCGGCCGGCCGGCGCGAGAACGCCAACCGCGCAGCAAGGTGACGTTGCTGGTTTCGATGGTGTCCTCGAAGACTTCGGCGATACCCCCGGCGGTGAAGGTGGATTCCAACGCCTTGTCGGGACTGCGGCCGAACTCGTCGGGAAACACCCAGCGCCGGAACGCCCAGAACCGGAACCCCATCTGCAGCAGGTTGCCGACAATGTAGGCCGCGATGAAGTCGGCGATGTTCTCCATGGTCAGCGACACCGCCGGCACCCGCAGCTGCAGGACATAGCTGGAGAACCACAGGGGGGCCATCGACAGCAGCACACCAACCCCGCTGAATGCGAAGAACAGCAGCGCCTCGTGGTGACGTTCGCGGCCGCCGCGGTCGCGGAAGCTCCACTCCCGGTTCAGGATGTAGGACGCGATGACGGCGACGATGCCCGAGATGACCTTGGCGGTAACCGGCTTGGGCTCGAGGATGGTCAGCTTCAGGGCGTAGAAGATCGACGAGTCGATGACGAACGTCGTCGCGCCGACGATGGCGAACTTGATCAGCTCGTGATGGCGTTCGGCGTAGGGCCGGATCGGCCCCGGAAGCAGCGCGATCGTGGCATCGGCGAAAGACACAACTCCGGAGTGTACGTTTCGCCGTTGACCTGTGCAGCAGCACAACAGCGCACAGCGCCGTGACACCATGATTGCCGTGCCCTCCAGCTCCACCGCTTCGCCGCTGGTCGCGATGGTCGGCGGCGGCCAGCTCGCCCGGATGACCCACCAGGCCGCGATCGCTCTCGGCCAAACCCTTCGGGTGCTGGCCGCCGACCCCGATGACCCCGCCGCCCAGGTCACGCCCGACGTGGTGATCGGCTCGCACACCGACCTAGAGGACCTGCGCCGGGTGGCGGCCGGCGCGACCGTATTGACCTTCGATCACGAGCACGTCCCCGCCGAGCTGCTCGACAAGCTGGCCGCCGACGGTGTCAACGTGGCACCGCCACCGCGGGCGCTGTTACACGCCCAGGACAAGCTCGTCATGCGTCGGCGGCTGGAGTCGCTGGGCGCCGCAGTGCCGCGCTATGCCGCTGCGAAGGCTCTGGAGGACATCGACGAGTTCGCCGGCCGTGTCGGGGGACCGGTCGTGTTGAAAGCGGTGCGCGGCGGTTATGACGGGCGCGGGGTGCGGATGGCCGGCAGCTTGCGGGAGGCCCGGGATATCGCGGGCAGCTTCCTGGACGCCGATGTGCCGGTGCTGGTCGAGGAGCGGGTGGTGATGCGCCGCGAGCTCTCCGCTCTGGTGGCGCGGTCGCCGTTCGGGCAGGGTGCGGCGTGGCCGGTGGTCGAGACAGTGCAGCGCGACGGCATCTGCGTGCAGGTGATCGCGCCTGCCCCGGATCTGCCCGATGCCATCGGCGCCGAAGCCCAGCAGCTGGCGTTGCGGCTGGCGACTGAACTGGGCGTGGTAGGGGTGCTAGCTGTCGAGCTGTTCGAAACCGCCGACGGCGAGCTGCTGGTCAACGAGCTGGCCATGCGTCCGCACAACTCCGGGCACTGGACTATGGACGGGTCTCGCACCAGCCAGTTCGAGCAACATCTGCGCGCGGTGCTCGACTATCCGCTCGGCGACACCGACGCCGTCGTGCCGGTCACGGTGATGGCCAATGTGCTGGGTGCAGCGCAGCCGCCCAAGATGAGTCTGGACGAGCGGCTGCATCACCTGTTCGCGCGGATGCCGGAGACGCGCGTCCACCTCTACGGCAAAGCGGAGCGGCCGGGCCGCAAGGTCGGGCACGTCAACCTGCTGGGAACCGAGCCCGACCAGGAGGCCGATCTGCGCGAACGGGCGACCCGGGCGGCACACTGGTTGTCACATGGGCAGTGGACGGACGGATGGGACCCGCATGGCTGAGCAGCCGCGCGTCGGCGTGATCATGGGCAGCGACAGCGACTGGTCGGTGATGCAGGACGCGGCCGGGGCGCTGAGCGAATTCGATGTCCCGTATGAAGTCGGGGTGGTCTCCGCGCACCGCACGCCGGGGCTGATGTTCGACTACGCGCGGGAGGCCGCTGACCGTGGCATCGAGGTCATCATCGCCGGCGCAGGAGGCGCCGCCCATCTGCCGGGCATGGTGGCCGCCACGACGCCGCTGCCGGTGATCGGGGTGCCGGTGCCGTTGGCTCGGCTGGACGGCCTGGATTCTTTGCTGTCGATCGTGCAGATGCCGGCCGGTGTTCCGGTGGCCACGGTGTCGATCGGCGGGGGCCGCAACGCCGGCTTGCTGGCGGTCCGCATCCTGGGTGCGGGGGACCCGGCGCTTCGGAGCCGGATCGTGGCTTTTCAGCAGCAGCTGGCCGACTCCGTGCGGGCCAAGGATGCGGCGCTGAAGAGCGGACAAGGTAAAGTTACCGGCTAGTAACCGGGTGCACTGCAAGGAGACATCATGGCCGGATGGGCCGGTAACCCGTCGTTCGACGTATTTCAGTTGCCCGAGGAGCACGAGGAGTTGCGGGCGGCCATTCGTGCGCTGGCGGAGAAGGAGATCGCTCCCTACGCCGCCGATGTGGACGAGGAGTCGCGGTTCCCCGAGGAGGCGCTGACGGCGCTGAACGCATCGGGTTTCAACGCTGTGCACATTCCCGAGGAGTACGGCGGGCAGGGCGCGGACTCGGTGGCGGCGTGCATCGTGATCGAGGAGGTGGCGCGCGTCGACGCGTCGGCTTCGCTGATCCCCGCCGTCAACAAGCTGGGCACCATGGGCCTGATCCTGCGAGGGTCTGACGAGTTGAAGAAGCAGGTGCTGCCGTCGCTGGCCGGCGATGGGCTGATGGCGTCGTATGCGCTCTCGGAGCGGGGCGCGGGCAGCGACGCCGCCTCGATGCGCACCCGCGCCAGGGCCGACGGCGACTCCTGGATTCTCAACGGCTCCAAAGCCTGGATCACCAATGGGGGGAAGTCGAGCTGGTACACGGTGATGGCGGTGACCGACCCGGAAAAGGGCGCCAGCGGCATCTCGGCGTTCATGGTGCACCTCGACGATGAGGGCTTCTCGGTGGGACCGAAGGAACGCAAACTCGGTATCAAAGGCTCGCCGACCACTGAGCTTTACTTCGAGGATTGCCGCATTCCGGGCGACCGCATCATCGGCGAGCCGGGCACCGGTTTCAAGACCGCGCTGGCCACCCTGGACCACACCCGGCCGACGATCGGTGCGCAGGCCGTCGGTATCGCGCAGGGTGCGGTGGATGCGGCGATCGCCTACACGAAGGAGCGGCAGCAGTTCGGCAAGCCGGTCAGCGACTTCCAGGGTGTGCAGTTCATGATCGCCGACATGGCGATGAAGGTGGAGGCCGCCCGACTGATGGTCTATTCGGCCGCCGCCCGCGCCGAGCGGGGCGAGACAGGGCTGGGCTTCATTTCGGCGGCGTCGAAGTGTTTCGCCTCGGATGTGGCGATGGAGGTCACCACCGACGCTGTGCAGTTGTTCGGAGGCTACGGCTACACCCGGGACTTCCCGGTGGAGCGATTCATGCGCGACGCCAAGATCACCCAGATCTACGAGGGCACCAACCAGATTCAGCGCGTGGTGATGTCGCGCGCGCTGCTGCGCTGATTGTCGTTGCGCTCCGCCGTGATTCGGTTGAGTCGGTCGGCCGCCCTGGTCCGTTTGCGCGTCGGCATCATGGCGCCGCGATCCATGCACTGAGCCTTGACGGGCGGCGCCGGTAGTGATCTGCCTGTCGGCAGGCTGAGCGCAGGCACGAGCAGCTTGCTGCCCGGCGTTGTGGTGTAAGTGTGTCCAGTCGGCGACGTCCAGATGACCGTGCCGTCGGGCCGCTGTTCGTCACGCCAGCCGTTCGACCCCGTCCAGAAAGTTTTGAGCAAGTGATGCTTTCGGCACAGAAGCTTGAGGTTGGAAGCCTGCGTGGAGCCGCGAGGGTAGGGGATGGTGTGGTCGATATCGCACATGTCGGCAGGCCGGTCGCAGCCTGGGAACCGACAGGTTAGGTCGCGGCAGCGAATGAAATCTGCCAGCGCGGTCGAGGGCCGGTATCGCGGTTCTGGCGGACTCTGCCTCGGGTGCACCAGCGGCCGGAGCTTGACGACGCCTCGGGCCGCCAGATCGGCCAGCAGCTCGGCCGGTACCAGTGGTCCACCGATCACCACGCCAGGGGAAGGGCGAGTCGTCGCGATGGCAGCCGGGCTCACTGACTTCGCGTCGGCGGCCTCGCTGACGAGCTCGGCGAAACGATCAGGGTCAGTGACGACTTCGGGTCCGCCGTCACTCGGCAGCCGGCCGTGCAAATCATCGCTTTTCGCCGTCTCGAGTGCAGAGGCATCGGCGATCACATGCACAACCACCGGCGAGACCGCCCCGGCATCGCCAGCCGGGCAGTCCGTCTGCCCGCAGATACAGGCCAGCGTCGAATTGCCGGCGGCCAAAGCGCCCAACGCGTCGGCGCGACGTTGTTCGATGGTGCGAGGGTCGCCCTGGCAAACGGTGTGAGCGAGCGCCGTCAGCCGCCGGTCCAGCAGCGTGGCATCGGTTGGGTAGATCTCACCGAACAGTGAGGCGATCCCCCTGCGCTGTTGGATGTCGATGTAACGGGAGCGCGCCGCGGACTCGGCGCGCCGCCGGGCATTGCGATCGTGGCGCTCGACCAGGCGGTCGATGGCCTCTTCGGTCTTGTTGAGCGACAACGGTCCCCATGTCGTCAGTGCCTCGGCCAGGTCGGTGTCAATGGCGGCGAGCACGTCGGGATCCAGCGCGAGCAGCGTGCGAGCGACGATCGTGCTGACGGTCCGGTAGGACATCGCGCCGGTGGCGAACAGCGCAGCGACCTTGGGCAGCCGCTCGTGTAGGCAGATGGCCACGTGCAGCTGAGCACCGGCGGCCGCAGCGGTGATGCCTTGGGCGGCAGCGACTTCTGCGGCAACGGACTCCCACGGGTCGACACGCCACAGCTCACGGCCTTGCGCGTCGTTTACCGGAATTTGCCGACGTTCGTAGAGTTCGGCGATCGCAGCCAGTCGGCGCGCGCACGCCATGTTCTCGGCGCGCGCCGAGTCACCGATGGCTGTGACAACGGCGGCGTCGCTGGCGGCTTCGAACATGTGTTCGAGTGTACACGACTGCGCTGACATACTTTCTGGCAGGGTCGCGCTCTACAACGCATCCCGTCGGCGAGATTTGGGTGGGCCGAGGCCGATGTGCACTTGCGAATCTGGCAACGCGCCGGTGTCTCATCGTTGCCGCACGATAGCTCGCGGCGCGGTTCGCCACACTCGGTCGCCGTTAGGGCCCCGGCGCGGCGGTTCCAGCAGCAGCACGGCGCAGCGATCGGTTAGTACGGGATGCACCCAGTTGCCCAACTCGATGATTTCGCCTGACTCGGGCCTAAGGTGGTGTTCGTCGCATGCCTCATCGATGGGCACCAGCGCGTACAGCTGGTCGATCGTGACCTCAAGCGGAAGTTTTTCGAGCCCCGGCAGGGTGATGAACAAACCGTCGTTCCCCGATAGGTGCAGCCCGACGGCGGCCAGCGCACCGACCACCCCACCCTGAGTTCCGCCGTGTCCGGATAAGTGCATACCGACCGCGTCCGCGAGTTGCCAGGCTTGCGAGGGTTGCAGCACTTCGCTTTTGGCTTGACGACCGAAATCGGCGAGTAGCGGTACGGAGCGTTCTAAATGGCTGGGGATAACCACAGCGAGCCCCGGATCTGCGGCCTCGGGGCAGACCCGTTCAAGGAACCGCCCGGCGACCTCGATTACATCGATTAGCACGCTGCCGGGCCTACCGTCGGCGCTGCGCCAGGCCAGGCAGGCGCTGGAATTGTGCGTGGTGTACGGGATCCGGTCATCGAGCAGAAGCTGGTGGCGGGTCGCCGCGGCGGGGGTTCCCAGACCAGCGGTCGCTAGTTCGCCCAGCAGCGCCCGGGCGCGACGACCAGTTCCCGGGCTGTGCAAGTCGTCGGTGTCGTCGATACCGATGAGCAAGTCGACACCGGCCAGCGCGCGCGTCAAGGGTTGACGACCAAGGTGCTGACATCGCGTACCCAGCGGCCGGCGTCCAGCGTCGTGCCGGCCAGCTTGAGGGTGTGGCGTTTAGTGATGTTCAAAATGACCTGTTCGGTGAGCTCAGCCGCGGTCAACGTCTGAGCAGGGTCACGGCCTTCGACCCGCACCCGCTCGGCGCCGGCGGCGCCGGCAGCGTTGAGGACCGAGCGGACGGTGGGTCCCTGTTGAATTTGAGCGCCTCGCGACTGCGGCGTCGCGATCACGACTTGCGGAAGACGCCGCAACTGCGACAGAGCAAAACGGGCCAGCACAGCGCTGTCGTGCCGGACGACTACCGTCGCACCACTGTTCAAGTCATGAGTCGAAGAGCTGACACAAGCCGCGACCGTGGCGCCGGAAAGCAGAGTCGCCAGTAACACCACCAGCGCCCGCCGGGTTGAGCGCATGACGCTGCGCTAACACATATGCCCGGTGCCGCTACCCGGGCCGCCGGGACCACCTACGCCTGGGCTTCCGCAGCTGCCGCTGCCGCTGCCGGTCCCGGTGGTCCCGGTGCCGCTGCCGCTGCCGGTCCC
>NZ_JBARMY010000464.1:0-1870 GCF_049802695.1 Mycobacterium sp.
GGGTTCAGCGCCCAGGGCAGTGAGCATGCGGCGGTGGCAGCCCAGGGCGTGGAGGAGCTGGGCCGTTCCGGCGTCGGAGTGGCCGAATCCGGCGTCAGTTACGCCACCGGAGATGCCGCCGCCGCATCGACCTATCTGGTCGCCGGGGGGTGACGATGACGGCGCCGATCTGGATCGCGTCGCCGCCCGAAGTGCATTCAGCGCTGTTGTCGAGTGGACCGGGGCCTGGGGCATTGCTGGCCGCTGCGGGTGCGTGGAGCTCTTTGAGCACCCAATACACGTCAGCGGCAGGCGAACTCAGCGGGCTGCTCGACGCGGTGCAGGCTGGCTCGTGGAACGGCCCCAGCGCGGCCCAGTATGTGGCCGCGCATGTGCCGTATCTGGCTTGGCTGACCCAGGCCAGCGCCGACAGCGCGGGGGTGGCCGCTCAGCACGAAGCCAGTGCCGCCGCTTACACCGCCGCGGTGGCAACGATGCCCACGCTGGGCGAGTTGGCCGCCAACCACACCATCCACACAGTGCTGCTTGCAACTAACTTTTTCGGTATCAACACGATTCCGATCACGCTCAACGAGGCCGACTACGTTCGGATGTGGGTGCAGGCCGCCACCACGATGGCCGCCTATCAGGTCACCGCAGGCACCGCGCTGGCGTCAGCGCCGCGGACCGCGCCGGCGCCGTTGCTGGTGATCCCCGGTGTCGGCGAGTCCGGTAGCGCCGCGGCGACCGGGTCGCAGACCGCCGCGCAGGCGCAGGCGGCTGACTCCGGGTCGTCGCTTAACCTGTCCGACCTTCTGTCTTCCCGCCTGAATTTCACCAACATTTTCCGTCAACTCGCCACTTTTGGGCAGAATCCGTCCGGGATCCTGCAACTAATCAGCGGGTATTTCGGGTTGAACCCCCTAGTGTCCCTGCTGGCATTTGCTCCATTGCTGGTGGGTTTCGCTGTCTACGAGGTGGTTTCACCCATCGCCACCTACCTCCCGATATTGCTGCTTCTGCCGTTCATCATCGCGGCGATCGTGAACTACGTACAGTCGCTGGCCGTGGCTGTCGTGCCGGCGGCCGTGCCCGCCGGCGGAGTAGCCGCTCCGGCCGTTGTTGCTACCCACGCCTCGCTGCCGGCCAAGGCGCCGGTCGCCGCGATCGGGTCGACCATTACGGGTTCCACAGCCACGGCCTCAACTGTTTCCACGGCAACCGGCGCAGGTGCCCCGCCCGCGTCCGCTGCGGCCGGAGTGGGATTTCCCTACCTGGTCGGCGGATTCGACCCGGACGGCGGTCCGGGCCCCACGCTGATCGACCGCGAAGGTGGCAGAGCGCCGTCGTCCGACATTCGCACGGCCGTCACCGCGCCTGCGCTGAGTCGCGACAAGACCCGCGCGCGGCGACGCCGCCGAGCCGAGATGCGCGACCACGCCGACGAATTCGCCGACATGGACATCGACGTCGACCCGGACTGGGGTGCTCCGCGGGAACCCGTCGTGGCCACAACCGTCTCTGATTCCGGTGCGGGAGCTCTGGGTTTCTCCGGAACGGCCCGCAAGGGCGCTCTCGCCGGAGCGGCCGGGCTGACCACGTTGCTCGGCGACGAGTTCGGTGGTGGCCCGCGCATGCCGATGGTTCCGGGTGGCTGGAACGGCGAGCAGCCCGGCAACGCAGCGGAGGGAGAGCCAAACAGCTGATGCAACAGAGGTTTCCATGTTATCGCAAGGCCAGTAGAAGTCAGAAAGGAAGTAACCGATGAGTATGTTGGATGCGCATATTCCGCAGTTGGTGGCGTCGCAGTCGGCGTTCGGGGCCAAGACGGCGTTGATGCGTTCGACGATTGGTCAGGCCGAGCAGGAGGCGATGTCGGCGCAGGCGTTTC
>NZ_JBARMY010000465.1:0-2313 GCF_049802695.1 Mycobacterium sp.
GGGCTCGAGGGCCGCGGCCCGACACCACCCGCGCACCGGCGGCCCAATCACCCCGCCGCCAAGCGGGCGCGATCTCAGTCGCACCGGCCCGCCAAACGCACCGACGACAACGAGAACGTGCTCGGCCGCAACCCGGTGCTGGAGTGTCTGCGCGCCGGTGTCCCGGCCACCGCGTTGTACGTCGCCCTGGGCGCCGAGGCCGACGAGCGGCTCACTGAGTCCGTCACGCGCGCAGCCGATTCCGGTATCGCGATCCTGGAGGTGCCGCGGGCCGATCTCGACCGGCTCACCGCGAACGGCCTGCATCAGGGCATCGCCTTACAGGTCCCGCCCTACAACTACGCCCACCCCGACGATCTGCTGGCCGCAGCCGCGGCGTCCCCGCCCGCCTTACTCGTCGCCCTGGACAACATCTCAGATCCGCGCAACCTGGGTGCGATCGTGCGGTCGGTGGCGGCGTTCGGGGGTCACGGCGTACTGATCCCGCAGCGACGTTCCGCGTCGGTGACGGCTGTGGCCTGGCGTACAAGTGCCGGTGCCGCGGCCCGGGTTCCGGTAGCGCGCGCCACCAATCTGACTCGCACGCTGAAGGATTGGGCCGACCGTGGCCTCCAGGTTATCGGGCTCGATGCCGACGGCGATACCGCGCTCGACGACCTGAACGGCAGCGACCCGCTCGTAGTCGTCGTGGGATCCGAGGGAAAGGGTTTGTCGAGGCTGGTCCGCCAGAACTGTGGCGCGGTGGTGTCGATCCCGATGGTGGGTTCGGCCGAATCGTTGAACGCGTCGGTGGCCGCCGGGGTGGTGCTCGCCGAAATCGCTCGCCAGCGCCGGAGTTGACGGGTTTGCCACGCCGGCCTGCCCGCTTGGCTGCGGTGCTGGCGCTGGCCGGCATGGTGATCCTCGTACCGCCCCCGGCCGGGCGGTCTGCACCGCAGAGTTTCGACGTCCAGGCCCACGCCGGTGGTCGCGGAGCGGCGACCGGAGAATCGTTGCGGGCGTTCGCCAAATCCCTCGAACTCGGGGTCAGCACCCTGGAGTTCGACATCAACGTCACTAGCGACGAACAACCGCTGGTGTGGCACGACCCGATGATCGAGGCGGACCAGTGCGACGACACGGGGCCGGCGTTCCCCGGCGACCTGCAATACCCGTACGTCGGGAAAGCGGTGCACGACCTGACCGTGGCGCAGATCCGCAAGCTGAACTGCGGCAAGCCCGACACTGCGTTTCCACGCGCGGAAGTGGTGGCGGGCGATAAGATCGCCACGTTGCCCGAAGTGTTCGAGTTGGCCGACTCCTACCGCGCCGACGTCCGCTACAACATCGAAACGAAAGTGCAAGCCGACCAACCGAACCTGTCGGCCAGCCCGCAAGAGTTCGTCGACGTGATCTTGGCGTCGGTCCGGTCCGCGGGCAAGTCCGACCGGGTGGAGATCCAGAGTTTCGACTGGCGCACGCTGCCGTTGGTGCGCCAGGCCGACGCGTCGATTCCCCTGGCGGCGTTGTGGAATGAGCACACCTGGGCGCCGGGTTCGCCGTGGCTGGCCGGGATCGACCCGACCGTCGTCGGTGACCCGATGGTCGGCGCGACGATGGTCGGCGCCGGCATCCTTTCGCCCAATTACACGTTGGTTGCCGGCAGACCGTTCGTCGACCGCGCGCACGCACTGGGGCTCCAGGTCATCCCATGGACCGTCGACGACGCCGCGGCCATGCGCGAGCAGATCGCCGACGGCGTCGACGGCATCATCACCGATTACCCCGCCCTGCTGCGCATCGTGCTGGCTGACCGCGAAATGGCGTTGCCGCCGGCCTACCGCCGCAGCTAGACGCCGATCAGTTGCGCGCCGGCCCACAACGCCAGCACTGCGACCACCAGCGCTGCCGGCGTCGTGCACAGACCGAGCCTGGTGTATTCGCCGACCCTCGCGGCGACGTTGTACTGACGCAATACCCGCCGCCACAGCAGGTTGGACAGCGACCCCACGTAGGTCAGGTTGGGGCCGATGTTCACCCCGATCAGGACCGCCAGAACGGCCACCGGCCCGCTGGCCGCCACCAGCGGCAGCATCACCAATGTGGCGGGCAGGTTGTTGACGATGTTGGCCAGCACCGCGGCCACCGCCGCGATGCCGAGCAACGCGAGCAACCCAGAGCCGGCCGGAACCACCGCACACATGCCGGCGGCCAGCCCGTTGCGCATGACGGCCTGCACCGCCACGCCCAAGGCGAGGACGAACAGCAGGAAGGGGACATTGACCGCGCGCACGATGTCCGGCACCGAGGTGCGTCGATGCGCGAGGCTTCGCA
>NZ_JBARMY010000466.1:0-1767 GCF_049802695.1 Mycobacterium sp.
TCGCCGAGGCTCTGGGCGCCGCGGCTGGTTCTGCTTGCCTTGGTTCGCGCGGAGGTGGGCGGTGAGGATCGACACGGCCCGCTTGCTGCCCGCGTCTGAAGCGGTCGGTAGCTGTTTCGTCGCGCCCTTCGCTCACAAGATCTCCCTGGACGGTGAAAGTTACGATCCGCTCCGAAAACGCGCTGCTCATCTGCGACGATAACCGCTATCGAATGATCCGGCACGAACTTGACGGCTGATCCACGGGGCGACCTGAAGTCGGGGCGCAACTTGTACGAATCCTGCGCGTCGTCTCGGCGATCGCCCATATGCCCAGGTCGTCACCGTGGGATGATGCTCAGGCATCACTGGCTTCAGGCTCGCCCGCGAATTCGCCGGAAGCGACCAGAAAGCGTGCCCCTGCGGCGCGCTGTCTCGAGAGGAGGGCCGCGGTGGACCTCGCTTTGGGCGTCGCCGTAGCCGGTCCGGTTGCCCGCTTGGCTCTGCTGGATTCAGGGCCCGACGGCCAAGGTGTGCTCGACGAGTCGGTCGTCGACCTGGCCGGCGATCCGATCGCGGCGCTGACCGAGACGGTGGTCGGCACCAATCGGTCGTTGACAGACCAATACCACCGACTGGTCGCCACTCGGCTGTGTTGGTCGGACCCGCGACGAGCCGGTCAGCTGCGTCAGGCGTTGACCGACTCCGGTGTGCAGAATGTCGCGGTGCTTTCTGAGTCCGCTGCCGCAACCGCGCTGGTGCGCAACCTTTCCGGCGGCCATCCGCAGCGTGAATCGGCTGTGCTGCTTGTCGACGACCGATCGGCGCGGCTGTCGATCGTCAACGGTGGCGATCCGAAGCCGGTTGGCGAGGAACCATTCGAGGGCTCCGACGCGGTCCGCGCCGCAGGCTCACTGCTCGGCCGGCTGCGCGAGGAATCCGCTGCGGCAGACAGTGTTTACCTGATCAGTTCGTCCTCGGATGCCGCTGCCATCGCGCGAGAGCTGGCGGCGACGTCCTCGTTACCGCTTGCGGTGCCTGAGGATCCCGACTTCGCGATCGCCAGGGGTGCGGCGCTGGAGGCGGTGACGGCGCGGCTGACGTATCCGCCGGCAGGTGCCGGTGCGCGGCCTGCTCCCACTGGCCGGCTTGCTTATCCTGCCGGAGACGCGACGATGGCGGCGCCCGCGGTGGCGACCGGCCAGATTCCTTACCCGGCGGGCGACCCGAACGCGCCTCCGGCGGCGACCAGTCGGCTTGCGTACCCGGCCGGAGACGCGACGATGGCGGCAGCAGCGATGCCCACCGGCCGCTTTTCCTACCCCGATGGCGATGCAACCACCGTGGCACCTCTGGGGCCGATCGGCGATGAGACCGCCGCCTTCGACGGAGCAACCGCGAACGCGCCTGCGGCGACGGGATCGGGTCCGGAGCTGGCGTACTCGCAAGAAGAATACGATCCCGAGCTGCTGCCCGTGGAGTACGACGGCGACGACGACGATGGGGTGCTGGACGACGCGGCTCCGCCGGTAGGTCGCGCATTACTGGTAGGCAGCACTGTCGGCGGAATTCTGGTTGCCGGCTTTGCCGCACTGGCTGTCGCGGTGACGATCAGCGTGCGTCCGACGGCTGCCACGCAGCCGCAACCGCCGGCGCCTGCGCAGCAGAAGTCAGTTCCCGGCAACTTCATGCCGGCCCTGCCGGCGCCGGCTCCTCAGGTACCGACGCCGCCGGCTCCAGACGCCAATGTCCCGCAAGTTGGTCCGGGTCCCGCTGGTGGTGGAGCAC
>NZ_JBARMY010000467.1:0-5182 GCF_049802695.1 Mycobacterium sp.
AAAACGGCGACTCGGCGAACACCGAGATTCAGGGCATCGACGGATCGACCCGGCTGGAGGCCAAGCGGCAGCGGCGCCGCGACGGGCGCGACGCCGGTCGGCGCCGCGCGCCGGTGTTGAGCGAAGCCGAATTCCTGGCTCGCCGCGAGGCGGTGCAGCGGGTGATGGTGGTGCGCGACAAGGTCCGCACCGAGCCGCCGCATCAGGGCTCCCGCTACACCCAGATCGCGGTACTCGAGGACGGCATCGTCGTCGAACACTTCGTCACCAGCGCGGCCTCCGCTTCCCTGGTTGGCAACATCTATCTGGGGATCGTGCAGAACGTGCTGCCTTCGATGGAGGCGGCGTTCGTCGACATCGGGCGTGGCCGCAACGGCGTGCTGTACGCGGGTGAAGTGAACTGGGAGGCTGCCGGTCTCGGCGGGTCCAACCGCAAGATCGAACAAGCCCTCAAACCCGGCGACTTCATCGTGGTGCAGGTGAGCAAAGATCCCGTCGGCCACAAAGGCGCCCGACTCACCACCCAGGTGTCGTTGGCCGGGCGTTACCTGGTCTACGTGCCGGGCGCGTCGTCGACCGGAATCAGTCGCAAGCTTCCCGACACCGAACGTCAGCGCCTCAAAGAGATCCTGCGGGAGGTCGTGCCCACCGACGCCGGGGTGATCATCCGCACGGCTTCGGAAGGCGTGAAAGAAGACGACATCCGCGCCGACGTCAACCGGCTGCAGAAACGCTGGAATCAGATCGAGGCCACCGCCGTCGAAACCAAGCAAAAGGCTGCCGGCGCCGCGGTCGCGCTCTACGAAGAGCCCGACGTACTGGTCAAGGTCATCCGCGACCTGTTCAACGAAGACTTCGGTGAACTGATCGTCTCCGGCGACGATGCCTGGGCCACGATCAACGACTACGTCAAATCGGTTGCGCCCGAATTGATCCCCAAGCTGACGAAGTACGGGCCCGCGGAGCTTTCCGGGGGGCAGACGGCCCCTGACGTCTTTGCGGTGCACCGCATCGACGAGCAACTGCTCAAGGCGATGGACCGCAAGGTGTGGCTGCCCTCGGGCGGCACACTGGTCATCGATCGGACCGAGGCGATGACCGTCATCGACGTCAACACCGGCAAGTTCACCGGGTCCGGCGGCAACCTCGAGCAGACGGTCACCAAAAACAACTTGGAGGCGGCCGAAGAGATTGTCCGCCAATTGCGGCTGCGCGATATCGGCGGCATCGTCGTCATCGACTTCATCGACATGGTGCTGGAATCCAACCGTGACCTGGTGCTGCGCCGGCTCACCGAGGCGTTGGCCCGGGACCGCACCCGCCATCAGGTCTCGGAAGTGACGTCGCTGGGGCTGGTGCAGCTGACCCGCAAGCGGTTGGGGACCGGATTGATCGAGGCGTTCTCCACCTCGTGTCCGCAGTGCGCCGGCCGCGGCATCCTGCTGCACGCCGATCCGGTCGACTCGACGGCCGGCGGCCGCAAATCCGACTCGACCAGCCGCCGCGGCAGGCGTTCGAAGAAGAACCGGTCAGAGGACGCTGCGGTGGCCAAGGTGCCCGAGCACTCGCCCGGCGAGCACCCGATGTTCAAGGCGATGGCCGCGGCCAACGGCCGACCCGACGACGAGTCCGACGAGGCTGACGATTCTGACGAGGAGTTGGCGGGCAAGATCGATGACGAATCGGAAGAGGCGCGGGCAAAATCGCGGGCCGTCGCCGAGACCGAGGACGAAGACTTCACCGACACAGACGACGACGCCGAAGACGACTCGGACGACTCGGACGACGACTTCGACGACACGGATGACGACGAGGACGAGGACGAGGATGACGAACTCGACCTCGATGAGGACGATGAGCTGGACGATTCCGACGACGAAGACGCCGACGATGACTCCGACGACGAAGACGCCGATCAGGACGGCTTCACGCCCGCTGTCGCCGCATCGGTTCCTGCGCAGGGGCGTCGGCGCCGCGCCGCAGCCCGGCCGGCGGGCCCGCCGGTGCACGAGGACTGATCCCGGGATTCGCAGTCACACGCGACTCCACTGTCTCACTAGTCACTAAGCATCACGGGTTGATTTGTGCCCGGCTCGGAGCGATTATTCCTCGTGTCGCTCACTGGTGGGCACAAAGCCATCCGCTTCTGCCAGTGACTGCCGTGGCGAATGTGGCGGTGCTTGGTTGATCGTGCAGCCTGGCGCCGGTTTGACCCCCTGTTCGCTGGTCACGTAACCTTGACCAGTTGTCGCCAGGCCGCAACCGAAGGTTCGCCGGCACATCCCCCAGAACCAGCACCGCACCGTGACCGTGACAGCGTGCGCACGCAACGACGAAGAACCAGCCCGAACAGAAGAGGTAGAGACCAGGATGGCGACCTACGCAATCGTCAGGACCGGCGGCAAACAGTACAAGGTTGCAGTCGGCGACGTGGTCAAGGTCGAGAAGCTCGACTCCGAGCCCGGTGCCAGCGTCTCGTTGCCCGTGGCGCTGGTGGTGGACGGCTCGAACGTCACCACTGACGCCGATGCGCTGGCCAACGTTGCGGTGACCGGCGAGGTGCTCGAGCACACCAAGGGCCCCAAGATCCGGATCCACAAGTTCAAGAACAAGACCGGGTATCACAAGCGGCAGGGTCACCGTCAGCGGCTGACCGTGCTGCGGGTCACTGGAATTGCGTGATGAGCCGTCCGGCGAAGAACAACCAACACTGAGCGGAGACCACAAACCATGGCACACAAGAAAGGTGCGTCCAGCTCGCGCAACGGTCGCGATTCCGCCGCCCAGCGGCTGGGTGTCAAGCGGTTCGGTGGCCAACTGGTCAAGGCCGGCGAGATCCTAGTCCGGCAACGCGGGACCAAATTCCACCCGGGCGTCGGTGTCGGTCGCGGCGGTGACGACACGCTGTTTGCCAAAGCGGCGGGTGCTGTCGAATTCGGTGTGAAGCGCGGGCGTAAGACCGTCAACATCGTTCCGACCGGCCAGACCACCGGCTGAGTGTCGCGAGCGCCTCGGTTCGTCGACCGCGTCGTCATCCACGTGCGGGCGGGTTCCGGCGGTAACGGCTGCGCTTCGATTCACCGCGAGAAGTTCAAGCCACTGGGCGGACCGGACGGCGGCAATGGCGGCCGCGGCGGCAGCGTCGTCCTGGTCGTCGACCCGCAGGTGCACACCCTGCTCGACTTTCACTTCCGGCCCCACATCGTCGCGCAGAACGGCACGCAGGGCCGGGGAAGCAACCGTGAAGGGGCCGCCGGCGCCGACTTGGAGGTCATGGTGCCCGATGGCACCGTGGTACTCGACGAGCACGGTCGGCTACTCGCCGATCTGGTGGGTGCAGGCACCCGATTCGAAGCCGCGGCCGGCGGCCGCGGTGGTCTGGGCAACGCCGCGCTCGCTTCGCGGGCCCGTAAGGCGCCCGGCTTCGCGCTGCTGGGGGAGAAGGGGCGGGCCCGAGACCTCACCCTCGAACTCAAGACGGTTGCCGACGTCGGCCTGATCGGATTCCCGTCGGCCGGGAAATCCTCGCTGGTGTCGGTGATTTCGGCGGCCAAGCCCAAGATCGCCGACTATCCGTTCACCACGCTGGTACCCAATCTCGGCGTGGTCTCGGCGGGGGACCACACCTACACCGTCGCCGATGTGCCCGGCCTGATCCCCGGCGCGTCACAAGGACGGGGACTCGGCCTGGACTTTCTGCGCCACATCGAGCGGTGCGCGGTGCTGGTCCATGTCGTCGACTGCGCCACCGCCGAACCCGATCGCGATCCGGTGTCCGACATCGATGCGCTGGAAGCCGAGCTCGCTGCGTATACCCCGACGCTGCAAGGTGATTCGACGCTGCGCGACCTGGCCGACCGGCCCAGAGCGGTGGTGCTCAACAAGATCGACGTGCCGGCGGCCCGAGAACTCGCCGAGTTCGTCCACGACGACATCACCCAACGCGGATGGCCAGTGTTCAACGTGTCGACCGTCAGTCGAGAAGGCCTGCAGCCGTTGCTGTTCGCGCTGGCCGACATAATCTCGACCTACCAGGCCGCGCAGCCGGTGCTGGTGCCGCGCCGGCCGGTGATCCGGCCGATACCTGTCGACGAGTCGGGTTTCACCGTCGAATCCGACGGGCAGGGCGGATTCATCGTGCGTGGCGTGCGGCCGGAACGCTGGATCGCCCAGACCGACTTCGACAACGACGAAGCCGTCGGTTACCTCGGTGACCGGTTGGCCCGTCTGGGCGTCGAAGACCGACTGCTGCGGCTGGGCGCCGAGCCGGGATGCGCGGTGACCATCGGCGACATGACTTTCGACTGGGAGCCGCAGACACCCGCCGGTGTCGATGTCGCGCTGTCGAACCGCGGCACCGACCCACGCCTAGAACGCACCGAGCGGGTCAACGCCGCCGACCGCAAAGCAGCCCGCCGGCAGCGCCGCGACCGCTCATGAGGACCAGCGCCGGCGACGATGCAGAGCGAAGCGATGAGGAGGAGCGGCGCTAATGAACAGCGCGGCGCGTGAGGCTGTCCGAATTGCGCGTCGAGTCGTCGTCAAGATCGGCACGGCCGCGCTGACCACGCCGTCGGGAATGTTCGACGCCGGCCGGCTCGCCGAGCTGGCCGAAGCGATTCAGGCGCGCATGAAAGCCGGCTCCGACGTTGTCATCGTCTCGTCCGGGGCGATCGCCGCCGGCATCGAGCCGCTCGGTTTGAACCGGCGCCCGACTGATCTGGCCACCAAGCAGGCCGCGGCCAGCGTCGGACAGGTCGCGCTGGTCAACGCGTGGAGCGCGGCGTTCGGTCGCTATCAGCGCACCGTCGGTCAGGTGCTGCTGACCGCGCACGACATCTCGATGCGGGTCCAGCACACCAATGCTCAGCGCACCCTGGACCGGTTGCGGGCGCTGCACGCGGTGGCGATCGTCAACGAGAACGACACGGTGGCCACCAACGAGATCCGGTTCGGTGACAATGACCGGCTGTCGGCGTTGGTCGCCCACCTGGTGGGTGCCGACGCCCTGGTGCTGCTCTCCGACATCGACGGGCTGTACGACCGCGACCCCCGCAAAGGTGGTGCGGCGTTCATCTCGGAAGTCGCCGATGCTGCTGATCTCGACGGCGTGGTCGCCGGTCAGGGCAGCCACCTGGGGACCGGTGGCATGGCGTCGAAGGTGTCGGCGGCGGTGCTGGCC
>NZ_JBARMY010000468.1:0-6792 GCF_049802695.1 Mycobacterium sp.
CCACCAGCCAGCGTGGCATCGGCGCGCCGGACAGCGACTCGTACCACCACTGCCCGTCGCGGTCGCCGCGCAGCACACAGTCGGTCCAGCCGCCGGCGGCTTCGGGAATACGGGAGGGCCGGCCGTCTGCGGCGGCATCGGGGTAAGAAAGGTAGCCGATCCATCCGCCGCCCACGGCGGTCGCGTCGCAGCCGGGCCGGATCGCGAACGCGTCGGCCGCTTTGACCGGTTGGACCAGCACACTCGGTGCGATGACCGCCCGCGCGCCGAACCATTCCCCGGTCAATGCTGCCGGCGGCGGCAGAGCGAGTCGGCTGGTGGCCTCGCCGACAGCGCACAGCACTTGCGCCGCCGTGCCAAGATTGCCGAGCCGCTCGATGCGCACCGTCTTAGCTTGACAGATACCGGTTAGCGGCCACGAAAGCGCTGATGAGGCGCTCAGATGCGACTGATCGCCCGTGTGCTCGCCGTGGCGGCGAGTTTGTCGGGATTTCGCACGGCGTAGAAGTTGGTGATCTTGCCGTCGACGATTTCGATGATGTACACGCCCTCGAGATTGCCCGCGCTGTAGAAGAGCACCGCCGGTGCGGAGTTGCAGACCACGGTTTCTATTCGTAGGTCGGCTATCCGCCTGCTCAACCGCAGCAGGCCGACTACCGCGGAGGCCACCTTCTCGGCCCCCACCACCGGCCGCCGCGCCGCGGTCGCCTTGCCACCGCCGTCGGCGGTCCACACCACGTCGGGCGCCAACATCGATACCACCGCAGCCACGTCACCGCTGGATGCCGCGGCCATGAACTCCGCGGCGATCCGCGCATTCTGTTGCGGGTCGACCGGGCCGAAGCGCCGGCGTCGAGCCTGTATGTGTTCGCGCGCCCGGTGCGCGATCTGACGCACCGCCGGCACCGGTTTGCCGACCGCGTCGGCGATGTCGCCGTAGTCGAACCCGAACACCTCCCGCAAGACGAAGACCGCACGTTCGTCGGGGTTGAGCGTCTCCAGCAGCACCAACATCGCCATCGAAACAGACTCGGCGAGAACGACATCCGCTGACGGGTCATGTTCGTCCAGCAGCAGCGGCTCAGGCAGCCAAGGCCCGACGTAGTCCTCGCGCCGCCTGGCGCCGGTGCGAAGCGCATTCAGCGCCTGCCGGGTGACGAGCTGAGCCAGATAAGATTTCGTGTCACGTACCGTCGACAGGTTCACCTGTGCCCAGCGCAGATAGCTGTCCTGCAGCACGTCATCGGCTTCGGTTGCCGAGCCCAGGATTTCGTAGGCGATAGTGAACAGCAGCGGCCGTAGCAGTGTGAACCGTTCGGCGCGCTCGTCGGACGCGGTCATGAAACCGTGGCCGCTTCGCGGATGAGTTGCTCGGGCCGCCTGCCGCCTTTGAACCAACGGTAGGAGCCCGGCTTGGCGGCCTCGCGGCGGATGGCCCACAGCGTGCTTCTACAGACCGCTTCTTTGATCTTCGCGGCGGCCCGGCCGCCGACGACCGCGTTGACCGGGGTGTCGTCGGTGCGGGCGAACTGGATGGTGGCATGCTTGCGGCCCAAGCTCACGCATTGGCCGGCGAAGGCCTGGCTCAGCGCTGCCGGTGCCGTGCCGGTGATGCGGCTCAACGCGGTGTTGGCGGCCTGCGCGCCGAGCGGTATCGCGGCCTGGCAGCTCATCCGCAGCGGCTTGCCGGAGGGCGCGGCTGCATCACCCGCGGCCACGATGCGCGGATCGTCCACGCTGGTCAGTGTTTCATCGGTGAGCAGTCGGCCGACAGCGTCGGTGCGCAGCCCGCTGCGCGCGGCGAGGTCCGGCACACCGAAGCCGGCCGTCCACACCGTCACCACGCTGGGCAGCATTCTTCCGTCGGCCAAAACTAGGGCGTCGGACCGCACCTCGTTTACCACCGCCGTCTCGAGAACATCGACGTCGAGCTTGGCCAGCCGTTTGGCCACTGACCGGCGGCCGCGCCGGCTCAGCGACGTGCCCAGCACTCCACCGCAGGCCAGCGTCACCCGGCGGCCTTGCTCGGCCAGCTCGGATGCGGTCTCGATGCCGGTCAGGCCGGCGCCGACGACGGTCACGGGTGCGTCCGGGTGCAGCTCCTGCAAGGTGTCGTGCAGTCGTCCGGCCTGGTCGAAGTCGGCGATGGAGTAGGCGAACTGCGCCGCGCCTGGCACCGGCGATCCGCCGGTGCTGCCGACGGAGTAGATGAGGTAGTCAAACGTCAGCCGCGCGCCGGAGGTCAGCGAAACCGTGCGCTCGGCGATGTCTATCCGGTCGGCGCCGTCGACGACCAGCCGGATCCCCTCGCCGAGCAGTGTGCTGTAGTCGACGGCGGCGGTTCCGCTGCCGGCGGCCAACTGGTGCAGCCGGATTCGCTCCACGAAGACCGGTCGAGGGTTCACCAGGGTGATGTCGACGTCGTCCCGCAATCGCAGATGGTTGGCGGCCAGCGTTCCGGCGTATCCACCGCCGATCACGACCACGTGTGTGCGCTTGTCAGTCATTGCTGTCTCCTGTCTCCTTTGCCCCTTGTGCACTCGAGACACCGCCGGCGCGATGGATGTGACAGCGCAGTCGTCACGTGTGACCATCCTCACGTCAGCGGGGCGTCGCGGGGCCGTCCGCGAATTCCGCGACGAGGAGCTCGACCCGTCCGCTTTGGCGACCCGGGCGCAACCGGCCATTGCGGTCGAGGGTGACCAGTCCGTGCAATGCCGCCCAAAGCACTTCGGTGAGCGTGTCGGTGTCGCGCGTGCCGGCGACCGCGCTGACCGCTTCGCGCAACTCAGTGAAAGCGGCGATCAACTGCGGCGGTGAGTCGGGGTCGGCGAACCGTAGCGTGGTGGCGCGGATGAACATCGCGTCGTAGAGGGCGGGACTGTCGTGCGCGAATCTGATGAACGCGTGTGCGACGCGAAGTAAAGCTTTTCGGCTGCCCCGCAGACCTTTCCGCGCAGTAGACAGCGCCTCGGCCAGTTCACCGAATCCTTCGACGGCAACGGACTCGACGACCTTCTCCATATTCGAAAAGTGCTTATACAAAACGGGTTGGCTGTACTCGATCTCAGTGGAGAGCCGACGGGTGGTGACCGCGTCCCAGCCCTCAGCTTCGGCCAGCCTTCGTGCCGTGGTGGTGATCAACTGACGCCGCGCCGCTCGCTCGCGGGCGCGGCGGTCCTGAATGGTCATGGCTGATTCTAGCTGCGCTCGCTCAACTAGCACCGCTATTGACTCGCCGACGTGGCTGGGTTAGCGTTGCTAACACCACCAACGAAAGGCGTCTCGGCACGATGATTGGCGAGCTTGCGAAGTCGTTCGCACTGGTGGCAATTCTGGGCACCGCGGTGGTGTACGGCACGGATGTGTTCTGCGCGGCCGTGCAACGACCGGCCCTGGCCCGCGTTGACGACGGCACACTGGTAGCGGTGATGGGCAACGTGCACCACTATGGCGACCTACGGATGCCGGTGCCCGGGGTACTCGGTGTGGTGGCCGCGGCCATCAGCGCGTCGCTGGCCGCGCTGTGCGGTCGCTGGAGCGAGGCCGGCGCGGCAGGTGTGGCCGTCGGCCTGCTGTGCGTCTGGCTTTTCCTCTACCTGCGGGTGAGCGCGCCGATCAACCGGCAGCTGACCGCTGCCGCGAACTCTGGCGTCGTCCCAGTGAATGCCCGCCGCCTGCAACGTGACTGGGACAGCGTCATCGTCATCCGGGCCACGCTGCAGGGTTTTGCGGTGGCGGCGTTGTGCGTAGCGCTGCTGGCCTGACAGCCCAGGTTCAGTCGACCTGATAGCGGGGAAACACCGCGGCCGGCGCCGGCAGCGCGGTGCCCGGGACCAGTCGGGTGCCCAGCGCGCTGAATGTTCGCTGCTCAGCCGGCTGTCCGAGCTGGTCGAGCAATTTGCCCGCCGATTCCGGCAGTACCGGCTGGATCAGCAGCGCGGCAATCCGCA
Source organism: Mycobacterium sp. (assembly GCF_049802695.1). Lineage (GTDB taxonomy): Bacteria > Actinomycetota > Actinomycetes > Mycobacteriales > Mycobacteriaceae > Mycobacterium. Next base: position 3,954 of record NZ_JBARMY010000468.1, read on the forward strand.
CCGCCTCCAGCGTCGTGTACAGGACGGTACGAAACCGCATCTGGTCGGTTTCGGACTCGCTCTTACGCAGCACCCACGGCTGCTGGGCGGAGAAGTACCTGTTCGCCGCGCCGAGCATCAGCCAGATCGCTTCCAAGGCCAAATGCATTGCCTGCGTGTCGAAATGCGGTCGCACTCGTTCCAGCAAACCGTCAGCGACGGTTAGCAGTTCGTTGTCGTCAACGCGGAAGTCCAGTGGTGCCGGCGCCATCCCGTCGAGATTCTTGGCGACCATCGAAAGCGACCGCTGCGCGAGGTTGCCGAGCTCGTTGGCGAGGTCGGTGTTGATCCGGGTGATGATCGCCTCGTCGCTGTAGCTGCCGTCCTGCCCGAAAGGTACTTCACGCAGGAAGAAGTAGCGCACCTGGTCGACACCGAATTGGTCGACAAGAGCAACCGGATCGATCACATTGCCCACCGACTTGCTCATCTTCTCGCCGCTGTTGAGCACAAAGCCGTGCGCGAACACCCTGCGCGGCAACTCGATTCCGGCGGACATCAAAAACGCCGGCCAGTACACGGTGTGAAACCTGATGATGTCCTTACCGATCATGTGCAGCTGGGCGGGCCAGTAACGGCGGAACAACTCCGAATCGGTGTCCGGGTAGCCGACGCCGGTCAGGTAATTGGTCAGCGCGTCGACCCAGACGTACATCACATGGTCGGGGTGGTCCGGAACGGGTACGCCCCAGTCGAACGACGTGCGGGAGATCGACAGATCGCGCAGCCCGCCGGACACGAAGCTGACCACCTCATTGCGACGCACTTGCGGCGCAATGAAATCGGGGTGCGCCTCGTAATGAGCCAGCAGCTTGTCGGCGTAGGCCGTCAGCCGGAAGAAATACGTCTGCTCCTCCGTCCAGGTGACTGGGGTGCCGGTTTCGACGGCTATCCGATTGCCGGCAGTACCGTCCTGCTCCAAGACGACGGTTTCGTCTTCGTTGAAATAACGTTCGTCGCGTACCGAATACCACCCCGCGTAGCTGTCCAGATAGATGTCACCGGCATCGACCATCCGCTGCCAGATGTCCTTGGACGCGCGGTGGTGATCGGCGTCGGTGGTGCGGATGAACCGGTCGAAGGAGATGTTCAGTTTCTGCTGCAAACGCTGAAACACATCGGAGTTCCGCCGGGCCAGCTCTCGCGGCGAAATTGCTTCGGCGGCAGCGGCCTGCGACATTTTCAGCCCGTGCTCGTCGGTTCCGGTCAAGAAGCGCACGTCGAAGCCGTCGAGCCGCTTGAAGCGCGCGATCGCGTCGGTGGCGATGTACTCGTAGGCGTGCCCGATGTGCGGCTCACCGTTGGGGTAGGTGATCGCCGTCGTGATGTAGTAAGGCGTCATCGCGTCTCACCCTATTGTGTTCGGGTGAGCTCAGACCGTCCGCCGCCGCCCGCACCTGAGCCGTTGACGTCCTTGATCGACGCGCACACTCATCTCGACGCATGCGGCGCAACCGACCCCGACGGCGTACGCGCCATTGTCGGGCGCGCAGCTGCGGTCGGAGTGGTCGCCGTCGTCACCATCGCGGACGACCTGGCGTCGGCCCGCTGGGTGACCCGCGCAGCGGACTGGGATCCGCGGGTCTATGCGGCCGTGGCGCTACATCCCACGCGCGCCAACGCTCTGACTGAGGCCGCCCGGGTTGAAATAGAGCAGTTGGCCGGCCATCCGCGGGCAGTGGCAATCGGCGAGACGGGGATGGATCTGTACTGGCCGGGCAAGCTCGAAGGGTGCGCCGAGCCGGATGCCCAGCGCGAGGCATTCGCGTGGCACATCGATTTGGCCAAGCGCGCCGGCAAGCCGCTGATGATTCATAACCGGCAGGCCGACGCGCAGGTGTTGGAGGTGCTGCGGGCCGAGGGCGCACCGGAGACGGTGATCTTCCACTGCTTTTCGTCGGACAGCGCGATGGCGCGGGCGTGCGTCGACGAAGGATGGTTGATCAGCCTGTCCGGGACGGTCAGCTTCCGCAACGCCCGCGACCTTCGGGAGGCCGTTCCCCTGGTCCCCGACGACCTGCTGTTGGTCGAGACTGATGCGCCGTTCCTGACACCGCACCCCTTCCGGGGTGCGCCGAACGAGCCATACTGCCTGCCCTACACAGTGCGGGCGCTGGCGGAACTGCTGGATCGGCCTGCCGACGACTTGGCACGCATCACTACTGGCAACGCCCGCCGCGTCTACGAGCTCTCCGTGCCCCCGGATGCCGATACTTAAGGAACCGTTAAGACGCGCTTGCTCAAGTTGCCGTATCTAGGCCGGTTCGTTACCGTCTTGTGATCGAACGGCAGGGCATGGCCTTATTTGTTCGTCACTAGTCACTGCAGAAGTCGGTGAAGGTCGGGGGAGACGCGCGCGTTGAACACCTTTGAGAAGCTGCATACGTCCCCTTCGCTGTTTCTCCGCATTCTTGTTGGTGCTCTTCTACTGGTGCTCAGTTTGGCGGGCGGCTACGCGGTCGCTGCGCAGAGGACGGTGGTACTCAACGTCGACGGCACCGCGATGACGGTCAAGACGATGAAGTCCCGGGTGATCGACGTCATCCGAGAGAACGGCTTCGACGTCAGCGCGCAGGACGATTTGTACCCCGCTGGCAACGAACCAGTGCGGGAAGCTGACAAAATCGTGCTCCGGCGTAGCCGGCCGCTGCAGATTTCGCTGGACGGTGCGGCAGCCCAACAGATGTGGACGACGGCATCCACGGTCGACGAGGCGCTGGCCCAGCTGGCGATGACCGACACCGCCCCCGCCGCGGCGTCGCGCGGCAGCCGGGTACCGCTGGCCGGGATGGCCCTGCCG
>NZ_JBARMY010000469.1:0-6396 GCF_049802695.1 Mycobacterium sp.
GGTCCGGACACGCCGCCGGAACCGAGGCGCTCGACGTCCGGCGTCGCCAGGCCGTCACGCGACACCGTGGTGTTGGTGGCGACGATGCCGGCCAGCCCTAGTTCGACGGCCAGGTCGGCGACGGCGTCGACATCGGAGTCGGGCAGGTCGGGAGCGATCTTGACCAGCACCGGCGTCGACGTCTCGGCGAGCACCGCGGACAGGATCGGGCGCAGCGACTCGACTGCTTGCAGGTCCCGCAGCCCCGGGGTGTTCGGTGAGCTGACGTTGACGACCAGGTAGGACGCGAGCGGACCGACGAGGCGGGCGCTGGTGCGATAGTCGTCGACGGCGTCAACCGCCGGCGTCAGTTTGGTCTTGCCGATGTTGACGCCGATCGGCACATAGGGGCGGTGTCGGGCCAGCCGGATCGCCAGCCGGCCGGCGCCCTGATTGTTGAAGCCCATTCGGTTCAGCAGCGCCCGGTCGGCCGGCAGCCGGAACACCCGCGGTCGCGCATTGCCGGGTTGCGGTTCGGCGGTGACGGTGCCCACTTCGGCATAGCCGAATCCAAGTGCGCCCCAGCTGTGCAGTCCGGTGCCGTCCTTGTCGAAGCCGGCGGCCAGCCCCGCGGGGCCCGCGAAACGTACCCCGAACACGGTGCTGGCCAGCACCGGATCCGACGGCGACAGCCGTCGCTGCAGCAGATGTCGCAGCGGACCCGCGGCGGTGAGGCCGCGCAGCACGGCGAACACCAGTCGATGGACGCTTTCCGGCGGTATCAGGAACAGCAGGCCGCGCACCACGCGATAGATCCTCGGAGAGCCGTCGCCCGGGACGCTCACGTCACAGTTCCGGCTGGTCGGGCCGCCTCGACGCGTCGAGCGGAGATTTTCTCCGGCGCAACAAGACCCGCCTGCTGCCATCGGTGTAGAGCCGCACCCGGGTCAGCTCCCAGCCGCGGTACTCCGCCTCGATGGACAACCGGGTAGACGCGCTGACCCGCGTCACCTCCGGAGGCAGGCGCAACGGAGCCCACTCGTACTCGTCGGACATGTCCTTCGCCCACCCCGCCGGCAATCCGCGGCCGCCTGCCGCGGTCAACGCCGACCCAACGGAAGCTCGCTGATCCGGCCGCCCCCCGGCGCCAGGCGCAACGTGCCGCGCCTATCGTCACAGGCCAGCGAGGTGGGGTGCCGCACGGTGGGGTTACGTACCTTTTCGACGGTTTCGACGGTGGATTCCGTTGGTCAGATGTTAACCAAAGCATATCGGCGCGGCGCGCGGTACCAATCGGATCGGCGGCGCGCATCTGCCGGCAGGTAACCGGCAGGTTTACAGTTTCCGGACAGCGGGTAACGCGTCGGTCGTGGGAAGCGAATGTCCGTCGACAGACGACGACGAGGTTTTCGGTCCGGCGAGGTTCGGCGCCGCCGACCGGCCCGGGCGGGGCGAGCACGATGGGGCTGTCGCGTGACCCTCGCCGCAGACCGCCAGCTCGGTGGCCGGGAATTCGTTATAGAAGATATGTCCACCGGGGTCTTCGCCAGCGGATACGGGCAGGTCGGGGATGGCCGCAGCTTCTCCTTCCACATCGAGCACCGATCTCTTGTCGTGGAGATCTACCGGCCGCGGCTGACCGGTCCGGTGCCGCAGGCCGAGGACGTCATGGCGAAGGCCAGCCGAAGCCTCGTCGACTTGGACCTCACCGACGAGCGGAGCCTGGCCGCCGCGGTACGGGATTCGGTCGCGGTCGCTGCGACCGGTGCTCACTGATCTGACTGGCGCCCTGCGCTCGGGCCGGTTGCCCGGGCCGTAGCTGCGCACCGTCAACCGGTACGGTCGTCGTCGTGACTGCGGGCCCGGCGATGTCTTGGTGGCAGGTCGTCGATTTAGCCGTCGTGCAGGGTTTGACCGAGTTCTTGCCGGTGTCGTCGTCGGGACATCTGGCGCTTGCTTCGCGGGTGCTCTTCGGTGGTGATGCGGGCGCCTCGTTCACCGCGGTCAGCCAGTTGGGCACCGAGGCAGCCGTGCTGGTTTATTTCGCCCGCGACATCGTGCGGATCGTCACGGCGTGGATCAACGGCCTGGTCGTCGGCTCATCCGTCTCTAGGCACCGCAACGTCGACTACCGGCTGGGGTGGTACGTCATCATCGGCACCATCCCGATCTGCGTCTTGGGGCTGCTATTCACCGACCTGATCAGGTCCGGCGCGCGCAACCTGTGGGTGGTGGCGACGGCGTTGGTGGTCTTCTCGGCGGTGATCGCCGCAGCCGAGCGGTTCGGGTCGCAGAACCGGCACGTCGATCAGCTGAACTGGCGCGACGCCGTCCTGGTCGGCGCGGCACAGACGCTGGCGCTGGTCCCCGGGGTGTCCCGCTCCGGAGCGACCATCAGCGCTGGCCTTTTCCTCGGGCTGGAGCGCGAACTGGCCGCCCGGTTCGGGTTTCTGCTGGCCATCCCGGCGGTGTTCGCCTCCGGACTGTTCTCACTGCCCGATGCCTTCCACCCGGTCCGCGAGGGCATGAGCGCAACCGGCCCGCAGTTGTTGGTGGCCACCTTGATCGCTTTCGGCGTCGGCCTCGCCGCCGTGGCCTGGTTGCTGCGATTTCTGTTGCGGCACAGCATGTACTGGTTCGTCGGCTACCGCGTCGTGGCGGGGGCCACGGTGCTGGCTCTGCTCGCGACCGGGGTGGTGGCGGCAGCGTGACCACCGCCGGCGACGATGCAGAGCGCAGCGATGAGGAGGAGCGGCGCAATTGACCGTGATCTTGTTGCGGCACGGCCGGTCCACGTCGAACACCGCGCACGTCCTGGCGGGCCGGTCCGAAGGGGTCAACCTAGACGATAAGGGCCGCGAGCAGGCCGCCGGACTGGTTGAGCGCCTGGCGACGCTGCCGATCCGGGCGTTGGTGTGCTCGCCGCTGCTGCGCTGCCGAAGCACCCTCGAACCGCTGGCCGCCGCCCTCGGCCTCGAGCCCGTCGTCGACGATCGGCTCGCCGAGGTCGACTACGGCCAGTGGACCGGCCGCACCATCGGCGAGCTGGCCAAAGAGCCGTTGTGGGCGGTCGTTCAAGCCCATCCCAGCGCAGCGGTGTTCCCGGACGGTGAAGGGCTGGCGCAGGTGCAGGCACGCGCGGTGGGCGCGGTCCGCGACCATGATCGGCTGCTGGCCGAGCAGCACGACGGCGACGCGCTGTGGGTGGCATGTACACATGGTGACGTCATCAAGGCGGTCGTCGCCGACGCGCTGGGCATGCACCTGGACAGCTTCCAGCGCATCACCGCCGACCCGGCATCGATGAGCGTGGTCCGCTACACCTCTTTGCGGCCGTTTGTGCTGCACGTGAATCACACCGGCAGCCGGCTGAGCGCGGTGCTGACCGCACCGCCGGAACCGCAGTCTGCGACGGCGCCCGGCGACGCGGTAGTGGGCGGCTCCACCGACTGACACTGCGCAATTACATGGCAGCCGCAACTGCCGGTATTTTGGGAATTGCCATGTCTCGCGCAATCCATGTCTTCCGCACACCCGACCGATTCGTCGCCGGGACCGTTGGGCAGCCCGGCAACCGCACGTTTTATCTGCAGGCGGTGCATGACTCCCGGGTGGTGTCGGTGGTGCTGGAGAAGCAGCAGGTTGCGGTGCTCGCCGAGCGCATCGGCGCGTTGCTGCTCGAAGTCAATCGCCGGTTCGGTACGCCGGTGCCGCCGGAGACCAACGACGTCGAAGACCTCAGCCCGCTGATCACCCCGGTCGACGCCGAATTCCGGGTCGGCACCATGGGGTTGGGCTGGGACTCCGAAGCGCAGACGGTGGTGGTCGAACTGTTGGCGGTCACCGACGCGGAGTTCGACGCGTCCGTGGTACTCGACGACACCGAGGAAGGCCCCGACGCCGTCCGGGTGTTCCTGACGCCGGAGTCGGCGCGCCAGTTCGCGACCCGCTCCAACCGCGTCATCTCCGCAGGCCGTCCGCCCTGTCCGCTGTGTGACGAGCCGCTGGACCCCGACGGACACCTCTGCGCGCGCACCAACGGCTACCGGCGTAGCGCGTTGCTCGGGTCTGACGATGACCTCGAGGCCTGACGATCGGGAGGTGTTGCAGCGCGGCAACCTAACCGTTCTCGGACGGATTCGCTCCGCCAGCAACGCCACCTTCTTGTGCGAGTCGACGCTGGGTCAGCGAAGCGTGCACTGCGTCTACAAGCCGGTCGCGGGGGAGCAGCCGCTGTGGGATTTTCCCGACGGTACGCTGGCCGACCGCGAAGTCGGCTCGTACCTGGTGGCGGCACAGCTCGGCTGGAACGTCGTGCCGCACACCATCATTCGCAACGGGCCGGCGGGTCGCGGCATGCTGCAGCTGTGGGTGCACCAGCCCGGCGACGCCCCCGACTCCGATCCGGAGCCCGGGCCTGACCTGGTCGACCTGTGCCCGGCCGGCAAGCTGCCGCCGGGTTACCTTCCGGTGCTGCGGGCTTACGACTACGCCGGCGACGAAGTCATCTTGGTGCACGCCGACGACCTGCGGTTGCGGCGCATGGCGGTATTGGACGTGCTGATCAACAACGCCGACCGCAAGGGCGGCCACATTCTGCATGCCGTCGACGGCAAGGTCTACGGCGTCGACCACGGTGTCTGTCTGCACGTCGAGGACAAGCTGCGCACGGTGCTGTGGGGTTGGGCCGGCAAACCCATCGATGACGACAGCCTGGCGGCGGTGTCGGGGCTCGTCGAGGCGTTGAGCGGGTCGTTCGCCGAAGCGCTGGCCAGACACATCAGCGCCGTGGAGGTGGCGGCGCTGCGTCGGCGCGCTCGCGGGATGCTCGACAACCCGCTGATGCCGACCCCGGATCGGCACCGTCCCATTCCCTGGCCGGCGTTCTAGTCGTTCGCCGAGTGTGTAGCTTCTTTGCGCCAATTGGGTGGATCAGCGACCACAAGCCACACACTCGGCGATGACCGCGTATGCCGTTCGGCGATACTGGAGCAGTGACCGCGTCCCACGGCCTGACCGACGCGGCGTTGGCCGCCGATTTGGCCGTCGACGCCGGCAAGCTGTTGCTGGCGGTGCGCGAGGAAGTCGGCTTCGCCTACCCGTGGAGGCTCGGCGACATCGGTGACCGCCAGGCCAATTCGTTTTTGCTGCAACGGCTGCGGGCGGAACGCCCGGGCGACGCGGTGCTCAGCGAGGAAGCCGACGACGACCTGGCCCGCCTGCGCGCCGATCGGGTGTGGATCATCGACCCGCTGGACGGCACCAACGAGTTTTCGATACCCGGCTGCAGAGACTGGGCGGTGCACGTGGCGCTGTGGCAACGGCACGCGGGTCCGGGCGGTGAAATCACCGACGCGGCGGTGGCTCTGCCCGCGCTCGGCGAGGTGCACCGCAGTGACACCGTCACCGCCGACGCGTCGCCGCACACCGGTCCCATCCGTATCACCGCCAGCGCACACCGGCCACCGGCGGTGCTGTACCGGCTGGCCCGGCGCTTGGACATCCAGACGGTCCGCATCGGGTCGGCCGGCGCCAAAGCCATGTCGGTGGTGCGCGGTGACACCGACGCCTACATCCACGCCGGCGGGCAGTGGGAATGGGATTCGGCGGCACCCGCCGGGGTGCTCTGGGCCGCGGGCATGCACGCTTCGCGGCTGGACGGCTCGAAGCTGGTCTACAACCGGCCCAACCCGTATCTGCCGGACCTGCTGATGTGTCGTCCTGAACTGGCTGACGTGCTTTTGGGGGCCATCCGCCTGGCCGGCTGACGAGTCTCCCGGTCACCTACAGTCAACTCATGCAATCGTGGTCGGCCGCGCCCATCCCGGCGCTGCCCGGACGCGGCCCGGAACTGCGGCTCTACGACACGGCGGACCGCCAGGTGCGGCCGGTGACAGCCGGCCGCACAGCCACCATGTACGTCTGCGGGATCACGCCGTATGACGCCACCCATCTCGGCCACGCTGCCACCTACCTGGCGTTCGACCTGATCCACCGGTTGTGGCTGGACACCGGTCACGACGTGCACTACGTGCAGAACGTCACGGACGTCGATGATCCGCTTTTCGAACGCGCCGAGCGCGACGGTGTCGACTGGCGCGACCTCGCGGCGCGCGAGGTCGCGCTCTTCAGTGCGGACATGACCGCGCTGCGGGTGCAGCCGCCGCGGGAGTATGTCGCGGCCACCGAAACGGTGGCCGAAATGGTCGAGTTGGTCGAGAAGATGCTGGCGTCCGGGGCGGCCTACATCGTCGACGACGCCGACCATCCCGACATCTACTTCCGGTCGGACGCCACCGTGCAGTTCGGCTACGAATCCGGCTATGACCGGGACACGATGTTGCGGCTGTTCGCCCAACGCGGCGGCGACCCGGATCAGCCGGGCAAGACCGACCCACTCGACGCGCTGGTGTGGCG
>NZ_JBARMY010000470.1:0-4857 GCF_049802695.1 Mycobacterium sp.
GCCGAGGGCGCCGCAGTCGCCCTGCTCGCACGGCGCACCGATCGGCTGCAGGACTTGAAAGCCGAGATCGAATCCGCCGGTGGATCAGCTCTTCTGGTGCCTGCCGACGTCACCGACGCCGAGCAGGTGGCGCAGGCGGTGGACGGTGCAGTCAACGAATTCGGGCGGCTCGACATCGTGGTGAACAACGCGGGCCTGATCCGGATGGGCTACGCCGCCGAGGCACGGCTGGCAGACTGGGACGAGTTGGTGGCGGTCAATGTACTGGGTGTCTTGTACGTAACCCGGGCCGCGATGCCGCACCTCATCGAGGCGGCCGCCAGCGCGGCACGAGGTGTCGCTGATCTGGTCACGATCAGTTCCACCGCCGGGTGGGTGTCCCGGCCGGGGACCGCGGTCTATTCGTTGACCAAGTTCGGTGTCAACGCCTTCAGCGAGGGCGTCCGGCAAGAGGTGATCGACAAGAAGGTGCGCGTGGGCGTGGTGGGGCCGGGCACCGTCGACACCGAGATCAGCAGCCATCTGCCGGCGGAATCCCGTGCCGCGTTCGACCGTCAGACCGCGGAGATGACCAAGATGCAACCGGAGGACATCGCCGACGCCGTGTTGTACGTGGTGACCCGTAACCGCCGGGTGGCGATCAACCACATGCTGGTGCGCGCGGCCGAACAGACCTGGTGATCAAGCGCAGATGCCCGCACCACCATCCGATGACGCCGACCGGGTCGTGGGCGACCAGTCCGCCGTTCGGTTACCCGCTGCCTGCCGCGCTGGGCGCCGGCGGTACCGATTTCCTCACCGAGGCGTTCCGCGCCGCCGGAGCGCTCGATGACGGCAACGCAGTCGCCCGGATAACGCAGTTCCAGGAGGTTCCCGGCGGCAGCACCGGCCGCAAACTGCTGCTTTCGGTGGAATATCAGCGGCCTCAGCCGGGACTGCACCGCGACTTGTTCGTGAAATTCTCTCGGGACCTGGACGACCCCGCGCGGGACCGCGGGAAGAACCAGATGGAGTCTGAGGTGCGGTTCGCGTCACTGTCTCGTGCGCCGGGCTTCCCGATCGCCGTGCCGCGCCCGCTGTTCGCGGACTACCACCGCGACACCGGCATCGGAATCCTGATTACGGAGCGAATACTGTTCGGCCGGAACGGAACCAAGCGTCAGTACCATAAATGCCGCGACGACGAGATGCCCGAACCGCTGGCGCATTACCGCGCACTGCTGACCGCCCTGGGCCGACTCGTCGGCTATCACCGTTCCGGCCGCTTGCCTGCGGATACGGCAGCCGAGTTCCCGGTCGACCTGCAAGCCGCGACGGTCGGCGAACGGGCACCGGTCAACCCGGAAAAGCTGCAACGGCGATTGGCGCGGCTCGTCGACTTCACGCACGCTTACCCCGCGCTGCTCCCGCCCAACGTTCGCGCGCCGGAGTTCCTTGCCCGCCTTCATCGAGAAGCACCGCACGTACTGCGCCACGAGTCCGCGGCGTGGGCCCACCTGGCCGGCGTAAGCGATTACCTGGCGTTGTGTCACTGGAATGCCAACGTGGACAACGCCTGGTTCTGGCGGGACACCGGAAACACATTGCACTGCGGACTGATGGACTGGGGCTGCGTCAGCCAGATGAACGTGGCGATGGCCATTTGGGGCGCCATGTCCGGTGCTGAAACTTCGCTGTGGAACGACCACCTCGACGAATTGCTGCACCTGTTCATCACAGAAATCCGCAACAGCGGCGGTCCGCCCCTGGTGCAAGCCGAATTGCGAAGCCAAGTCGTGCTGTACGCCGCTATCATGGGCATCGCGTGGCTGCTCGGCGTTCCCGTACTGATTCGATCAGGTTTCGGTGAGTCACCGAACCCGTTGACGCGCAGGGATACTCGGATCAAAGACGACGAGAGTGTGCGCGCCCCGCTGCAGATGTTCACGAACTTCCTGAACCTCTGGGAGACACACGATTTCGGCGGCTTGCTCGACGCGGTGCTCGCCTGAACATGAAAGGCACACATCGCTATCCCTGCCGCGCAGCGCGGCGGCGTCGGATCACGTTGCCGCCAGCTGCCCTACTGACCCGAATCCGACGAGCCGGGCCGCGAGTGTTTACGCCGCCGTGTTAGCGGTGGCCAGCTTTGAGCAGACAAGCATCAGCGGCGCTTCGGAGTTGTGCGGCTGGGGAAGGGCCGCGACGGCGAAGTCAGAAATCGCACCGGGGCGAAAGACCACGCAGTGGGTCGAGCCACCGTATTGGAAGTACCCCAGTTCTTCGCCCTTGTCGAGGTGGTAGCCCGATGTGACGTGGTCGTGGATCAGGCAGGAGGAGACGTCCGACATGCCGATCGCGACGAAAGCTATCAGGCCGATGACGGGATCGTCGGCTTCGATCAGGATGATCGCCCGCACGGCGACATGCGCCAGATAAGACTGCGACACCGGCGGATTGACCGCCTCCCAGCCCTCCGAATCGGCCTCGGAATAGTAGGTCCCCGGCTGGACGAACGCTCGAATCACTGTCCCACCCACCGGACTGTGCCAACGGTGATAGTCGGTCGCACTCAAAAACGCCTGGTACACCGTTCCACCGACGAATTGTTCAACGGATTCGTCATCAGCCAGCATGTCCTGCAACGAATACGGTTGACTTTTGATCCAGAAGCGATCCAGGCGATCGACGCCCGTGGCGATGCGATACGGCGTGGACTCGCAGGCGTTGACGATGATCTTGTCATCGTCCGGCGAGACGACTGGACGCGCGCCGTCTTTGAAGCGTCGCGTGAAGAAGGCGTTCCAGGAGGCGAAGCCCCAATGTTCGTCCGCCGGATCGTACTGGAACTGCTCGATGCCGATGGCCCGTCGGGCCGCGGCGCACTTCCACCCGGACGGTGATTCGTTGAGCACATAGCGCGAGTCGGCGCTGTCGAGAAAGGTGCTCCAGGCGTTCAGGATCTTGCGCAGCATCGCGTTGACCCGCGGATCGCGGTAGGCCGCAAATCCGGCCGAGGTGCCCATAGTCCAGTCCAGAATCGCACCCAGCGGCAACATCACCGTGTTCTCCCCGAACTCCGGCGCCATCGTCAGCACCTCGTTGATCAACCGCAACATCTGCTCGACATCGTGGAGATGACGTTTGCGGTACGACCTGGTAGAGGGCACCTCGGCGATCATCCGGTCAAGGTACATGCGCAGTACGGGGTCGGAGTTGATCAACTCCTGAAACTCGGTGATTACCGGATGCAGCGTCGCAGCTGCGCCCTTGGCCTCCACTCGCTTTCGGTGACCGGCCAGCCAAGACTCCAAGTCCTCCTGTTCGGGAGGCAACCAGCCGGCGCTGCGCCGCACGTCAAGTGCATCGTAAGGAGTCGTCACAAGAACCAACCTAGCCGTAGATTTTCCGGTCCAGAATTGGCGGGACGTCGGTAACCTCGCCGGCATGCTGTTTGCGGCGTTGCGCGACATGCAATGCTCGAAGGCGGCGCTTCGTCATTGCGATTGTCAGCACCGGTCTGGTCTTCGCGATGACCCTGGTTCTCACCGGACTCGCGAACGGCTTTCGGGTCGAGGCCCAGCGGTCCGTCGATTCCATCGGTGTCGACGCATTCGTAGTCAAGGCTGGTGCGGCCGGACCGTTCTTTCGAGGCAGTGGGAGAGATTCATTCGCCCTGGAAGCCTTCAACGCCTACTCTCGGTGGCGCCGATTCCATGGTTGCCAGTTCGGCTAAGCCGCTGATGGTGAACACCCGGATCAGCCGGGGTTCGGCGATGACGTGAATGCGCTCGGCGTGGTTGAACAAGGCATTGATCGCGGCGCTGTCCAGGTAATCGACAGCGCTGAGGTCGACGGTGAGCATCCCGCCGGGCCCGGCAGTCTCGACGACGGCCGTGGTGAGGGCTTCGGTGAATGTGTCGATGTTGCTCAAATCGATTTCCCCGGACGCGGTCAGCACAACTCTGCCGTCGCTGCCGCGAGCGGTGTCGAGAGTGAGCGATGTCGGCATCAGATGATCCTGGCGGATAAGTGAACTGTGGTTCCGGCCGTGTGGGGTTGGATGTCTACGTCGTGCATGAGCGCTCGCATGAGGGTGATACCCCGCCCGCGACGGGAATCGGTGGGCGCTTCTGGAGGCTTCCACGAGCCGGTGTCGGTAATGGTCAGCTGCACTTGGTCGGCCAGCGCAGTCGCGCGCAAGCTGACTGTCCCTTCCGGACTATGACGATGACCGTGCTCGATGGCGTTGGCGACGGCTTCTCCGGCGGCGATGAGCACGTCGTAAGCCTGGTTCGAACCCACCCGGGACTTGGTCAGCCAGCTGCGCAGGGCAGTGCGGACACGGTCGAGCTGGCTGACGTGCGCTGGAAAGCTCATCTCCAGCGGCGCGGGATGGCGGTACAGCATCAACACCACATCGTCCTGATAGCCGCCGGCCGGCGCGAGATGAGTCATGATCTGGTTTGCCAGATCTTCCAGTGCCGAGGCACGGCCGTCCTGGACGAGGGCCGAGACGCGGGCGATGCCGTCATCCAGTGAACTGGAGCGGCGCTCGACGAGACCGTCGGTGTAAAGCAGCAGGGTCGCTCCCGCGGGCATGGGAATGCGGGCTTCGGGCCGTGGACGGTCGGGCTTGAGTCCCAGCGGGATGGTGTGGCCACCTTCGAGTGTCTGGGTCGTGCCGTCAAAGTGGACCAAGATAGGAGGCAAGTGTCCGGCACTGGAGTAGACCAATTCACCGGTGCTCGAGTTGAGCACCGCACAGACGGCGGTGGTGCACTGCGCGCCGGGTAGCCGCGCGGCGAACCGGTCCAACCCCGCAAGAGCGGCACGCGGGCTGGGGTGATCAAGCAGCAGCGCGCGGCAGGCGCTGCG
>NZ_JBARMY010000471.1:0-4640 GCF_049802695.1 Mycobacterium sp.
GACGTTGACCGCTCTGGCCTACCGGCTGCTGGCCCGCCGTGACGTCGGCGCGGGACTGATTCCTGAGCGTCGCGGTCGCGGCACCGCCTCGCCGTTGCTGCGTCACGCGCTGGGGCTGGCGTGGCGGCTCGACCGCGGCAGCCTGCTGCTGTGGACGATTGGCCTGGGTCTTTACGGACTGCTGATCGGCAGCGTTGTGCACGGCATCGGCGATGAGGTAGGCAACAGCACCGCGGTCCGCCATATCGTCGCCCGAATGGGCGGCACCGGTGCGCTGGAGCAGGCATTCGTCGACGCGTCGTTCTGCTTGCTCGCTATGGTCGCCGCCGCTTTCACCGTTTCGGTGTTCCTGCGCCTTGCCCAGGAAGAGAGCAGCCAGCGCGCCGAGACGCTATTGGCCGGCGCAGTGCCCAGAAGCCGTTGGCTGGCAAGCCATCTCACCATCGCGGTATGCGGGTCAGCCGCTGCCCTGCTGCTGGCCGGGCTGGCCGCCGGTATGACGTACGGTGTCGCCGCCGGCGACGTCAGCGGCAAACTGCCGACTGTGCTGGCGACCGCAGCAGTGCAACTGCCCGCGGTGTGGCTGCCGGCCGCGGTGGGTGTCGCCGTGTTCGGGTGGGCTCCGCGATTCACACCGGCGGTGTGGGGCGTGCTGGTCGGTTTCGTCGCGCTGTACCTGCTGGGTTCGTTGTCGGGTTTCCCGCAGTGGCTGCTGGACATCGAACCGTTCGCGCATGTACCCCGGGTGGCTGGCGGTGACTTCACTGCGGTTCCGCTGCTGTGGCTTGTGATAATCGACGCAACGCTGATTGCGCTGGGAACAGCGGCCTTTCGGCGCCGCGACATACGGAACTGAGGGAAGCCAACGTGAATACCGTTGCAAAGGGCCTATTTTCAGCCGTGTTGGGGCTTGCCGCCTTCGGGTTGCTGTTGTTTTTGCCGGCCGGCACCTTCCATTATTGGCAGGCTTGGGTGTTCCTGGCCGTCTTCGCGGTCTCGACGTGGATCCCCAGCGTCTACCTGATGCGGAAAAACCCGGACGCGCTTGAGCGGCGCATGCGTGTGGGGCCGTTGTCCGAGACCAGGATGGTGCAAAAGGTCATCATCTCCGTCGTGTTCGTCGCGTTCGCGGCCATGTTCGTGGTCAGCGGACTTGATCATCGCTTCGGCTGGTCGCCGGTGCCATGGATGGTCTCCTTGGTCGGAGATTTCCTGGTTGCGGTCGGACTTGGCATTGCCATGATGGTGATCGTTCAAAACAGCTATGCGGCCGCCAACGTCACGGTAGAGCCGGCGCAAACACTGGTCTCCACCGGTCTATATGGACTCGTCCGTCACCCGATGTACACCGGCAATCTGATCCTGATGGTCGGCATGCCGCTGGCGCTGGACTCTTACTGGGCTCTGGTATTCGTCCTACCCGGGCTGATAGTGCTCGCAATCCGCATACGCGACGAAGAGCAACTGCTCGAGCACGAACTAGATGGCTACCGGGATTACACCCGGCGGGTGCATTACCGGCTGGTGCCTTACCTGTGGTGATCGCGCACGGCATGCGGACGCCCGCGCCAGGAGGCTAGATCCACACACCCTTGCCCACGGCGACCACGCCGCCGGCGCTGATCGCAAAGCGCTCTCGGTCTTTCTCCAGGTCGACGCCCACCATTTCCCCCGGCCCGACGACGACGTTCTTGTCCAGGATGGCGTGCCGCACCACCGCGCCGCGGCCGACCCGGGCGCCTGGCATCAGCACGCTGCCCTCGACGATCGCACCGTCGTCAACCACCACGTTCGACGACAGCACCGAGTTACGCACCGAGGAAGCTGAAATGATGCTGCCCGCCCCGACTACCGACTCTTGCGCGGAGCCGCCGTTGACGAATTTGGCCGGCGCCAAATTCTCCTGCGCGCCGCGAATGGGCCAGCGCTTGTTGTACAGGTTGAACACAGGATGCACTGACACCAGGTCCATGTGGGCGTCGTAGAACGCATCCAGCGTCCCCACGTCGCGCCAGTAAGCCCGATCCCGGTCGGTGGCGCCGGGCACCTCGTTGTTGGAGAAGTCGTAGACCGCGGCCAGCCCGTCGGACACCAGCCGCGGGATGATGTCACCGCCCATGTCGTGGTCGGAGCGGTCATCCTCGGCGTCGGCGCGGATGGCGTCGATAAGCACCTTGGTGGTGAAGATGTAATTGCCCATCGAGACGAATGTGCTCTCCGGGTCGTCGGGTGTCCCCGGCGGCTTTACCGGCTTTTCGATGAAGTTCCGGATGCGGCCGGAGTCGTCGGCGTCGATGCAGCCGAACGCCGGCGCCTCGGCGCGGGGCACCCGGATGCCGGCCACGGTGGCCCCGGCACCGCTCTCGATGTGGAACCGCACCATCTGTTCGGGGTCCATCCGGTAAACGTGGTCAGCGCCGAAAACGACGATGTAGTCGGGATCTTCGTCGTAGACCAAGTTCATCGACTGGTAAATTGCGTCAGCGGAACCGGTGTACCAGCGCGGCCCCAGGCGCTGCTGTGCGGGAACCGGAGTGATGTACTCGCCGGCCAACCCGCTCAGCCGCCAGTTCTGCGAGATGTGGCGGTCCAAGGAATGCGACTTGTATTGGGTCAGCACACAGATCTTGAGGAAACGCGCATTGACGAGGTTGGAGAGCACGAAGTCGATAAGCCGGTAGGCGCCGCCGAAGGGAACCGCGGGTTTGGCCCGGTCAGCGGTCAGCGGGTACAACCGCTTGCCTTCCCCACCGGCCAGGACGATGCCCAGCACCTGTGGCGCTTCCCTCATGTCACAAACCTAACGGGCGCATTCGAGCGCTGCTACCGCAACCGCACGATTTGGCACGGCTGACGGACTGTCGGTCAACGAATTTGGTGCGGTTCCGACTCAGGATTGCCACCCCGACGCCCCCGTAAACCCCGGCGGCCCTCCCGGCCGCCCCCACCGGGACAAGCCGGGGTCCCCTCCGACCCGCACGCCGGCGGACAGCTAGCGTGCCCGATATGCGGGTGGGAATGATGACGCGCGAATATCCGCCGGAGGTGTACGGCGGGGCAGGGGTCCACGTCACCGAACTGGTCGCGCAGCTACGCCAGCTCTGCGAGGTCGAGGTGCACTGCATGGGCGCGCCGCGCCCGGGTGTTTTCGTCCACCAGCCCGACTCGCGGTTGCTGGGAGCCAACCCCGCTCTGGCGACGCTGTCGAGTGACTTGGTGATGGCCAACGCCGCTGCGACGGTCGACGTCGTGCACTCGCACACCTGGTACACCGGGCTCGCCGGCCATCTGGCGTCGCTGCTGCACGAGGTCCCGCATGTGGTGACCGCGCATTCGCTCGAACCGATGCGACCGTGGAAAGCCGAGCAATTGGGCGGCGGATACCGGTTGTCGTTATGGGTGGAACGCACTGCGATGAGCGCCGCCGACGCCGTCATCGCCGTCAGCTCGGGCATGCGGGACGACGTGCTGCGGCTCTATCCCGCGCTGGATCCGAGCAAAGTGCACGTCGTGAAAAACGGTATCGACACCGACGTGTGGTACCCGGTCGCGCCGGTGCCGGGTGATTCGGTGCTGGCGCAATTGGGCGTTGATCTCAGCCTGCCGATCGTGGCCTTCGTCGGCCGAATCACCCGCCAGAAAGGTGTTGCTCACCTGGTCGCCGCCGCGCACCGGTTCAGCCCCGAGGTGCAGGTGGTGCTGTGCGCCGGCGCGCCGGATACTCCTGAGATCGCCGCTGAAGTCGGTACCGCGGTAACCGGATTGGCGCACAAGCGGTCCGGCGTGTTCTGGCTGCGAGAAATGCTGCCGATCGGACAGGTTCGCGAAATCCTCTCGGCTGCAACGGTTTTTGTGTGCCCTTCGGTGTATGAACCGTTGGGCATCGTCAATTTGGAGGCGATGGCGTGCGGGACAGCGGTAGTTGCCTCCGACGTCGGCGGGATACCCGAGGTGGTCGTCGACGGGGTCACTGGTTCGCTGGTGCACTATCAATACGACAACCCGGGCGACTACGAAGGTGCGCTGGCCGATGCCGTCAACGCCTTGATCGCTGATCCCGGCCGGGCGGAGCGGTACGGGCGGACCGGGCGTCAGCGTTGCATCGAGGAGTTTTCCTGGGCGCACATCGCCCGGCAGACGCTGGAGATCTATCGGAAGGTGTGCGGGAGCGCCGAGGGTTCGGCAGGCGCCGACGGTGTTTCGTTCGACCGGGTCTAGCTGGTAACGCCCTTGAGTTCGTCACCCAACGCGGCGGCTTCGTCAGGCGTCAGCTCGACGACGAGTCGACCGCCACCCTCCAGAGGTACTCGCATCACGATGCCGCGCCCCTCCTTGGTCGCTTCGAGAGGACCGTCGCCAGTCCGGGGCTTCATCGCCGCCATCGAGTGCTCCCTCCAGAGTCGAGCTGGCCCGCCGTCACGGACCGGCTGCATGCCGGGCACGCCCCACACCCGGCATTGAACTGCCGATACACCCCTCCATTGTTCCCTATCGAAACTGGCGGGTGTGCAAGACCCGGTTGTCGGCGGTTCGGCTGTATCGTCGGGCGGCGATCCGCGGCGCCCGGCTTCGCCGCGCTTGCGATCGCCGCTAAGCCGCCGCGGGCACCCAGCAGGCGCGCAGGTGGTCGTCGACCATCC
>NZ_JBARMY010000472.1:0-1819 GCF_049802695.1 Mycobacterium sp.
GCCGGCTGGAGGCCCTGCTGGACTTCCAGACCATGGTGGCCGACCTGACCGGCCTGGAAGTCGCCAACGCGTCGATGCTCGACGAGGGCACCGCCGCCGCCGAGGCGATGACGCTGATGCACCGCGCCGCGCGCGGGAAAAGCAACCGGCTGGCGGTCGACGCGGACCTGTTCGTTCAGACCGCTGCCGTGCTGGCGACCCGCGCAGAGTCGTTGGGCATCGAGATCGTCACCGCCGACCTGCGCTGTGGTCTTCCGGATCTGCCGGACGGCGAATTCTTCGGCGTCATCACTCAACTGCCGGGAGCCAGCGGCCGGGTCACCGACTGGAGCGCGCTGGTGTCACAGGCCCATGACCGCGGCGCGCTGGTCGCCGTCGGCGCCGATCTGCTGGCGTTGACGCTGATCACCCCACCCGGCGAGATCGGTGCTGATGTCGCGTTCGGCAGCACCCAACGCTTCGGTGTGCCAATGGGATACGGCGGTCCGCACGCCGGCTATCTGGTGGTGCACGCCCGGCACGCCCGGCAGCTGCCGGGCCGGCTGGTCGGTGTGTCGGTCGACGCCGACGGGTCGCCCGCCTACCGGCTGGCGTTGCAGACCCGCGAGCAGCACATCCGGCGCGACAAGGCGACCAGCAATATCTGCACCGCCCAGGTGCTACTGGCGGTAATGGCGGCGATGTACGCCAGCTATCACGGCGCCGACGGGCTGACCGCCATCGCGCGCCGGGTACACGGGCACGCCGAGACGATCGCCGCCGCACTGGGCGACGCGCTGGTGCACGACGAATTCTTCGACACCGTGCTGGCGCGGGTGCCCGGCCGCGCTGACGAGGTGCTCGCCGCCGCGAAGGCCGACGGCATCAATCTATGGCGCGTCGACGCCGACCATGTCTCGGTGGCCTGCGACGAAGCGACCAGAGCCGAGCACGTTGCAGCGGTGCTGCAGGCGTTCGGCGTGGAAGCCGCCGAACCTGTGTGCGCCGGCATAGTCACCCGCACGTCGGCGTTCCTCACCCACCCGGCGTTCACCGACTACCGGACCGAGACGTCGATGATGCGGCGGCTGCGCACCCTCGCCGACAAAGATGTCGCGTTGGACCGCAGCATGATTCCGCTCGGGTCCTGCACCATGAAGCTCAACGCCGCGGCCGAGATGGAGCCGATCACCTGGCCGGGCTTCGCCCGTCAGCACCCGTTCGCGCCGGACTCCGACACCCCCGGGCTGCGCCGGCTCATCGCCCAACTCGAGACGTGGCTCGTCGAGCTCACCGGATACGACGCCGTGTCGCTGCAACCCAACGCAGGCTCGCAGGGCGAATACGCGGGCTTGCTGGCGATCCATGACTATCACGCCAGCCGCGGCGAACCGCACCGCAACATTTGTCTCATCCCGTCGAGTGCGCACGGCACCAACGCCGCGTCCGCGGCGATGGCCGGTATGCGGGTGGTAGTGGTGGGCTGCCGCGCCAACGGCGACGTCGACCTGGACGATCTACGCGCCAAGATCACTGAGCACGCTGAGCAGTTGTCGGCGCTGATGATCACCTATCCGTCCACCCACGGCGTGTACGAGCAGGACATCGCCGAAGTCTGCGCCGCCGTGCACGATGCCGGTGGCCAGGTCTACATCGACGGCGCCAACCTCAACGCGCTCGTCGGGCTGGCTCGGCCGGGGAAGTTCGGTGGCGACGTCAGCCACCTCAATCTGCACAAGACGTTCTGCATTCCGCACGGCGGTGGCGGCCCAGGCGTGGGTCCGGTCGCGGTGCGCACTCACCTGGCGCCGTATCTGCCGGGGCATCCTCTGGCCGACGA
>NZ_JBARMY010000473.1:0-4222 GCF_049802695.1 Mycobacterium sp.
ACCGAACCCAGGGCCGAAGCCGGGCCCGAATGGACCGCCTCGGCCGGCGTCGTTGCCGCGCAGGTAGTCGCGGAATTCGCGACGGGCCTGGCGACGGTGCTCGTGCAGCGCACGCCGTTGCTGCGGGGCGAAATCGAAGCCGGGGTGCTGGCCGCCCTCATGGAAGGGGCCGCCGGTGAAAGGGGTAAATGGATGGTGCAAGGTTTGTCTCGTTTCTGAGTTTCGGTCAGCATCGGGTGTGCTAACGATGCGTCAACGATATATCGTTAACTATCGTTATGCAAGTAGGGCCGTTGCGGTGTTTGTCTCCGACGGTTGACGGGTAGGAAGTGAAAAATGAGCGACGAAAAACCTCATCTGGAGACCGTCGGCAAGAGCGGCGACGGCACGGTGACCGCGATGCGGGCTGAACCTGGCAGTGACAGTCGGGTGCGTCTGTGGATCAACTGGGTGTTGGCACTGCTGACCATTCCGGCGGCGGCCGTAGTGCTGGTGTTTGCCCTGGGCGCGGTCATGAGCACTGCGGGGTGTAACGACAAACAGTGCCCCAACCTGGGCCCCAGCGGCATCGGTTTCGGCGTGCTCTTCTACGGCGCCCCGGTCGTGGCACTGGCCGCTATCGTCATCACGTTCTTCACCGCACGGCGCCGCTGGGGCATCGTGGTGCCGCTGACCGCACTAGCTTTGTTAATCGCAGACATCGCCATCGTCGCCACCACAGTTGCGCAGTAGTCTCTGGCCTCCGTCAACGCGGGGCAGCAAAGCCATCAGAGTCGGGCACCGGCGCGCGGTAACTGGATGGCGACGAGGCCTCAGTGCTGTCCGCCGCAGGCGGCCATGAACCGGGTCGCGTCGATCGCGGACCGGGCACCGGTCGCAGCCGCGCCAATTCTCTGCGGTGCCGCTCGGCGAGTACGGCGGCGAGCACCAATTGTGGCGGCACGCCCGGCGGCGGTGGCGGCGCGATGCGGGCCACCACGTCACCCGCGATGCGATACGCCATCTGCTCCCGCAGCTGCGGGTCGAGTTGTGTTGCGCGGGCGAGAAACTGGCGCGCCAGCTCAGCCTGGTGCGCGCCCAGTCCATTCAGCTGCAGCGACGGCGCCCACCACGCCAGCGACGGCGGCATCACCGGAGGCGGCGGCAGCCGCGGACCCCGTTCGCTGACTACCACGGTGCCCGCGAAGATGTCACCGAGCCGTTTGCCTTTCGGCGACAGCAGGCTGCAAATCACGGCGGGACTACCCAGCAGCAACCAGATCTCCACCACCGATGCCAGCGCCCGAAACAAGGCTTGGCGGAAGCGTTCCGGGCCGCCGTCCTCGGACACCACCCGCAACCCCATGACGAGCTTGCCCAACGACCGGCCGCGAGTCGTGGTCTCGAACACCAGCGGGTACCCGACGAACATCAGCACTGAGAAGATCACCGTGATCGCACCGGTCAGCGCGTCGTCCAGTGTCTCCAGGGTGGCCGCCCACAGCATCAGGGCCAATAGATAGCCGATGATGACGATCACGATGTCGATCAGCGCGCTGACCGCACGCACCGGCAACTGAGCGATCTGCACGTCGAGTACGACGGCGTCCCCGGTCACCACCTCCGGCATAATCGGGAACGCTACTCGCGCGCTGGTCTTGCTGCCGACCCGCTGCGGCCGGCTTCCGATCGCCAGGCTGGGTAGGCTTCCCGGCGTGGACGTCGATGCGTTCGTGGTGACCCATCGCGGCACCTGGGATCGGCTGGAATGGCTGCTCAAGCATCGGCGCCGGCTCACGGGCGCTGAGATCGACGAACTCGTCGAGCTCTATCAGCGAGTGTCGACCCACCTGTCCATCGTCCGTTCGGCATCGTCGGATTCGGCGCTGGTGGGTCGGCTTTCATCACTTGTCGCGCGCGGCCGCGCGGCGGTCACCGGCGCACACGTACCGCTCACCAGCGAACTCATCCGATTCTGGACGGTGTCGTTTCCCATCGTCGCATATCGTGCCTGGCGGTGGTGGCTGGCGACGGCGGCCATCTTCTTCGCAGTCACGGTGGTGATCGCCTTCTGGGTGATCGGCAGCACCGACGTCCAGTCCACCGTCGGAACGCCAAGCGAGATCGACAAACTGGTCAACCACGACTTCGCGTCGTACTACAGCGAGCATCCCGCTGCGGCGTTCGCGTTGCACGTCTGGGTGAACAATTCGTGGGTAGCCGCCAAGTGCATCGGGTTTGCCATCTTGCTGGGCTTGCCGATTCCGCTGCTGCTGTTCGAGAATGCCGCCAACCTCGGCGTCTCGGCCGGCCTGATGTACCAGGCCGGCAAAACCGGGATCTTGTTCGGCCTGCTGAGCCCGCACGGACTGTTGGAGTTATCAGCGGTGCTCTTGGCCGGCGCCGTCGGTATGCGGTTGGGCTGGTCGGTGATCGCCCCCGGCAATCGGCCGCGCGGCCAGGTGCTCGCCGAGCAGGGCCGGGCTGTCGTCGCGGTCGCCGTCGGGCTGGTGGTGGTGCTACTGGTGTCCGGTTTGATCGAAGGATTGGTGACGCCGTCCCCGCTACCGACATTCCTGCGGATTGGGATCGGCGTTGCCGCCGAGGCCGCGTTTCTCTCCTACATCGTCCATTTTGGTCGGCGCGCCGCGCGGGCTGGCGAAACCGGAGACATCGCCGACGCTCCGGACGTCGTTCCCGTTGAGTGAGCGAGCCGGTGAGAAGCCTGTTCTGACTGGTCATTCGGCGGAAACTCAGAGCCGCCCAGTAGCCTTCATCGCCAGGTAGCGGTCGGCCAGCGCGGGCGCGATCTCCTCGGGCGGCGCGTCGATGACCTCTGCGCCAAGACCGCGCAGCCGTGAGGCGATCGACCGCCGGTCGCTGCGGGCCCGTTCTGCCGCAGCGGCATCGTAAACCGCGGCGGCGTCTGAACGGCCGAGCGCCATTCGGTCGACGCGCGGGTCGGCCACCGCCGCCACGATCACGGTGTGTTTAGCCGACACCTGCGGCAGTACCGGCAGTAATCCCTCGTCCAGTGCGGTCGCGTTCAAGTCCGTCAGCAACACCATCAACGACCGCCGCCGCGTCCGACCGGCAATCGTCGAAACCGCTGCACGCCAGTCCGATTCAAGCAACGCCGGTTGCAGCGGGGCCATCGCGTCGACCAATTGCGCCAGCAGATCGGTGCGCGACGCCCCGAAGACGCCGGCCCGCGTCACGCGATCGTGCGCGAGGAAGTCGACGTGGTCGCCGGCCCGTGACGCCAGCGCCGCCAGCAGTAGCGCGGCGTCCATCGACCAGTCCAGTCGGGGCCATCCGCTCGGGTCGGCCGCGGTCGGGTCCACACCGACTCGGCCGGCTGCGGTCCGTCCGGTGTCGAGAACGAGCAGTACCCGACGGTCGCGTTCGGGCCGCCAGGTGCGGACGACAACGTCCGCACGGCGGGCGGTGGCCCGCCAGTCGATCGAGCGAACGTCATCGCCTACGACATACTCACGCAGCGAATCGAACTCGGTGCCTTGCCCCCGGGTCAAGGTGGGCAGCAAGCCGTCTATCTCACGCAGCCTGGCCAGTCGTGACGGCAAATGCTTGCGCGACACAAATGGCGGCAGCACCCGCAGCTCTCCGGGAACCGGCGTCGAACGCTGGCGTCCGGCCAGGCCCAGCGGCCCGATGGATCGCGCGGTCACCATCGCCGAGCGTTGTTGACCGCGGCGGACGGGTCGCAGTTCGGTATCGATGCGCTGCGTGTGTCCGGTGCCGAGTCTGACGGTGTGATAGCGGGGTTGGGCGCGGGCACTGGGCGCCCAGGCGTCGCGCAGCTGGCCTCTGAGCCGGCGGCGACCCTCGTTCGTGATCAGCAGGGCGGCACTGACCTGTTCACCGAGCCGGGTCGACGGGCACGGTAGACGCGTGAAGTGCAGCGCGCGCGGACTGGCTGCCAATCCGGCGTCGAAAGCCACTACTAGCGCGAGCGACACCAGCAACACGATGAACGACGTTGCCGGCCACGGCGACAGCACGATGGGAACCGCGCAGATCAGCGCCAGCAGCCCTGCGCGCCCGGTCAGGACCACTAGCGCGGCACCGGAACCGAGGCCAGGATTCCGTCCAGTACACCGTCGGCCGTGGCGCCTTCCAGCTCGGCTTCCGGGCGAAGCGCAACCCGGTGCCGCAGCGTCGGGCGGGCCATGGCTTTCACGTCGTCGGGGGTGACATAGTTGCGCCCGGACAGCCACGACCA
>NZ_JBARMY010000474.1:0-2311 GCF_049802695.1 Mycobacterium sp.
GTGCAGGTCCGCACACCGGTGAACCGGGCCAGCAGGTCGGCGGTGTCGGCGGCGTCGGCGCGGGCGCGAAACGGTCCGATCGTGCGGTCGTGATGCGGGGTGCGTACGACTGAGAAGCGCGGAAACGCTTCGTCGGTCAGCGCCACCCACCACCAGCGATGCGGGAACCGCGACCGCCGGTTGTAGGGCGGTGCGTGGGCGGCCAGCATCCGCAGCTCGCGGACACCGGCTTCCAGGGCGTGGGCGCATTCCACGTGGTCGACGGTTTCGGCCAGTCCGACCATCTCTTTCATCCGGGTGCGCGGGTCGCTGCCGTTGAAGTACTGAGCGACCCGGCGCCGCAGGTCGGTCGCGGTGCCGACGTAAAGCACCTCGTGGCCCGGCCCACGGAACAGATAAACCCCCGGCCGGCGCGGCAAGTGCTCGGCCAGCCCCCGCTTGCGGCGTTGAGCCGCGGTGACGCCGGGCAGATATGCGCGCAGGTCGGAGTAGGTGTGCACACCCTGGTTGCCCACCCGCTCGATGAGCGCGTGCAGCACGTCGACGGTGGCGCGGGCGTCGTCCAGGGCGCGGTGGGTGGGCTGGGTGGCGACGGCGAACAGCCGGGCCAGTTCGGCCAGCCGCACGCTGGGGGCTTCTTCCCGGCTGAGCACCCGGCGAGCCAGCTGGACTGTGCACAGGACCTGCGGCCGCGGCCAGGGCAGCCCGCAGCGCTCGGCGGCCGCCCGCAGGAACCCGACGTCGAATCGGGCGTTGTGGGCGACCCACACGCTGCCGTGAGCGAAATCGAGGAACATCGGCAGCACCACGTCGATGGTCGGCGCATCCGACGCCATCGCGGTGGTGATCCCGGTGAGCCGCACGATCTGCGGCGGGATACTGCGCTGCGGATCGACCAGCGTGGCGAATTCGCCGAGCACCGCGCCGCCGCACACCTTGACCGCGCCGATCTCGGTGATGGCGTCGGGGGTTGTTCCGGGCGCACCCGTCATCCGTCCACCGGTGGTCTCCAGGTCGACCACCACGAACGTGGTGTCCCGCAGTGACACCTCGAACGCCGCATCCGCCCCGGCGAAGCTGAGCTGCGTCGCACCGATCACCCCCACGCTCGGGACGTTAGGGACTCCTACCGACATGCAGCGGCTCCCACGCCGCGAGGCCTGGTCGCGCCGCAGGCCTCGAAAACTTGTCGGTGGCGTCGGTTAGCGTGCGAAGCGACGGTTTGACAGCACTGAAAGGGCCCGGCGAATGGCACAAACCAACACGTCAGATTTCGGCGAGCAGGCCGGCGCGGGCCGGAGCCCGACGGGGCCGGTGGTGATCGACTGCGACGACTGCGCGGTGCGGGGAGCGGCGTGCACCGACTGCGTGGTCAGCGTATTGCTCGGCATCCCAACGACTTTGCTCGACGATGAATGTGCGGCGCTGGAGAACCTGGCTGACGCCGGCCTGGCCCCGAGGCTGCGTCTGGTGCCGATTCGCCGGCAGACGCCCGGCGTCGCTTGACGGTCGGTGGCCGTCAAATCTTCCCAATTTCTTAATGTCTCGGAGTTGGACATTGCCGATGCCGTTTCGTAACCTGTCTGAGACCTAAAGCAAACTCGACGGTTCCGTCGATGAGTTGAAGGATACAAAACCTTGGCGTCGGGGCTTGATGGCAAACAGCGCACGAAACGCACACTGAAGACAACTCGGTATATCAAGCTATTTGCCGTCGGAGTGACAGCCGGCTGCCTCGCCCTCTCCGGCGCGCTGAGCCCGCAGGTGCTGGCCGACCCGGGCGGGGACGCGCTGGCGAAACTCAACGAACTCTCCCGGCAGGCCGAGCAGACCACTGAGGCGATGCACAGCGCTCAGCTGGACCTCAGCCACAAGCTGACGGCGATGCGGGCGGCGGACAAGAAGCACACCGACGACCAGGCCGCGCTCGATGCGGCCAAGGCGCGCCTGGCCACCTTCCAGTCCGCTGTCAACAAGTTCGCCGCGGCGATGTACATGGGCGGCCGCACCGACGGCATGAACGCGATTCTGACCGCTCAATCGCCGCAGCAGCTGATCGGCAAGCTGGCCGTGCAGCGCGTCATTGCCGGTGACATCGCAGCGCAGATGGTCAGCTTCCGCGCCGCCTCGGACCAGACGACCAAGGCCGAGCTGGTGTCGGCCAAGTCGGCCGCGGACGCCCGGACCGCCGCCGAGCAGGCAGCCGCCGTCCGGGCGAGTCTGCAAGCCAAGCAGAGCCAACTGCAGTTGCAGATCGCCGTCGTCAAATCGCAGTACACGGTGCTGACTCCGAACCAGCGCACCGCACTGG
>NZ_JBARMY010000475.1:0-2024 GCF_049802695.1 Mycobacterium sp.
GACCACAGGCACGGTCGCGGCCACCGCCGCCTGCACACCGGGCACTCGCCGCAGCGCCGCTTCCACCTCGCCCATTTCGACGCGGTAGCCGCTGATTTTGACGCGGTGATCAGCGCGGCCGACGAACTCCAGCGCCCCGTCGGGCCGGTACCGGGTCAGGTCGCCGGTGCGGTACCAGATCCGGCCGTCGCGCGCGACGAAACGGTCCGCGGTCAGGTCGGGGCGGCCGCGGTAACCACGAGCGATGCCGCGCCCCGATATCCACAACTCACCTGCGACCCAGTCGGGGCAGTCGTCGCCGGTGTCGTCATCGACGACCCGGCAGGCGATGTTCGGGAACGGCCTGCCGTACGGCACGCTGGTGCAGTCCGCCGGCAAGCCGGTGGCCGGCTCGACCTCGAAAAAGGTTGCGTGCACAGCGGTTTCCGTGGCACCGCCTAAACCTGCGAACCGCACTGCGGGCGCCTCGACCTGGAGCCGGCGGGCCAGGCCAGGGCGCACCCAATCGCCGCCGGTGGGCACCGCCCGCAGCGACGACAGCAGGCCGTGGCCGACGTCGAGCAGCATCTCCAGCCAGCCCGGCAGGAAGTTCAGCACCGTCACGTGGTGAGCGTCGATGAGCCGGGCCCAACTGTCGGGGTCCCGGCGCTGCACCTCGTCGACCAACACGACCGCCCCGCCGGCGCGCAGAGTGGCAAAGATGTCCAGCACCGACATGTCGCATTCCAACGTCGATAACGCCAGACAGCGGTCCTCGGGGCCGATCTCGAAGTGGCGGCCGATGAATTCCACCGTGTTCATCGCGGCGTCGTGAGTCACCTCGACGCCCTTGGGCTCGCCGGTCGAGCCCGAGGTGAACAATACGTAGGCAAGCTCGGCGGGATCGACTGTGCCGAAGCGGTATTCACCACCGGCTGCCGACTCGCGAAGCACGTCGGCAATCGTCAACTCGGGCACCGGCAACGCCAGCCGCTGACCGCCGCAGACCAGCGCCAGGCGCACTGCACCACCGGCCAGGATGCGCTCGGCACGGTCGCGGGGCTGGTCGACCCCGATGGGCAGGTAACTGGCACCGACGGCCAGGATCGCCAACACGGCGGCTATCTGCTCAGCGGTTTTGGGGCCCGTCACCGCGACCGTGTCGCGGCTGTTAATGCCCGCCGCGCGCAGCGCTGCGGCCAGCGCCGAAACCTGTTGACGCAACTCCGCATAGGTGAGGTCACCGGAACTGGCGAACACGGCCGGCGCATCGGGCCGCAGCTCGGCTTGCCGGAAGAAGCCGTCGTGCAGCGCCTCGCTGCTGCGCTCGGCGGTGCGCGAGTTGACCGCGTCCCGCACCGCACGCTGAGCGGCCGGCAGCGCTGGCGAATCCGTTGCATCCCAGGCGTTGTGGTCTGCGGCCAGCCGGAGCAGTTCGTCGACGTGGTGCGCGAACATGGCGTCGATGACGCCCGGCGGGAAGCAGTCGTCACGCACGTCCCAGTTGACCAGTACCCCGCCGTCGAATTCGATGACCTGTGCGTCCAGCAGCACCTGCGGGCCTTGCGAAATGATCCATTCCGGCCTGCCGAACTGGTCGGTGACGGTGGGACTGAACAGTTCGCCGAGCCCCAGCGCGCTGGTGTACACCACCGGCGCCAGCACCTGAGTGCCGCGGTACCGGCTCAGATCGCGCAACACCGCGAGCCCAGAGTAGGCGGAATGCGCGGCGGCGGTCCGCATGGCGTTCTGCACCGTCTGTGCCCGCGCGGTTGCGGTATGGGCATCGCTCATGTCGATGTCGAGCAGCAGGGACGAGGTGAAGTCGCCGACGAGCAGGTCGACGTCGGGGTGCAGAGGTTGGCGTCCGAACAGCGGCACGTTCAGCAAAAATCGCGGTGTGGTCGACCAGCGCGCCAACGCGTGGGAGAACGCCGCGGCCAGCGTCATCGCCGGGGTGATGCCGCGGGCCCGTGCGCCGGTGAACAACGCGTCGCGGGTGGCCGGGTCCAGCCAGGGCCAGCGCCTGGTGCTGGTGTGTGAGG
>NZ_JBARMY010000476.1:0-5829 GCF_049802695.1 Mycobacterium sp.
GCATGGAGTCGCACGCTGCGGCGGTC
Source organism: Mycobacterium sp. (assembly GCF_049802695.1). Classification (GTDB taxonomy): domain Bacteria; phylum Actinomycetota; class Actinomycetes; order Mycobacteriales; family Mycobacteriaceae; genus Mycobacterium. Next base: position 27 of record NZ_JBARMY010000476.1, read on the forward strand.
CTGGGCGCGGTACTCTCCCCGACCGACGCCGCCGCCGTGGCCGGGCTGGCCAAGCGGCTGCCGCGACGGACGTTGACTGTGCTGCGCGCCGAAAGCATCATCAACGACGGGACGGCGCTTGTGCTGTTCGCCGTCAGCGTCGCGGTGGCGACCGGTGCGCCCTCGATCGGTCCGCTTGCCGTGGTCATCCGCTTCGTCGCCTCCTACCTCGGCGGGATCGCAGCCGGCCTGCTGGTCGGCGCAACCGCGACGTTGCTGCGGATGCGCATCGACGCACCGCTCGAAGAGGGCGCCATCAGTGTCCTCACACCGTTCGCCGCGTTCCTGCTGGCCCAGTCGATCGACTGCAGCGGTGTCGTCGCGGTGATGGTCGCCGCCCTGGTGATCACTTACGTCGGGCCCCGCGTGGTCCGTGCGCGTTCCCGATTGCAGGCTTTCGCGTTCTGGGACATAGCGACGTTTTTGATCAACGGATCGCTGTGGGTGTTCGTCGGAGTGCAGCTGCCCGGCACAGTGCGGGGCGCCTCAAGAATCAACGGCGGACTCGGCCACGCCCTATTGCTGGCTCTCGCCGTCACGGGTGTGGTCATCGTCAGCCGGATCGGGTGGGTTGAACTGACTACCTTGGCGCTTCGCGCGGTCGACCGCCGCGAGGTGCAGCGCACCCGTCGAGCCGACTTCCGCCAGCGGACCGTGTCGAGCTGGGCGGGATTCCGGGGCGCGGTGTCGCTGGCCGCAGCGCTGGCCGTTCCGATGACCACTCGCAACGGGGCCGAGTTCCCTGACCGCAGCCTGATCATCTTCATCGTGTCCGTCGTGATTCTGGTGACCGTCTTGGTGCAGGGCACCACATTGCCCGCCATCGTCCGCTGGGCCAAAATGCCCGAAGACGTCGCCCGTGCCGACGAATTGCGACTCGCGCGTAATCGCGGCGCCCAAGCCGCCCTCGAGGCACTGCCGCTGGTCGCCGGTCGGCTGGGGGCCGGTGACGACGTGGTGCGCCGGCTGCAGCAGCAATACGAATTACAGGCGAAGGTCGCCGCCGCCCCGAGCGACACCTCGGTACCCAACGACCTCACCGAGAAGTACGACCTCGTCCGGCAGATACGTCTAGGCGTTCTCGAACACAAGCGCCGGGCCGTGACCGAGCTGCGCGATCAGAATCGCATCGACGACATCGTGCTGCGCGAGTTGCAAGCGGAGATGGACTTCGAAGAGGTGAGACTTCTCGACCCTGCCGACAGCGACTAGCCTGCAGGCTAACTCTCCAAAGCCTTGGCGCAACCGGCGAGGATGGAGAGGAAGCTTGTCCGCAGTAGTCGACGGGTCACCGCTTCCAAGACCTTGCCGCCCGCGTACGCCGGATGGGTGTAGCGGCTCACCCAGTCCACATGGGTGCCCTCACCCGACGGGGTGAACGTCAGCGTGCCGCCCTCGTGGTTGAACGGCGGGACCGAGCTGACGATGTAGTAGGAGTAGGCGCGCGGCGGATCGTAAGCCGTGATCTCTTCACGAAACCACGTGCCCAGCCCGACCACCTGGCGCACCGCGCCCTTTCCCGGACCCGGCGCCGACTTCCGGTAGGCGCTGCGGAGCACCAACGGAGCAGCGGTCAAACCGGCCGGATCAGCCAGCCAGTCGAAGACTCGTTCCGGGGAAGCGGCAATCGTCCGCTCTACGTGCAGCTCGGCCATCAAGGCCACCCTTCGCCGTGGTTGCTCGTTCACCCACATGCTAAGACCACCGCTTTGCCGACGTCATCGCAGCAGCGCAACGCGATGGCGGTCGCCGCGAGCTGATCATCGAGCACTTCACCTTCAGCTGACCCGGCGGACTCACTACGGTGGAGATCATGAAATACCTAGAGGTAGACGGAGTGGGACAGGTCAGCAGGATCGGCCTGGGCACCTGGCAGTTCGGTTCCCGGGAATGGGGCTATGGAGACTCCTACGCAACGGGCCCGGCCCGGGAGATCGTGCAACGCGCCCTCGCGCTGGGAGTGACGCTGTTCGATACGGCCGAGGTCTACGGATTCGGCAAAAGCGAACGGATTCTCGGCGAAGCGCTCGGCGACAAGCGTGCCGAAGTTGCGGTGGCAAGCAAGATCATGCCCGTCGCGCCGATTCCCCCGGTGGTCAAGCAGCGCGAGCGCGCCAGCGCCCAGCGGCTTCAGCTGAAGCGCATCCCGCTCTACCAGGTTCATCAGCCCAATCCGATCGTCCCGGACTCGGTCATCATGCCCGGTCTGCGCAGTCTGCTCGACAGCGGCGACATCGGCGCGGCGGGCGTGTCTAATTACTCCCTGGAGCGCTGGAAGAAGGCGGACGCCGCGCTGGGACGGCCGGTGATCAGCAACCAGGTGCATTTCTCGCTTGCGCACCCGCAGGCGCTCAAAGACCTGGTGCCCTTCGCCGAGCGGGAGAACCGCGTCGTGATCGCCTACAGCCCACTGGCGCAGGGACTGTTGGGCGGCAAATACAGCGTCGACAACCGGCCCGGCGGCGTGCGGGCGGTGAACGCGTTGTTCGGCACCGAGAACCTGCGCCGGGTTGAGCCGCTGCTGCAGACCTTGCGCGATGTCGCCACCGAAGTCGACGCCAAGCCGGCCCAGGTGGCGCTGGCCTGGCTGATTCACCTGCCCGGCGTGGTGGCCATTCCCGGGGCCTCCAGTGTCGAGCAACTCGAGTTCAACGTCGCTGCGGCCGACATCGAGCTCAGCGCCGAATCGCGCGACGCACTCACCGAAGCAGCGCGGGCGTTCCGGCCGGTGTCGACTAGGCGCTTCCTCGTCGACTCGATGCGCGAAAGACTGCTCAAGCGCTGATGAAGGTGGCGGCCCCGTCAGCAAATGGCGGATGACCGGGGCCGCCGACCCGCTGAACAGGGTGGTCCGGAGTGGCGGCGCGGCGTCCACTCCGACGTCGGCCGCAACGGCGCGCAGCGTGGTGCGCTCATAACCCTCGGTGGCGAAACGGCGACGCGCCGCGGCAAGAATGTCGGCGCGCGTTTGGGCGGCATTGCGCGGCCTTGAACCAGACCGCTCCCTAGACCGTTTATCAGACATGGCCCGTATGTCAGCCACCGTTGACTTCGGCCCGTACCCGCGCGTACGGCCAAGTCATCCATCGTTGACAAAAGTCAACCGTTGTTGAAAACCACTCTCGGCCTGCAATGGCGCCGGCTTATCCTTATGCTTAGAGAAGGGCGAAGTCTATGACGCGCAACAACCTTCAATCCACTCACCCGGGCAGCGTGATAGCGGGTGTGCAGGGCGTGCTGCCACAGCATCGCTATTCCCAGAATGAGATCGCCGAGTCGCTGGCCGATTTGCCGGCTTTCGCCGGTGTCAAGGAGCCGCTTCGGAAATTGCATGCGAGCTCCAAGGTCGACTACCGCTACCTGATCCTGCCGCTCGAGCAGTACGCGTCGCTGACCGACTTCGGCGTTGCCAACGAGATCTTCATCGAAAACGCCGTAGAGCTCGGTTGTGCCGCCTTGACGGCCGCACTCGAGGAAGCCGGATTGCAGCCGCAGGACATCGACGTGATCTTCTCCACGACGGTCACCGGGATCGCGGTGCCGTCGCTCGACGCCCGCATCGCTGCGCGCCTGGGGCTGCGTCCGGACGTCCGGCGGATCCCTATGTTCGGCCTGGGCTGTATGGCGGGCGCCGCCGGGGTGGCCCGACTCAATGACTACTTGCGGGGCGCGCCCGACGATGTCGCGGTGCTGGTGTCCGTCGAGTTGTGCTCGCTCACCTACCCTGCGGCCGGCCGCACGATGGCGAGCGTGGTGGGCTCTGCACTGTTCGGCGACGGCGCCGCCGCGGTGGTCGCGGTCGGCGAACGTCGCGCCGAAGCGGTCAGTGCCGCCGGACCGGAGGTGCTCGACTCCCGTAGTCACCTCTACCCCGACTCGCAGGGAACGATGGGCTGGAACGTCGGTCCCTCCGGATTCGACTTGTTCCTTGCTCCTGACGTCGCAGACATCATCGAGCGAAACCTGCGCCGCGACGTGACCGACCTTCTCGTCGAGCACGGACTCGACATCCCCCAGGTGGCCGCCTGGGTGTGCCATCCCGGCGGCCCGAAAGTGATCGAGTCAATCGTCGCGGCACTGGAATTGCCCGACGACGCACTGGAACTGACATGGCGCTCACTGAACGAGGTCGGCAATCTCTCGTCAGCGTCGGTGCTGCACGTGTTGCGGGACACGATCGCCAAGCGACCACCCGTCAGCAGCCCGGGAGTGATGATGGCGATGGGTCCCGGCTTCAGCTCCGAGCTCGTCCTGCTGCGCTGGCGCTGATTGGCCATGACTTGGTATGAGCTGTTGATCGGGGCGGTCGCCGTAGAGCGGCTGGCCGAGCTTGTGATGACCAAACGCAACCGCGCCTGGAGCCAGGCACACGGCGGCATCGAGTTCGGCGCCGGCCACTATCCGCCGATGGTCGCGCTGCACGCCGTGCTACTGGTGGGATGTCTGGTCGAGCCGGTAGCGCTGCACCGCCCGTTCGTTGCGGTGCTGGGTTGGCCGATGCTAGCGATTGCGCTTGCGGCACAAGGGCTGCGCTGGTGGTGTATCGCGACCTTGAACCACCAGTGGAATGCCCGGGTGATCGTCATTCCGGGTGCGGCCCGGATCACCGGCGGGCCATACCGATTCGTGCCCCACCCGAATTACGTGGCGGTCATCGCCGAAGGACTTGCGCTGCCGTTGGTGCACACCGCCTGGATCACCGCTTTGGTGTTCTCGATACTGAACGCTTTCCTGTTGAGAACGCGGATCAGCATCGAAAACGCTGCGCTGGCGAGCCTCAGGTGATCGACCTGCTCGTCGTCGGCGGCGGCCCGGCCGGATTGGCTACCGCGTTATACGGTGCTCGGTCCGGCCTGGAGGTGGTCGTCGTCGAGCGGCGCAGCGGACCTATCGACAAAGCTTGCGGCGAAGGGTTGATGCCACATACTCTGCGGCATCTGGAACACCTCGGTGTGCGTCCTTACGGCAGACCGTTGCGGGGCATCAGCTATCGGGACGGCAGTCGGCACGTCGACGCGCCGTTCAAACGCAGCGCTGGGCGCGGCGTACGCAGGACCGTGTTGCACGGCGCACTTCTCGACGCGGCTGTGGCCGCCGGCGTGCAGATAGAGCAGGACGACCTCGGCGAAATCAGCCAGGACGCAACGTCTGTTCGGGCCGGCCGCTGGCAAGCCCGCTATCTCGCCGCCGCGGACGGGTTGCACTCCCCCGTCCGCCGGGCCCTCGGGTTGGAGTTGCCCAGTCCCGGTCCGCGCCGCTGGGGCATCCGCCGGCACGTGCAGATCGCGCCGTGGTCGGACTACATCGAAGTGCATTGGGCGCCCGGCGCCGAGGCGTATGTGACGCCGATTGCTGATGACTGTGTGGGCATAGCGCTGCTGACGTCACGGCGCGGCGGGTTCGACGGTCACCTCGGGGAATTCCCCGCCCTGCGGGAGCGGCTCGCAGGTCAGCCGCACGAGCCGGATCGGGCGGCCGGGCCCTTGCGCCAACGGGTTTCCAGCCGGACGGCCGGGCGGATTTTGCTCGTCGGTGACGCGGCGGGCTATATCGACGCGCTCACCGGCGAGGGCCTGGGACTGGCATTCGGCGCCGCCGAACTGCTGGTGAAATGTGTTGTCGCAGAACAGCCCGAGAACTATGACCGCCAGTGGCGGCACATGACGCGGCGTTACCGACTGCTTACTGCGGCCCTCCTTCAGGTGAGTGCACACCCGCCGCTGCGGGCGAGTATTGTGCCCGTCGCCCGCGCGCTGCCCTCGGT
>NZ_JBARMY010000477.1:0-3266 GCF_049802695.1 Mycobacterium sp.
GGACTGCGCGGGCGCGCTGCCGCCCAAGTGACGCACGGTTGGTGATGTGACGCTGCGGGTACGCGGGCGTGATGGCCGAGCACCGACAGCTGGTACGACGACTGTTGAAGGTCGCCGGCACCACCTACGCGTCCGAGGCGGGAGTCCGAATCAACGACAAACCCATGCCGTTGTTTCAGCTGCTGGTGCTGTGCATGTTGGCCAGTAAGCCGATTGACGCGTCGATCGCCATGCGTGCCGGGCATGAACTGTTCAAGGCGGGCCTGCGCACGCCGAAAGCCGTTCTGGCGTCGGACCGGAAAACCATGATCGACGCGTTCGGCCGCGCTCATTATGTGCGTTACGACGAGAGCTCCGCGACGCGTCTCACCGACATCGCCGAGGCAGTCCGTGACGAATACGCCAGTGACTTGCGGGAACTCGCACGCCGGAGTGAGCCCGATGTACGCGCGGCCACCCGGTTGCTCAAGCAGTTCAAGGGCATTGGTGACACCGGTGCCGACATCTTCCTGCGGGAAGTGCAGGACACATGGACCTGGGCGCGGCCGTATTTCGACAAACGTGCCACCGCCGCGGCCAAAAAGCTGGGATTGCCTACTGATGCAACCGAACTGGGCCGCCTGGCGCCACGGGCCAACGCGCGCCTGGCTGCCGCTCTCATCCGCTCCTCGCTGGACGACGGGGTGCGCCGGCAAGTGACCGGCTGACTCGCCGGTGACTGTGCGGATCGGCACGTCCGGCTGGTCCTATGACCACTGGGCCAATGTGCTCTACCGCCCGGGTCTGCCCGCTGCGCGCCGGCTCGCCCGCTATGTCGAAGTATTCGACACCGTAGAGCTCAACGCCAGTTTTTACCGGTGGCCGAAGGATTCGACGTTCGCGGGGTGGCGCGAGCGGGTGCCGGACGGGTTCACCGTCTCGGTCAAGGCGCATCGCGGGCTGACTCACTACCGGCGGCTGAGCTCACCCGAGCCCTGGATCGAACGGTTCGAACGCTGCTGGGCGGCGCTGGGCGACCGCCATGGTGTGCTGCTGGTGCAGCTGCACCCCGAGCAGCGCCGCGACGATGCTCGCCTCGACCATTTCTTGAGCCTCGTCCCGGACAGCATCTGGGTGGCGGTCGAACTGCGGCACCCGTCCTGGAACGATCCCGCGGTGTATGCGCTGCTGGAAGCTCGGCGTGCCGCGTACGTGGTGATGAGCGGCGCCGGCTTGGCGTGCATACCGCGGGCCACCGCTGATCTCGTCTATGTGCGGATGCACGGCCCCGATCCGGACGCGATGTACACCGGCTCCTACTCCGCCGAAGACCTCCAGGCGTGGGCGGACCGGATCGCTTCCTGGGATCGCGAAGGCCGCGACGTGTGGGTGTACTTCAACAACGACCCGCACGGCCACGCAGTGCGTAACGCGCTCGCCCTGCGCGACCTCGTCGATTGAGCCGGAAAAGCCGTTGCGCTCAACCGCAGAGAGATTCCTACACTGGGCCGTCGAGCGGCGTCCAGCTGCGGTCGATCACACCCGGCAGGCTCAGCGCCTGCAAGCGCTCGCGCTCTGCGCGCCTGCGCTTGATCCGCAGACGTGCGTCCGACGGCATCGTGAGTAACTCGTCACAGGTCAGGAAGTAGACATCACCGACGCTGTCGATGTGCTCAGCTGCGACTCGGCGAGCGCCGAGCTCGCGCAGGGCCGCTCGCAGCTCGTGGGTGAAACGCATCGTGGTGTCATAGGCAAGTTCGCGAGAACCGCGGGCGTTAGCCGCCATCCGCTCAGCCAATTTGATGACCGGCCGGTCGACTGATCCGGACACTTCTTGTCCGGCGGCTTCGGCGGCGGCGCTGAGCAACACTGCCGCATCGTCGCCGAACGTCGGGTTGGCCAGCTCGGCCTCCCCGGGCCCGCGGTGCGGCATGCGCGTGACAGCGGCGCTGAACGCGGCTGCGACAGTGCGTGACAACGCGCGGATGCCGTCGAGGTCGCCCGCTTTGGCCAGCGGACGCAACCGCGGATCACTGCGCAGCGGGGCGGCCAGGGAGGCAACTTTATCGGTGACACTGCGGCTTTCGGTCAGCGCGTCGATGCCGGACACGCCGGTATTGGCTCCGGTGCGCGACAACGTCGCGGCGGTGACACCGGAGTCGATCATCCAAAGCCCGTTAAGGCTCCAACCTTGTTGAATTCTGGCGCGCAACAACTGCATCCGGGCTTCGACCTGCGCGTCTGACAGGGCGGTCAAGGTGTCGGTGTCGACCTGCTCCAGTGTGGCGGCGGCCTGGTAACCCAACGTGTCGGTTTTCAGGTGGCGCAGTAGCGCCAGCGCCCGCCCGGTGGCAACCGCCTTGGCCGCCGAGCCGAGTATCCCGCCGGATGACGGGAGACGGCCGGCCGGGAAGAATCTCGATACCGGTGACTTTCCGGCCAGCGCCCGTTCGGCGAACACCCTCGGGTCCCAGCCGGGAAGCAGGCCGGCGGCGAGCACACCGGTCGAGACGGCGACGTACGGGCGATGGCCGAACACAGCGATCGCCCGGTTCCCCCATTCGGCGGCGACCGGGCTGCCCGGCGTCATCACTTGCGCCATAGCTCGGCTCGCCGCCCGTAGGCCCGGCATCTGCACATCCATTGTCATCGGGGTCATCGGGCCGGGCAGCACCTCGGTGAGTCCCGTCGCACTGAAGACCGGAAATCGGGGATCGATCCGGTCATCGAACTCGCCTTCCAGCCCGTCGGGCGCCGCGCTGTGCAGGCGTGAGTAACCGGCGGGCCCGCGCCGCGGCGCCGGTTCCGCCGGTAGCGGGAGATGCCCGGGCAAGGCGATACCGCCTGAGATGTCGAGGCGACGACCGGCGAGTCCGCGCGCGGTATCCGCTACCGCCTCAGCCGTCGGCCAACCGAATTCGAATCCCCAATCCTGTTGCGAGACAGTGTCTTCAAGAGCGGTCGTCAGCTGAGTCCAGGTCGGCACCCGATATCGCCTCGGCCGGGCGGCCGAATCGAGGATGCGCCGCGCCGTGGCCGGATCGATGGTGTCCGGCGTCGCCAATTCGACGACACCGGTACGGTTGCCGGCCACCACGACAACCAGGAAGCGAACCAAGTCGTCTACGTGCAGCAGGCGCACCGGCTGTGACGACGCCTTCGCCTGCAGCAGCGTGGCCACGGTCCGGCTGACTGCCCAGTCGAGCTGACGGCCCACCGGGGGCGCCGCGCGGACGATCAGGCTCGGCGCCCAACCGGTGCTGACCAGCGCTTCGGCCTGCTGGTAC
>NZ_JBARMY010000478.1:0-2075 GCF_049802695.1 Mycobacterium sp.
GAGATCCGCGGGCACCGGCGCACCTACGTCGGTGCGCTGCCCGGCCGCATCGTGCGCGCGATCGGCGAAGCCGGGTCGATGAACCCGGTGGTGCTGCTCGACGAAATCGACAAGGTCGGCTCCGACTACCGAGGCGACCCCTCGGCCGCTTTGCTCGAGGTGCTGGACCCGGCGCAGAACCACACCTTCCGCGACCACTACCTGGATCTGGACCTCGACCTGTCCGATGTGATGTTCTTGGCAACCGCCAACGTCATCGAGAACATCCCGTCGGCGCTGCTGGACCGGATGGAGCTGGTGCAGATCGACGGCTACACCGAAGACGACAAGGTAGCGATCGCCCGCGACTTCCTGCTGCCGCGGCAACAGGACCGGGCCGGGCTGACCAGCGACGAAGTCACGGTCACCGACGCCGCGCTGCGCAAGGTCGCCGCCGACTACACCCGTGAGCCGGGCGTGCGGCAGTTCGAGCGGCTGCTAGCGAGGGCGCTGCGCAAGGTCACCACCAAGCTGGCCGGCGCAGCCGGTCCGATCGTCGTCGACGAGCCCGACCTCACCGGCTATCTGGGCCGGCCGCGCTTCACCCCGGAGTCGGCCGAGCGCACAGCGGTGCCGGGCGTGGCCACCGGACTGGCGGTGACCGGGCTGGGCGGCGACGTGCTCTACATCGAAGCCGGCTCGGTCGAGGGCGAGCCGGGTCTGCAGTTGACCGGCCAGCTCGGTGACGTGATGAAGGAGTCCGCGCAGATCGCACTGTCCTATGTGCGCTCGCACGCCGCGCAGCTGGGCGTCGACCCGAAGACGCTGGACCGGCGCATCCACGTGCACGTGCCCGCCGGCGCCGTCCCCAAGGACGGCCCGTCGGCCGGCGTGACAATGGTGACTGCGCTGGTGTCGATGGCCACCGGGCGTCAGGTGCGCTCGGACGTCGGAATGACCGGCGAAGTGACGCTCAACGGCCGGGTGCTGCCGATCGGCGGTGTCAAGCAGAAGTTGCTGGCCGCCCAGCGCGCCGGGTTGTCGACGGTGTTCATTCCGCAACGCAACGAGCCGGACCTCGACGATGTGCCCAATGAAGTGCTGAACGTGTTGGACGTCAAGCCGATGACCGACGTGACCGAGATCGTCGCGCAGGCATTGGAGCCGGCAGAGGTGGCGACGGCGGCTGCCTGATCGTTAGTTCAGTGTGGCGCGTTCCGGTCGCGTAGCGTTTCGGCCGGGTATCAAAAACACGTTTCGCCCACCGCCGCTTTGGCTGGGCAGTCGACGGTCTTGGATGCGATGCCGGCTAGCAGGCGCAGCAGAGACGAAGGCTTCTGTAACGGACTCACCGGCCCGGGAGGGGCCGTTGACGGGCGTGGCTGTAAAGGCTGCGGATAATCACCACATGACCCACTTACAGCAATTGAAACGGAACGTGGTAAGCCGCGCGCAACGCCTGCTGGTCAATCCGCTGGCCCGACGGCTGCCGTTGACCCTGCTGGAAACCACCGGCCGCAAAACGGGACAGCCGAGGCGCACACCGGTCGGCGGCCGGCTTGTCGACAACCAGTTCTGGATTGTCTCCGAACACGGTGAGCACTCGCAGTACGTCCGCAACATCAAGGCCAATCCCGCGGTGCGAGTTCGCATCCATGGCCAATGGCGCAGCGGAACGGCCCACCTGCTCCACGACGACGACCCGATCCAGCGGCTGGGCGGCCTGCCCGGCCTCAACAGCGCCCTGGTCCGCGTCATGGGCACTGACTTGCTGACTATCCGGGTGGATCTGGACTGACACATGGCTTATGACGTCGAGCTGGCCGACCGGATTCGTGAGCTGCTGGCGCCGGTGCGCGGCACCGATGAGAAGCCGATGTTCGGCGGGCTGGCTTTTCTGATCAACGGACACATGGCGGTAGCGGCGAGCCGTGACGGTGGATTGCTGGTGCGGGTCCAGCCGGACGATACTGAGCCGCTGTTGCGCCGCGGCCATGTCGGCCCCATGGTGATGGGCGGGCGGGAGGTGCGCGGCTGGGTGCAGGTGGACGCCGGCGCGCTGACGACCAAACGCCGGTTGCAGGCCTGGGTGGCCC
>NZ_JBARMY010000479.1:0-2677 GCF_049802695.1 Mycobacterium sp.
GTGCAAGCCGAGCTCGATGCCGCCCCGGCCGCTGCGGAGCGTCCCGGGCTGGCCGCGATCGCGCTGGCGCTCGCCGCCATCCTCGACGACCCTAAGCATGTGGCTGCTCAGCCCGCGGCCGCTCGGCAGTTGGTGGCGATCCTGAACACGCTGACTAAGAGCAACTGCCGGCGCGGGAAGCTGGCGGTGGTTAAGTCGATGACGACGAGTTCACCAGCTCAGAAGCCCGGTAACTAGGACCACGTTCCGAGGCGGGTGGTGATTGCACGAACCCGCCTGTGAGGCGCGCGCCCTCCAGCCGCGGAGGTTATCGCGTCTTTCGAGGCGTACCTGCCGGGGTTTCAAACATCCGCGTTTGGGAACAAGTGATTGATACGCGGGGGGCGCCGCGTAGCAGGTATTGCCAGTGAGCCGCAACCACTGAGCGGGGAGTTCGATCAGAATGTTGTCCAGCAGAAATAAAAGTTCGCCAAACAAATTCAGACAGAAACAAGAATTAATGGCTTTCGATTGGAACCCGCAGCACAAATATATTCAACAGTGTCCTGAATGCGATGGAATACATGAAACGCAGAGGCAGAATGACGAATACTGTGTTCAATGTAAAGCCAGCAAGATGACCGCCTAGGCAGCTCGGGTCTCCCAGGACCGTCGGGCAGCGACGAATGGACCGTTGGCTGCTGCTCAAGATTATTTGACCCTTGCCGAACAGCGGCTTTCGGGTGTTTGCTTGCCGTGTGGCAAGACAGCCACAAAGCCATCAAGGAGGTCCACCATGGCCATCGTCGCAACCACTATCGTCCATCCGAACCCCGGTGTGAACTGGGACGACGTTCAGAAGCAGTTGAAGAGTGCGAGTGAGCTTGCCCGCAAGCATGGCGGGGAGAACGTCACGGTGATGGTCAACATGGTGGGGGGTCAGGGGACCAACGCCATCGGCTTCATGTCGACCGCCGAGGACTGGGCGAAGTACGGCCAGATTCAGCAAAGCCTCAGTACCGATCCGGATTACCAGAAGCTTTTGATGGAGGCAGGCCAGATCGCCACCTGGGAGAATTACCTCAGCCAGACAATCGACCTGTAACAACGCCTACGTTTATAACCTCATCGACAACCCTCAGCCGGGGTCCGGCTTTCATTGCCGGTGCCGCCCAAGGCAGTCACCGGTGGTAACTACCTAGCCTCGGCTGGGGAAACACGTCCATTTAATGACCGGCACGCGTCTTCGCTGATTCCGACCCGCAGGTGAGTGTTTGCAGTTCCACTCGGCGCGGGTACGCCTCCCTAACAAGTCCTCAATTTGAGGGGAGCGACATGATTTTCGCCGGCGTCATCCTCCTGCTTCTCGGGTATCTGCTGCCTTTGGTGCTCCCAGTGCCGCTCGTGCTGGTGACCCTTGCTGTCTGGCTCGGCTGGATCTTGCTCATCCTCGGGGTGATCCTCTGGCTGCTCGACTCTGTCCGCAGCCAGCCGGTCGGCCGCAGACGCCATTACGGTTCCGTCGGCAGTTGGCCGATTGGCCGCAGACGCCATTTCGATGCCGTCGACGGCCAGCCGGTCGCCCGCAGACCCCTTTTCGGGTTCGGCGGCAGGTCTCCGATTGGCCGCAGACGCCGTTACTGGTGAGTAGCCGGGGCGCGGCAACCGCGTACCCGAGGATGGAACGCGCGATCACCCTCACCGCCGCGCTACCGGAGCCGCAAGGTTCTCCACCGCCAGCGCCTTGGGTGGTGGGCGTTTCCCTGCAAGGCGAAAACAACGGCGATCCAGAATTGCAGATCAACGGTTGGCTGGTCCCACTTCGTTCGATCACGCGCGCAGCAGTCGACGCGCGTGAAGGTCGTCGACCACGACGAATCCGAACAAGCTCGTACCACGGGCCCGAACCGGTCGCCAGTTCACTGAAGTTCGCCGACGCCCGACGATGTAGTTTTCGATGACACGTTCGGCGACAGCGACCACCGGCGATGGATGGAACAGTTCACAGGTCGCTTTGCTGTTCGCATTGGCCCAAGCACCGCGATAGGCGCTCATCGAGCAACTCGTCCATCGGTCCGATGAGGGGCCTGGCCCGCCGTACTCACGGCACACCCGACGAACGGCAGCGAGATCGTCGGGCCGCATGATAGAAAGTCTGCTGTCGCGTAGCTCATGTGCGATTGCGCTCGTCTCAAGCTCCGTGAGTGGAGGAGGACTCGGCTTGTCTTCCACTTGGCGCCGCATAATCGACCGGTTATTCGGCGGCGGTCCGCGAGACGACACGCCGCCCGCACCGTCCCGGGGTGAGAGTAAGGCGTACCGTGCGCACGACCCATCAACACGTGAAGCGGACCCGCGCTACGCCGATCCTCTCGGCCGCATCGTCGACGCCATAGCGAACAACCCCTTTGACCGGAAACCGGCCGAGCAGCTGGCGGAGGACCTGTCAGGCCGCTACGGGCCCTTCGCGGTGAAGTGGGAAAGCAAAACCAAACTTGACGCTGAGACGGGCTGGGGGGTCCTTGGCGATACGACGGTCTTTATCGAAGGGCGGATACTTGATGATCAGGGCGAGTTGGTCGGAATTTGTGAGCAGAAGTTCTCCCGCGATGCCGACGGTTACTTAGTCGTCGAAAATGTGCACTTACAACTGGTAAAGGAAGCCCAAAAAAAGGGCTTCGGCAAAGCGCTGTACGAC
>NZ_JBARMY010000480.1:0-7317 GCF_049802695.1 Mycobacterium sp.
TCGCGGAGGGTGAGGCCGTCGAAGTTGAGGTCGCCGAGCCTGAGGTCGGCGAGCCGGAGGCCGTCGAAGTTGAGGCCGCCGAGCCCGAGATCGGCGAGCCGGAGGCCGACGAAGTTCAGGCCGCGGAGCCTGAGATCGCCGAGCGTGAGGTCGCCGAGATTGAGGCCGCCGAGGCTGAGGCCGCCGAGCCGGAGGCCGCGGAGCCTGAGATCGCAGCGGTGCCTTTGGTAATCGACGAATCCGCGGATGAGGAAACCCCCGAAGCCGAACACTCCGGCGAAGCCGATTCCTCGGACGCCCCCGCTGAAGTTGAGCAGGCGGTTACCGAAGTAGCGCCGGAAGCTGAACTTCCGGAGACGCCGGTCGCGGCCGACGAGGCCGAGACCCGTAACGAGAGCCTGCAAGACGCCGAAAACGAAGCCGACGCCACGCAAGATCATGGTTCCGCTGCTTCCCGAAGACGTTGGTGGCGACGCCGGAGATAAGTATCGGTCGAGATGGCCGGTGACCGAGACTATGCTGAGTCGTCGTGGCGAGACGCGGGAAGATCGTCTGCACTTTAGGCCCGGCCACCAGTAGTGACGAGTCGGTCCGGGCGCTGGTAGAGGCCGGGATGGACGTCGCCAGAATGAATTTCAGTCACGGCGACCACTGCGACCACAAAGCCGCCTACGACCGGGTGCGCGCAGCCTCCGACGCCACTGGTCGTGCGGTCGGAGTGCTCGCCGACCTGCAAGGCCCGAAGATCCGGCTCGGGCGATTCGTCGGTGGCGTCACCTACTGGGCCAAGGGCGAGACCGTGCGGATCACCGTCGAAGATTGCCAGGGCAACCACGACCGAGTGTCGACCACCTACAAGCAACTGGCCAAAGACGCCGTCGCCGGTGACCGGGTGCTGCTCGACGACGGCAAACTCGGCCTCCAGGTCAAAGGCGTCGAGGGTGACGACGTGGTGTGCACCGTCACCGAGGGCGGTCCGATCAGTGACAACAAGGGGATGTCGCTGCCCGGCATGAATGTGTCGGCGCCCGCAATGTCCGACAAAGACGTCGAGGATCTAGAGTTCGCGCTCACCCTCGGTGTCGACATGGTGGCGCTGTCCTTCGTGCGTTCCCCGTCCGATGTCGAGCTGGTGCACGACGTGATGGACCGGATCGGGCGCCGCGTCCCGGTGATCGCCAAGTTGGAGAAGCCGGAAGCGATCGACAACCTGGAAGCCGTGGTCCTGGCCTTCGATGCTGTCATGGTGGCGCGCGGCGACCTCGGGGTCGAACTGCCGCTGGAAGAAGTACCCCTGGTGCAGAAGCGGGCCATCCAGATGGCCAGGGAGAACGCGAAACCGGTGATCGTGGCGACGCAGATGCTCGACTCGATGATCGAGCACTCACGGCCGACCCGGGCCGAAGCCTCCGACGTCGCCAACGCCGTTCTCGACGGCGCCGACGCGGTCATGCTTTCCGGCGAAACCTCGGTCGGCAAGTACCCGTTGGAGTCGGTCCAGACCATGGCGCGGATCATCTGCGCCGTCGAGGAGAACTCGACCGCTGCGCCGCCGTTGACCCACGTACCACGGACCAAGCGCGGCGTGATCTCGTATGCCGCCCGCGACATCGGCGAGCGGCTCGACGCCAAAGCCCTCGTTGCGTTCACCCAGTCCGGCGACACCGTGCGACGGCTGGCACGGCTGCACACCCCCCTGCCGCTGCTCGCCTTCACGCCGTTGCCGGAAGTGCGCAGCCAACTTGCCATGACGTGGGGCACCGAGACGTTCATCGTCCCCACGATGGAGTCCACCGATGCCATGATCCGGCTCGTCGACAAATCGCTGCTGGAGCTGGGCCGCTACAAGCGCGGCGAGCTCGTCGTCATCGTCGCTGGGGCGCCGCCGGGCACGGTTGGCTCGACCAACCTCATCCACGTGCACCGCATCGGCGAGGACGACCTCTAGTCTGGAATCTCGATGTCTGATTTCGACGAGTTGCTCGCCGCGCTGGACCTGCACGACGTCGCCGACGATCTGTTCATCGGATGCCATCCGAGCAAGAACCCGCTGCGGACGTTCGGTGGCCAGCTGATGGCGCAGTCGTTTGTGGCCGCGAGTCGCACGCAGAGCCGTGACTTGCCGCCCAACGCGCTGTCGGTGCACTTCGTCAATGGGGGTGACACTGCAAAGGACATCGAATTCCGGGTGGTGCGGCTGCGCGATGAGCGGCGGTTCGCCAACCGGCGCGTCGACGCCGTCCAGGACGGGACGTTGTTGGCGTCGGCGATGGTGTCCTACCTGTCCGCCGGCAGTGGCCTCGAGCACAGCGTCGAACCACCGACAGTGCCTGAACCGGAGACGCTGCCCACGCTCGGCGAATTGCTGCGCGGCTACGAAAAGGTCGTGCCGCTATTCGTCGAGGCGCTGCAGCCAATCGATTGGCGGTACGCCAACGACCCGTCCTGGGTGCTGCGGGATAAGGGCGGGCAGCTGGCGCACAACCGGGTCTGGGTGAAGGCCGACGGTATGTTGCCGAAAGACCCGGTGCTGCACACCGCGGCGATGGTGTACTCGTCGGACACCACGGTGCTGGACTCCGTCGTGACCACCCACGGGCTCTCCTGGGGGTCCGACCGGATCTTCGCCGCGAGTGTCAACCACTCGATGTGGTTCCACCGCCAGGTCGACTTCAACGACTGGGCGCTGTATTCGACGTCGTCGCCGGTGGCGGTGGACTCCCGCGGTTTAGGCACCGGACACTTTTTCGACCGCGCCGGCCGGCTGGTCGCGACCGTCGTGCAGGAAGGGCTCGTGAAGTACTTCCCCGGCGCCCGAAGGTAGGCCGGGTAACGGTCCCGTTGCGACGCGGCGGGAACGCTGCACCTGCGATGTTGCGGGCGTACCGTTTTTGTTACTTGGTACTCGGGATCAGAGGATTGGTACCCGGTGAACGATACGTCGGTCATCGCACCCCGGCCCCGCGCCGGCGAACGAGTCGTCGTGCACGTCAATTCGGCGATGGCACGATGGATCGGCACGTCGGCGCTGCTCTGCGCGGTGTGCTGGCTGGTTACGGTGCTCACCCGCGACGCCGACCATGCGCACTGGCAAGCGGCCGGCCGGCTCGCCTGGTCGATGACCGTCTCGGCTGCGGTGGCGCTGATCGCGCGTGGCATCTTTCTCGGCCGACCGGTGACCGCGTTGCACGCGGTGGCCGCGGCCACTGCGCTGGTTGTCGGGGTGGGCGCGCATGTGGTCTCCTTCGACTTGCTCGGTGACCTGCTGATCGCCGGTTCCGGGCTGGCGTTGATGTGGCCGACATCGGCTCGGCCATCTGCCGCCGACCTGCCGCGGGTGTGGGCACTGATCAACGCGACAAGTGGGGATCCGTTGGCGCCGTTCGCGATGCAGACCGGCAAGTGCTATTACTTCAGCGCGGACGGTTCTGCGGCCCTCGCCTACCGCACGCGCAGCGGGTACGCGGTGGTCAGCGGCGATCCGCTCGGCGACGAGAGGCAGTTTCCCGAGCTGGTAGCAGGATTCGCGGCAGTGTGTCAGACCCGCGGCTGGCGGCTGGTGGTGCTGGGCTGCAGCGAGCGCAGGCTCGAGCTGTGGTGCGATGCAGCGGTGCTGGGGCAGTCGCTGCGGCCGATACCGATCGGTCGCGACGTCGTCGTCGACGTGCGAAACTTCGAGATGGTGGGACGCAACTTCCGCAACCTGCGGCAGGCAGTGCAGCGCACCCACAATTGCGGCATCACCACCGAGATTGCCGCGGAGCAAGAACTCGACGACCACCAGCTGGCGGAGCTGGTCGACGTGCTCCGCGGGTCACCGAGTGGGGCGCACACCGATCGCGGGTTCTCGATGAACCTCGACGGCGTGCTGGAAGGTCGATACCCCGGCGTGCAACTGATCACCGCCAGGGACTCCGACGGGCGAGTGCAAGGATTTCACCGGTATGTCGTCGCCGGTGGCGGCAGCGATGTCAGCCTCGATGTGCCGTGGCGGCGCGCCGGCGCCCCGAACGGAATCGACGAGCGGCTCAGCGTGGACATGATTCGCGCCGCTAAAGACGCAGGCGCGCAACGGTTGTCGCTGGCGTTCGCGGCTTTCCCGGATATTTTCGACCAGAAGCACCGCAGCCGGGCGCAGAGTCTCTGCTACCAATTGATCCATCTGTTGGATCCGCTGATCGCGCTGGAGTCACTGTACCGGTATCTGCGTAAGTTTCAGGCGCTCGGCGACCCGCGCTACGCGCTGGTCAATCTCACTCAGTTGGTCCCGCTGCTGTACGTGTTGTTGACCCTGGAGTTCCTGCCGCGCCGGCGCCACCTGCCGTAGCACCAGGTAGCGGCTGAACCAAGGACTTCGATGCGCTGCGGATGCCGAACGAAGAGACGACCTCAAAGGCGCCGAGCACGATAAGCCAGATCGCGACCACCAACGCGAGCACTCCAAGTGACGAAAACGGCGAGACGATCATCACGATGCCGGCCAACAGGCTGATGACGCCGATCACGACGTGCCAGATACGGCCCGGCACGGTTGGGTCGCTGACCGCCGAGATCGTGGTCGCCACGCCGCGAAAGATGAAGCCGACACCAATCCAGATCGCCAGCAGCACTAGAGATTGCAAGAGGCTGCGGAAGCAGAACAAGGCCAGAACCAACGAAACTGCCCCGCTGATGAACAAAAATATCCGTCCTCCAGCCGAGACGTGCAGGCTGAACGCGAAGATCACTTGCACGATCCCGGATATCAGCAAGTACGCCCCGAAGAGGATGGCAGCGACGACGAGGCTTCTGCCCGGCCATAACCAGATCACCACGCCGAGGGCCAGGGTGAGAATGCCCGACACGAGCGTGGACTTCCATAGGTGAGGCAGTAAGGCTGGGTGAGCAGTTGGTTGCATGCGCGAAGTGTCCCACAAGCCGGATTGCGACGGGAGTCCCTGATGCGGCTCAGACACCGGCCGGCCGCGCCGCTTCCGCAGTTAACCGGCCGGCGCCGCCCTGCGATCGGCGACCGACGAGATACCAGGTGTGCATCACGCCTTTGCCCTTGACTTCGACGTCACCGCGCTCATGCAGGACGAAGTTGTGCCGCAACCGCTCGTACACCACCTGAGGGACTTGGATCTGTCCCTCGGTGTCCGTGGATTCCATCCGCGACGCGACATTGACCGCGTCGCCCCAGACGTCGTAGAAGAAACGCCGTGAGCCGACCACGCCCGCGACCACTGGTCCGGAGGCAAGGCCCATGCGCAGCCGCACCGCGCGCCCGTGCGGATCTTGTAGCCCGGCGACCGCATCGGCCATGTCCAGGGCGAGATCTGCCAGCGCCTCGACGTGGTCGTGCCGCGGCCACGGCACGCCGCTGACCACCATGTAGCAGTCGCCGCTCACCTTGATTTTCTCCAAGCCGTGCTTGTCGACGAGAGTGTCGAAGTCGTTGTACAGCCGGTCCAGGAAAGTCACGAGGTCGGCCGGTGCGGTGTCGCTGGCCCGCTCGGTGAAGCCGGCGATGTCGGCGAACAACACCGAGGCGTCGTCGTATTTGTCGGCGATCACCTGCCGCTCGGGGTCTTTCAGCCGTGCGGCAATGCTGGCCGGCAACATGTTGCTCAGCAGGGCTTCGGAACGTTCGTACTCCACTTCCATGACCGCTTCCGCGCGGGCGATGCCGCGCAGCGCGTACCACATGGTCAGCACCACCATCGCGCAGGCGGAAACCGCCGCGATGACGAAGCCCAGCGACATGGCCCACGGTGGCTGCACCCCGGTGTCTCGCGGCACCGAAAACTCCAGGGCGATCACCAGACCGGCCGCGGCGGCAGCGAGCATCGACGCCAATACGATGTGTTCGATCCCGAGCTGCAGCACCACCAGGCATGCCGTTACCAGCAGGAAGAACTGCAAGCCGTTGCCAGTACCCACGTTCCAGGTGATGGCGACGATCGACACGTAGGAGGCGCAGACAAAGGTAAGCGGCGCAACCAATTCCCCGAAGCGGTGCAGAAGCGGAACCGCTGCGAAGATCGTTGCCGCGGCGAGGTCGATCAGTTGAGGAGTCGATGCCCCGGCGCCGGCGAAAAGCCCTAACAGTCCGTACGTTCCACACACCGAGACCGCCATCCAGGCGTTGATGTTGAGCACACGAAGCCGCCGCGCAGCGCTGTCCGCGTAGTGCTGACTGCGGGCACGCGTCTGCTTCCGCACTGCCGCGGCACAGTTCGGTGTTCGCGGTGGACCCGCCGGTGGGGCACCGCACTTCTTGGCCGCCACGTTGGAAGCCTAGCCCGTCAGGTGAAGCTTGGCAGCGCCATCAGCGCGGCGACAGCCGCAGGATCCGGATCATTCGGTTACCGCTTGTCCGTTGGGCATATTTGGCGTAGCCCGGGTAGAGGCGGACCGCCGAAGCGAACAGCCGGTCACGTTCGTCGCCCTCGGTTTCGCGGGCCGTGAAGGCTCCGCCGCGCGGCCCGATGTGCAATTCGCAGTCCGGATGGGCGAGCAGGTTGTAGTACCACCCGGGGTGCCGTTCACCGCCGTAGTTCGACGCGATCAGGATCACGTCGTCGCCGTCGGTGAAATAGGCCAGGGGTGTTTGGCGCGGCTGCCCGCTGCGTGCGCCGGTCGATGTCAGCACGACCAGCGGAAGCGCCCCGGCCGCCAGATTCACCCGCCCGCCGGTGATGCGCATTATCAGCGCGTCGAGCGGTGCGGCGATCGTGCGGTGCACCGCCGCGCCCGGCTTGGTCGAGGTCAGCCGTGCCAGCCCCCGTCTCCAGGCTGCCTTGCCGGCGCGCGGGTCGACGCGGGGGATGTCGTTGATGGCTCGGTCGGACATGATGTGCCCGAGCCTAGGCGGCTGCCCGATGAGCTGTCAGAGAATCAGCAGTGAATTGATGCACGAGCTGGGGGTTGTCTTCGCCACTGGGACCATGCTCGGTGCTCCGCGCGGAGCAAGATGTACGAGTGAGTTGGTCGAGGTACGAGGGTAGGGCGCTCGCGGACATCCGTCTGCAAGGCGGCGCGCTTTTCGCTCAGCTCGAAGACTTCATCCGCTTGGACAATCCGCATCTGACAGACATTCGGTTGGAGCGGGCAGCTCCGACAGGGGATTACGACCCGCGCGTTGACCCGCCGAGGCGGTGGTACGACGTCATTTACCTGGCCGACGACACTTAATCGGCGCCTGATTTGGTGACCCTTGTCAGTCGGCTCACTGACCGGCCTTCCGCGCACCACTACGTCGGACCGGGGCTACTTGAGACTGCTGAAAATGAGTGCCCTCGGTGGGATTCGAACCCACACTGGACGGGTTTTGAG
>NZ_JBARMY010000481.1:0-1667 GCF_049802695.1 Mycobacterium sp.
GCCGGTCCTGGCCGCGTACCGAGTCCAGCGCGCCCTCGTCCACCGCGGCCGCCGTGGAGCGCACCTGCGCACCCGCCATGGCCGCCGAGCGCAGCAGGGCCTCGCGATCGGCGGCGATCAGGTTGTCGGTGTCGTCGATGTCGATCGCTGCCCGGATGGCATTCACGTGAAAGCCTCTGACGGCTGGGGGCTTTCGGCCGCGATTCCGGCACGGACCTGCTCCACGACCGCGTCGACGTCCTCTGCGCTGCGGCCTTCCACATTCAGCCGCAGCAGCGGTTCGGTGTTGGAGCTGCGCAGGTTGAACCAGCTGCCGTTGCCCAGATCCACCGTGACCCCGTCCAGGTGGTCGATGGAATGGATCCGACCCCCGAAAGACTTCAGCACCGCGTCCACACACGACGCCGCGTCGGCGACGGTGAAGTTGATTTCCCCGGAGGACTCGTAGCGCTGATAGTCGGCCGTGAGTTGGGACAGCGGTCGCTGCTGCTCACCGAGTGCGGCCAGCACATACAGCGCGGCCAGCATCCCGGAGTCGGCGCCCCAGAAGTCGCGGAAGTAGTAGTGCGCTGAGTGTTCACCGCCGAAGATGGCACCGGTGTCGGCCATCAGCGCCTTGATGTAGGAGTGCCCGACGCGCGAGCGCACCGGTGTACCACCGTGCTCGGCGACCAGTTCAGGCACCGCCCGCGACGTGATCAAGTTGTGGATCACCGTGGCGCCGATCTCCCGATTCAGCTCCCGCGCGGCGACCAGCGCGGTCACCGTCGACGGCGACACCGGCCGGCCACGCTCGTCGACCACGAAGCAGCGATCAGCATCGCCGTCGAACGCCAGCCCTATATCAGCACCGACGGCACCGACATGCTCCTGAAGGTCCAGCAGGTTGGCCGGGTCGAGCGGATTGGCTTCATGGTTGGGGAACGCGCCGTCGAGCTCGAAGAACAACGGCACAAGCGTGATCGAGTCGATCACGCCGAGCACGGCGGGAGCCGTATGGCCGGCCATCCCATTGCCGGCGTCGACGGCCACTCGCAGCGGACGCAGCCCGGACAGGTCGACCAGGGACCGCAGATAGGCTCCGTAGCCGGCCAGCACATCTTGGTCGGTCACCGTTCCCGGCGGCCCGTCATAGCCGGCGACCCCGGCGATCAGGTCGTCGCGGATGGTGCTCAGACCGGTGTCCTGACCCACCGGCTTCGCGCTGGCCCGACACAGCTTGATCCCGTTGTAGGCGGCCGGATTGTGGCTGGCGGTGAACATCGCGCCGGGGCATTGCAGCAATCCTGAGGCGAAGTACAGCTGGTCGGTGGAGGACAGGCCGATACGCACCACATCGAGCCCTTGGGCGGTTACCCCGGTCGCGAATGCGGCCGCCAGCGATGGGGAACTGTCCCGCATGTCAAAGCCGATCGCGACCCGCCGCGCCCCCTCGGCTCGCATCATCCGGGCGAAGGCCGCGCCGCAGTCCGCGGCCAGCGACTCGTCGATCTCCTCGCCCACCAGGCCACGCACGTCATACGCCTTCACAACGTGGTGGACAGCCGCTGCGGGCCGAGACATTACGGCGCTCCTGACGAAGGGGATCTCTTGGTCGTCAGCCTAGCTGTTGCGCCTGCCGCCACCCCGGGGTTGGCCAGCCTCGTCGGGTCGGCGCCAGCCAACAG
>NZ_JBARMY010000482.1:0-11103 GCF_049802695.1 Mycobacterium sp.
ATGCCGTCCACATCGCTGTTCTTGATTTGAATTGCGTCTCCGTCGCCCAACTGCGGCACAAATCGTCGCCACGGCCCGCGAAAGTAAATAAAGACGACATAGATCGGCAGCGCACCATACCCCGACGTCGTGACGTCCAGCGACTTCCGGATCCTGCTGTGCACACCGTCGGCCGCTAGAAGATAGTCGGCCCGCACCCTCTGCGTCTCTTCCGTGTCCAGGTCACGCACGACTGCGGTAACCCCGAAGTCGTCCTGCTCGAACGATGACAGCTCCGTCCCGTAGCGCACCTCATTGCCCTGGCTGCGGGTTTTCGCCAGCAGGATCGGCTCCAGCCTGCTTTGCGGGCAGTACTGGATGACACGCTCCGGGCTCAGCCCGTCCAGGCCCGCGAATATGGCGTCGATGTCTATGGCCGGGTGTTCAACCGGGCTGTTCAGCACCGGCTTCGCGAGCATGTCGGAGACATGCTCGCCAACGGCATGGACCTCGTCAGCCAGCCCCAGGCTGCGCAAGATCTCCAAGGTGCGGAAGCTCAGGTTGCGGGCCTTCGGGTAGACGAACACCTCGCGCCGCTTCTCGACCAGCATTGACGGAACACCGTGTTTCGCAAGCGAAGCGGAAGCGGCGAGCCCGGCGGCGCCGGCACCGACGATGAGTACGGGGACGCGAGTGACGTTCATGCCATCTCCCCTTCCACCAACCCAGCGACTGGCGGGGTGCGTAGACGGAACGCCTCCGTTCCGTTCCGATCCCAGTCTGGCACGAGGCGCGGGGACGCACAACTACCCGTCGGCGGCGCGGGCCGCAGGGGCCGGCGCCGTGGCAAGCGGCAGGATCACATCTTCGAGAACGCGTCGAAGGAAGACACGATCGATCGGCCGCCCCGTCATCACCCGCAGTAGGTTGAGGCCCATCGCGACGTCCGGCATCAGGGTCAGGTCACGGCCGGCGGGGACTTCCCCTCGGGCGACGGCATGGTCCAGCACTACCCGGAGCATGTGCCGGGGGCGGGATAGCACGAGGTCATCCAAGGCGGCTGCCAATACGGGATTGCGGATGGCCGCAGTCGCCACCCCGATAATGACTTGGACCGTACTCAGATCAGCATCATCGAGGTGAGGGGCCGCCGCGGTCAGCGCGTCGATGTCGCCGCGCAGGCTGCCGGTGTTCGGTGGGTCAACCGGCCCAAGCCCTCGTCGCCAATGGGCGATTGCATCGGCGACCACCTCGGCTTTTGACGGCCAGCGACGGTATATCGCTGCCTTACCGACGCGGGCGCGGGAGGCGATGTCGTCCATGCTCAACCGGTCGTAACCCCGTTCGGCGATACCCGTTAGCGCGGCTTCCAGGATGGCTGCGTCCAAGGATCGATCGAGACGTCCCGGGCTTCGCGCCGGCCGCGGGGTGCGCGTCGTCTGGCCACTTTCCAGTTCCATGGTCCGTCCTAGCCGGTACGGGTTGGTTCCGTTCCATCGTATCCGCCGCCGCAAACGCCCGGCACCCGTCAGCCGAACCACGCCAGAAACTCCTCGGCCACCCCGACCACGCGGTCCCGGTCGGGCTCCACCAGACCGATGCGGGTCCGGCGATCGACGATGTCGCCGACCTCCAGCGCGCCCTCGTGGGTGACGGCGTACTCGAACTCCGCGCGAATGACGTCGATGCCGTCGGCAACCGGCTCGGTGGGCCGCTCGCAACTCGCCACCGCCACCACGTTGGCCGCTTCGGCGCCGTAACGTGCGATCAGTGATGCGGGCAGATCGGTGGTGAGCGCCACCGGCGAGCCCGGATTGGTCAGCGCGCCCACCAGCGGAAGATCGCGGGTCCGGCAGGCGCTGCCGGTCAGTCCCCGCAGCCCGACAGCGTGATCGAGCACGTCCTGGGCCATATGCCGGTACTCGGTCAGCTTGCCGCCGATCACGCTGACCACGCCCGCGGGTGATTCGACGACCGCGTGATCGCGCGACACATCGGCGGTGCGGCCTTCACCGGCGTCGATCAACGGCCGCAGCCCGGCATAGGCACCGATGACATCGCTGGTGTCCAAGGCGATGCCCAGCGCGGTGTTGACGGTGTCCAGCAGAAACGTGATCTCTTCGGAACTTGGTTGCGGCACATCGGGAATCGGCCCGGGCGCGTCCTCGTCGGTCAAGCCGAGATAGATCCGGCCCAGCTGCTCGGGCATGGCGAACACGAATCGATTGAGCTCACCGGGTATCGGTATGGTCAGTGCCGCGGCCGGATTGCCCAACGTGTCGGCCGCCAGCACCAGATGCGTTCCGCGGCTGGGCCGTAACTTCAGTGACGGGTCGATCGCCTGTGCCCACACGCCGGTGGCGTTGATGACGGCCCGGGCGGACACGTCGAATGATTCACCGGTGCGCTGATCGGTCAGGCGCGCCGAGGTTCCGGTGGCCTGGGTGGCGCCCACATAGTTGAGGACGCGGGCACCGTACTGGGCGGCGGTGCGTGCGACCGCGTTGACCAGTCGGGCGTCGTCGATCAGTTGCCCGTCGTAGGCGAGCAGGCCGCCGTCGAGTCCGTCGCAGCGGACCGCCGGCGCCATGTCGAGTACCCGCTGTGCTGAAACACGTTGCGAGCGCGGGAGTATCGACGTCGGCGTACCGGCCAGCCAGCGCAACGCGTCACCGGCGAGGAATCCGGTGCGCACCAGCGCCCGCTCGGTACGGCCCATCGATCCCAACAGCGGCACGAGCTGTGGCATCGCGCGCACGAGGTGAGGTGCGTTGCGCGTCATGAGGATTCCACGTTCGATCGCGCTGCGACGGGCGATACCGATGTTGCCGGTGGCGAGATACCGCAGCCCCCCGTGGACCAGCTTGGAGCTCCACCGGCTGGTGCCGAACGCCAGATCGTGCTTCTCCACCAACACCACCCGCAGCCCCCGGGTCGCCGCGTCCAGAGCTATTCCGGCGCCAGTGATCCCGCCGCCGATGACCAGCACGTCGAGCGGTTCGCCGTCCGCGAGCGCCGTCAGTTCCGCGCTGCGGCGCGCGGCGTTGAGCGCGGTCGGGTTATGCATCAGGACAGGTATCCGTTCAACAAGTGAGTGAGTTCGGCGGCCAGGGCGTCCTCATCCAGGATGGCCCGGAGCATCTGCGCGGACTGGATCGTCGACTGGGTGATCAGCAGCACCATCGCGGCAAGGCGGTGCGGATCGCCGGAGCGCACGCTGCCGGTCTGTTGCGCGGCGCGCAGCTCGGCAGCCAGCGCATCGATCAGCATGTGCTGGCTGGTGCCCAGACGTTCGGTGATGTAGACGATTGCCAGCTCGGACCGCAGCACCGCCATCACCAGGTCGTCGCGCCGCAGGCGTTCGGCCACCGCGACCACCCGGTTCACCAGCTCTTCCCGGCCGGCGCCGCGTATCGGCACCGCCCGCACCGCCTCAGCGATGTGACGGGTCAGTAGTGCGGCCAATATCGAGCGGGTGTCCGGCCAGCGGCGGTACACCGTCGGCCGGCTGACACCAGCGCGTCGCGCGATCTCGGCCAACGTCACCCGGTCCACTCCGAAGTCGACCACGCAGGTGGCGGCCGCTGACAGTATCCGGTCCGCGTTGTCGAGCGGTGCGTTACGGATTGACAACATATGTCATACTGTAACGCATGGCTGGTGCCGACGAACTGCTGCCTCCGATGAAGTGGAACGCCTGGGGCGACCCTGCAGCGGCCAAGCCGCTGTCCGAGGCCATCCGCGCACTGCTTAGACAGGCACTCGGCGTGGCCGACTCGGACACGCCGCAACTCAACGCCGGCGACGTGCGGCTGCGGCCCTCGGCGTTGAGCGAGGCCGATCGTGACGGACTGACCGCCATCGTCGGCGACGACTACTGCCGCCTGACCGACCGCGATCGGTTGCTGCATGCGGGCGGAAAGTCGACCTCGGACTTGCTGCGGCGCAACCATTCCGGTGTCCAGGACGCACCCGATGCCGTGGTACTGCCCGGTGGCCCCAATGGTGAAGACGAGGTCGTCGCGATTCTGCGCTACTGCGCGCAGCACGGTATTGCGGTCGTCCCGTTCGGCGGCGGCACCAGCGTGGTCGGTGGACTCGACCCCGTTCGCGGCCGGTTCAGCGCGGTGATCGCGCTCGACCTGCGTCGCCTCGATCAGCTGTGGGAACTCGACCAGGTGTCCGGTGAGGCCGTGCTGGATGCCGGTGTGACGGGCCCGCAAGCTGAACGACTGCTCGGCGAACACGGATTCTCGCTCGGGCACTTCCCGCAGAGCTTCGAGTTCGCCACCATCGGCGGCTTCGCTGCCACCCGGTCGTCGGGCCAGGACTCGGCCGGTTACGGCCGGTTCAACGACATGGTTCGCGGGCTGCGGGTGATCACGCCGGTGGGCGAGCTGGATCTGGGCCGAGCACCCGAATCGGCCGCCGGTCCCGACCTGCGCCAGCTGCTGATCGGGTCGGAAGGCGCGTTCGGCGTCATCACGCGGGTGCGGCTGCGGGTACACCGCATCCCGGCAGCCGTCCGCTACGAGGCATGGTCGTTCCCCGACTTCGCCACCGGCGCCGCCGCGCTGCGCGAGGTCACCCAGACCGGCGCCGGGCCCACCGTCATCCGGCTCTCCGACGAAGCCGAGACGGGAGTCAGTCTCGCCACCACCGATTCGATCGGTGAAGGTCAGGTCAACGGCGGCTGCCTGGCCATCACGGTGTTCGAAGGCACCGAAGCCCACGTCGACAGCAGGCACAACGAGACCCAAGCGGTGCTGACGGCGCACGGCGGCACGTCGCTGGGTGCGGCACCGGCGCGGGCCTGGGAGCACGGCCGGTTCGGGGCGCCGTACCTGCGTGACTCGCTGCTGGCCGCGGGCGCGTTGTGCGAGACGCTGGAGACTGCGACCGTTTGGTCGAACCTGTCCACCCTCAAGACCGCGGTCACTGAGGCGCTGACCGCCGCGCTGACCGAATCGGGCACACCGGCGCTGGTGTTGTGCCACATTTCGCATGTATATGCCACCGGCGCCTCGCTCTACTTCACCGTCGTCGCCGGGCAACGGGGCAATCCCATCGAGCAGTGGTGCGCGGCCAAGGCGGCCGCCACCGACGCGATCGTCGCCGCCGGCGGAACAATCACGCATCATCACGCGGTCGGAGCCGATCACCGGCCCTGGATGCCCGATGAGGTGGGCGAATTGGGAGTACAGCTGCTGCGGGCTGTCAAGGCGACGCTCGACCCTGCCGGAATCCTGAACCCGGGCAAGCTGATTCCGTGACCGGGCAGCTGCACCGGCGAGAGATCGGCCAGGTGACCGTGCTGACCAACCCCGCCTCCGGCCACGGCAATGCCCCGCACGCCGCGCAGCAGGCAATCATCCGATGGCAACAGCGGGGTGTCGACGCCGTAGAAATCGTCGGCGCCGACGCTGCGCACGCGCGCCGCCTGATCGATACGGCCGTCGAGCAGGGCACCGACGCGTTGGTGGTCACCGGGGGTGACGGTGTGATCTCCCTGGCGCTGCAGGCGCTGGCGGGCAGCGACATTCCGCTGGGCATCGTCCCGGCCGGCACCGGCAACGACCATGCTCGCGAATACGGGCTGCCCACGCAGAATCCGGCAGCCGCCGCCGACGTCGTCGCCGACGGGTGGGTAGAAACCGTTGACCTCGGCCGGATCTCGACGGCCGACGGAAGCGCGAAATGGTTCGGCACTGTGGCGGCAACGGGATTCGACTCGTTGGTCAGCGACCGGACGAACCGCATGCGCTGGCCGCGCGGGCGGATGCGGTACAACTTGGCGATGTTCGCCGAGCTGTCCCAGTTGCGGCTGCTGCCGTTTCGGCTGGTGCTCGACGGAGAACGAGAGATCCACACCGCACTGACCCTTGCCGCGTTCGGCAACACCCGCAGCTACGGCGGCGGCATGCTGATCTGCCCCGGCGCCGACCACGCCGACGGCCGACTCGACATCACGATGGTGCACACCGCGTCGCGGGCACGGCTGATCCGCTTGTTTCCCACCGTCTTCAGAGGCACTCACGTCGAACTCGACGACGTCACCACAGCGCGGGCCAGGTCGGTCCGGGTCGAGTCGCCCGGCATCAACGCCTACGCCGACGGCGACTACGCCTGCCCGCTACCGGCCGAGATCTCCGCGGTGCCGTCCGCGCTGCAGGTGCTGCGACCTGTTGCAAGCTAAGGGTGGTGACCCGCTGCGCCCGGCTCTGCCGCGCTTGCGATCACCACGGGACCCGCTAGCCCACTCCCCGGGTGAGCCAGCTCAGCTCACCGACGTCGCCGCCGTCGCGGTAGGCTTCCAGCGCTTCGTCCCAGGCGGTGCCCAGCGCAGAATCCAGTTCGGCGGCCAGCGCGTCGGCGCCGGAGGCCATCATCGATCGCAGCCGTAGCTCTCCAACCACGATGTCGCCGTTCGCGCTGGTGGTACCGCTCCACAGCCCCAGCTGCGGGGTGTGGCTGAACCGCTGGCCGTCGACTCCCGGACTGGGATCCTCGGTCACCTCGAAGCGCAGCACCGACCAGGAGCGCAACGCGTTGGCCAGGCGCGCGCCGGTGCCGACCGGACCGACCCAGTTGGTCACCGCACGGAGCTGGCCGGGCATGGCCGGCTGCGGCGTCCACTTGAGGTTCGCCGTGGCTTCCAGAGTCGACGACAGCGCCCACTCGACATGCGGGCACACCGCGGCCGGCGAGGCATGGATGTACACCACACCGGTCGTCGCCTCGGCGAACTGGTTCGACGCGCGCATCTGCTGCTCCTTCGGTTTCACGAGGGACGTCTTCCCCAACGACCCGGTGATCCCGGCAGCAGAATCTTGGTATCAATGTGTCTTGCGAGTCTATTGTGCCTCGTGATACCCCTGTTGCGCTAGTCCGCGCTGAATTCAGCAACCACCCGGTCCGACAGCGCAGGCCACAGCGGCAACGACCACTCGCCGAAGTCGCGGTCGGTAAGCACCACGAGCGCAAGCTCGGCCGCGGGATCCGCCCAGATGAAGGTGCCCGATTGACCGAAGTGGCCGTAGGTACGCGGTGAGTTCGACGCGCCGGTCCAGTGCGGTGACTTGGCGCTTTTGATCTCGAAGCCCAACCCCCAGTCGTTGGGCCGCTGCACGCCGTATCCGGGCAACACCCCGTCCAGGCCGGGAAACTGCACGGCGGTCGCCTCGGTGTGCGTCTGCGCGGACACCGTCGACGGCCGCAGCAGATCGACCGCGAACGCGGTCAGATCCGCCACGGTGGAGACGGCACCGAAGCCCGCCGCCCACGCGCCCTCGTCCAACCGGGTGTCGGCCATGCTCAGCGGTTCCAGCACCGCCTCGCTGAGGTAACGGCTGAAATCGATGCCCGACTCCTGCTGGATCGTCTCGGCCAGCAGGGTGAACCCGTAGTTGGAGTACATCCGCCGGACGCCCGGTGCGGCCAGCCGGTTGTCGGAGTGCATCGCCAGCCCCGACGCGTGCGCCAGCAGGTGGCGGACCGTGGCGCCGGGCGGGCCGGCCGCGGTGTCGAGTTCGACGACGCCTTCCTCGACGGCGATGTGGGCGGCGCGGGCCACCAGGGGCTTGGTCACCGACGCGAGCGCAAAGACGTGTCGGTTGTCACCGTGACTGGCCAGCCGACCCGACGGGCCGATCACCGCGGCGGCGGCGGTGTCGACCGGCCAGTCGTCCAGAGCGTCGAGGGCAGCCATCGAACGGGAAGCTTAGCGACGGCCGCGGCTGAATCCCGATCGAGACTGCGCCCAGAGCGTCGACGCCGCCGGCAGGCCGCGCTGTGTGCAGACTCGGCGCCACTGACGCAGACTCGGCAGCCATGCGGGCAATCCGGCGAACGGCCCGCCACTAAGTTGAGAGCCATGACTCAGACAGTGCGCGGTGTGGTCTCCCGCAAGAAGGGTGAGCCGGTCGAGTTGGTGGACATAGTGATCCCGGATCCCGGACCCGGCGAGGTTGTGGTCGATGTCACCGCGTGCGGGGTGTGCCATACCGACCTGACCTATCGCGAGGGCGGCATCAACGACGACTACCCGTTTCTGCTCGGTCACGAAGCCGCCGGCACGGTCGAAGCCGTCGGGCCGGGCGTCACCACCGTCGAGCCGGGGGATTTCGTCATCCTCAATTGGCGGGCGGTGTGTGGTGTGTGCCGCGCCTGCAAGCGCGGGCGCCCACAGTACTGCTTCGACACCTTCAACGCCGAACAGAAGATGACCCTGACCGACGGCACCGAACTGACGCCGGCGCTGGGCATCGGCGCGTTCGCCGACAAGACGCTGGTGCACGCCGGTCAATGCACGAAGGTCGATTCCGAAGCCGACCCCGCGGTGGCCGGCCTGCTCGGCTGCGGAGTGATGGCCGGGCTGGGCGCCGCGATCAACACCGGTGCCGTCACCCGTGACGACACCGTCGCGGTGATCGGCTGCGGTGGCGTCGGCGATGCGGCGATCGCGGGTGCCGCGCTGGTCGGTGCGAAGCGCATCATCGCCGTGGACACCGACAACACGAAGCTGCAGTGGGCGCGCAAGTTCGGCGCCACGCATACCGTCAACGCCCGCGAGTTCGACGTCGTCAAGACGATTCAGGACCTCACCGACGGGTTCGGCGCCAACGTGGTCATCGACGCCGTCGGGCGGCCGGAAACCTGGGAGCAGGCCTTCCATGCCCGTGACCTCGCGGGAACCGTTGTGCTGGTGGGAGTTCCGACACCCGACATGCGCATCGAGATGCCGTTGCTGGAGTTCTTCTCGCACGGCGGGGCGCTGAAGTCCTCCTGGTACGGCGACTGCCTGCCGGAACGCGACTTCCCCACCCTGATCGACTTGTACCTGCAGGGGCGGTTGCCGCTCGCGGAGTTCGTCTCCGAGCGCATCGGGCTCGGCGACGTCGAAGAGGCTTTTCACAAGATGCACGAGGGCAAGGTGCTGCGCTCGGTGGTGATCCTCTGATGGTCGCCATCGAACGGATTGTCACCCACGGCACCTTCGAACTCGACGGCGGCAGTTGGGAAGTCGACAACAACATCTGGATCGTCGGGGACGGATCGGACGTGGTCGTCTTCGATGCCGCGCACACTGCGGAGCCGATCATTGCCGCCGTCGGTGGACGCAATGTGGTCGCCGTAGTGTGCACCCACGGGCACAACGACCATGTGACGGTGGCTCCCGAGCTGGGAAAGACGCTGGACGCACCGGTGCTGCTGCATCCGGCCGATGACGTGCTGTGGCGAATGACGCATCCGCACAGGGACTTTCGATTCGTGTCCGACGGCGACAACGTCCGCATCGCCGGCACCGAGCTACGTGCGCTGCACACGCCCGGCCACTCCCCTGGTTCTGTGTGCTGGTATGCCCCCGAGCTGAAAGCGGTGTTCAGCGGCGACACATTGTTCTCCGGCGGCCCCGGCGCGACCGGACGCTCGTTCTCGGATTTCCCCACGATTCTCGAGTCGATCTCGGGACGGCTCGGCGCACTGCCTCCCGACACCGTCGTCTACACCGGACACGGGGACACCACGACCGTCGGCGACGAGATCGTGCACTACGACGACTGGGCGGCCCGCGGCCACTGACTTGTGGCCCCTCCTTTATCCGGCGAGCGTGCACAAACGGCCCTTTTCGCGCGGCGTGTTGCGTGCAGACACGCACGCTCGCGGCAATGGCGGGCAGTGGCGATGCGGCCGGCGGCAAGCTGGCCGCCGACTCACTGTGAGGGAAATATTCGAACTGCTTTTTGCCGCAAAGCCAGCAGGTATGGTCGGGGAGCGTCGGGAACGGGCCGTAACTCGAGGGAGGGGAAGGCTATGAGCGCGCAGGACGACGAAAAGACGGAAGAGCAGGACACCACGAGCAGCGACGAGCACGACGCGCACAGCGACGGCGAGGCTCACGATTCCGACGACGAGCACGACGACGACAAGCACGACGGCGACGACAAACACGACACCGGCGACGACAAGCACGACGGCGACGACGACAAGCACGACACGGGCGACGACGAGCACGACGGCGACGACGACAAGCACGACAGCGACGAGCACGACTCGGGCGACGACCAGGACATGAGCGAAATCGGCCAAGTCTCTGAAGACAAAGTCGCCGAGGAGCCGAGCGACGAAGGCAAAGAAGAAGTAAAGAAGATCGCCGAGGCGTATGCGGACAAGAAGACCGCGGTGATGCCGGGTACCGACCGGACCATCAGCGGCACCGCGGTCAACGAATGGCTCGACGACGAGGGCAATCCGAAGTTC
This sequence comes from Mycobacterium sp., assembly GCF_049802695.1. GTDB lineage: Bacteria > Actinomycetota > Actinomycetes > Mycobacteriales > Mycobacteriaceae > Mycobacterium. Next base: position 10,240 of record NZ_JBARMY010000482.1, read on the forward strand.
GGTGACCCGGACGAGCATCCCTTCGCCAAAGACGAGGACGACGAAGACGGCGGTGATGGCGAGAAGTCCGAGGACAACTCGAGGGACGAGTCGAAGGACAGCTCGGACGACGAGTCAAAGGACCATCCGGACCACGAGTCAAAGGACCACTCGGACCACGAGTCAAAGGACCACTCGGAGGACTCCAAGGAGTCCGCGGACCAGGACTGAGCAGGCCCGACTGAACTCTCCGGTCTAGCGGCCGCCCCGCCCCGGCTCTTGGACGCCCGGCCCCTCACCAGGTTCGGAACCGCCGGGTCGCCCCGGGAAGTCCGGACCGAACGGCCGATTCGGTGGGTACAGCGGCGGCTGCGTCGTCGTGACTTGACTTGTCGACGTCTGCGTCGACGGCTCGGTGGTCGTGGTTGTCGTCGATTGCGTTGACGACGGAGATTCGCTGGTGGTCGACGGCGGTTGACTGGAGTTCGACTGCTGGGTCTCGGTGGGATTCTGCGAGGCGGTACTTTCCGGCGCGGATGTTCCCCCGCCCGGTCCGGTGCTGATGCTGGGTGACGGCGTTACCGGTGTGGTGCTGGACGTGTTGCGCAACGCGAGCATGATCGCGCCCGCGATGGCAAGCAGCACCAACGCTGCGGCGATGATCAGCACCACCGTCCGCCGATACCACGGAACGGCCGCGGACCCGGCCGGATCCCGGCTCGCGTTCTCGTCGAAGCGCGCGGGCGGACGGCCCGACGCCGCCCCGCCCTCGGCAGATTGTGCCGGGTACTCGCCGGTGAGCAGCGGCGAAATGCCCGTGTCGTCGCCGGCCTCCGACCACGCCAACGCCGGCCCACCGCTCGACCCCGGCGCTGGGTCCAGCAC
>NZ_JBARMY010000483.1:0-13557 GCF_049802695.1 Mycobacterium sp.
GCGACCCGTGCAAGAGTCGAGGTCTTGAAAACTTTAGTGCGATTGTCGTTTGTTAACGAATCCGCGGGGTACAGTCCCCGCATGACGGCACGACCGGCGACGCGTTATCCCGGACCGAGCATGGCGACACGCATGAGATGGTTGCTGCGAGCCGGACCCGCCGACTACTTGCTGGCATTAAGCGTCGCATCGGCTTCGCTGCCGGTGGTCGGTAAACGACTGGAGCCGCTGGGTGGGGTCACGGCCATGAGTGTCTGGGGCGCCCGGGTGATGCCAGAGCTGGTATCCCAAGCGGCGAAGTCAAGATTCGCCCCCGGTGACGGCGACGTCCGTCGCGATGACCGCGACAAGACCCAGACGGTATTCGAGGCGGCGCTGCGCGGTGTGGTGCCTGCGGAGGACTTGGCCATCGACTGGCCCGCACCGGAGCGGACGCCGCCGATGTGTCGCGCGTTGCAGCACCGCCGCCACCTGTACCGGACATCGGTCCGGTACGGCGAGCATCCGAGCCAGCTGCTCGACGTGTGGCGCCGGAAGGACCTGCCGGCCGGACCGGCGCCGGTGCTGCTTTTCGTCCCGGGCGGAGCGTGGGTGCACGGCAGCCGCACACTGCAGGGATATGCGCTGCTGTCACACATGGCCGAACAGGGCTGGGTTTGCCTGTCCATCGACTACCGGGTCGCGCCGCACCACCGCTGGCCGTCCCACATCGTCGACGTCAAGACCGCGATTGCCTGGGCACGCGCCAATGTCGACAAGTTCGGTGGTGACCGCAACTTTGTCGCAGTGGCGGGCACATCCGCCGGCGGGCACCTGGCTGCGTTGGCGGGGCTGACGGGCAACGATCCCGAACTGCGGGCCGAGCTCCCGGAAAGCTCCGACACCGCCGTTAACGCAGTCGTCGGCATCTACGGCCGCTACGACTGGGAAGATCGCTCCGATGCCGAGCGGGCTCGCTTCGTTGACTTCTTGGAGCGGGTGGTGGTGAAACGGTCCATCAAACGTCATCCCGACGTATTTCGGAAGGCGTCACCGATCGCGCGGATCCATCCGCAGGCACCGCCGTTCCTCGTCATTCACGGCAGCAAAGACACCGTTATCCCGGTGTGGCAGGCGCGCAGCTTCGTGGAGCGGCTACGAGCGGTCTCGCACGCTGTCGTCAGCTATGTCGAGTTACCGGGCGCCGGACACGGCTTCGACCTGACCGACGGCGCCCGCACGGGGGTGATGGCCACCGCCGTCGGCTTGTTTCTCAACCAGGTGCACCGCAGCCGTCCCCCGATTGGGGCCAAAAAGGTCATCTGAGCGCCGCCCGCTTGTATGGTCCCTGCCAAAGGGAAGGTGCCCGCGGTGCAGAGGCTCAGTGGCTGGGATGCGTTTCTGTTGTACAGCGAAACGCCAAACGTGCACATGCACACCCTCAAGCTGGCCGTCATCGAGCTGACTGCAGAACGGCGCAACTTCGACATCGACGCATTCCGCCGCGTGATTCACAGCCGGCTCTACAAGCTCGACCCCTTCCGCTACCAGCTCGTCACCATCCCCTGGAAACTGCATCACCCGATGTGGCGGGAGAATTGCGAAGTCGACCTCAACTACCACATCCGGCCGTGGCGGGTAGCGGCCCCGGGCGGCCGCCGCGAGCTCGACCAGGCCGTCGGCGAGATCGCCAGCACGCCGTTGGACCGCAGCCGACCGCTGTGGGAGATGTACTTCATCGGCGGCCTGGCCAATGGCCGCATCGCGGTCCTCGGCAAGGTTCACCACGCCCTTGCCGACGGGATCGCCTCAGCCAACTTGATGGCGCGGGGTATGGATCTGTCGCCGGATCCTGAGCCGGGCAGCGACTCCTATCAGACCGACCCCCCGCCCACCGCGGGGCGGTTGCTGCGCTCGGCCTTTCGCGATCACCTGCGGTACCTCGGCCGGGTCCCCGCGACACTGAAGTACACCGCGGAGGGGCTCGGCCGGGTTCGTCGCAGCACCCGCAAATTGTCTCCGGAGTTGACTCGCCCCTTCACGCCGCCGCCAACGTTCATCAATCACCGGATCACCCCGGAACGCCGGTTCGCCACCGCCACACTGGCTTTGGCCGACGTCAAGGAAACCGGAAAGCGGCTCGGTGCGACTGTCAACGATCTCGTGTTGGCGACGTCGGCGGGTGCACTGCGAACCCTGTTGCTGCGCTATGACGGTCACGCTGACCATCCGTTATTGACGTCGGTGCCGGTGAGCTATGACTTTTCGCCGGACCGCATCTCGGGTAACCGGTTCACCGGTGTGCTGGTGGCCCTGCCAACCCATGTCGACGATCCGCTTGACCGGGTCGCTCAGGCCCGGGAAGCGGCGGCCGCGGCCAAGGAAAGCAACAACCTCATCGGGCCGGAACTGGTCAGCCGCTGGTCGAATTACATGCCGCCGGCCGGCGCCGAGTCGCTGTTTCGCTGGCTGGCCACCCGCGACGGGCAGAACAAGGTCCTTAATTTGACGGTGTCCAATGTGCCCGGGCCACGCGAACGCGGTCGCGTCGGAGGCGCGATGGTCACCGAGATCTATTCGGTGGGGCCGTTGACCGCCGGCAGCGGCCTGAACATCACCGTGTGGAGCTACGTCGACCAGCTCAACTTCTCCGTGCTGGCCGACGGGGCCACGGTCAACGACCCGCATGAGGTTACCGAGGCCGTCATCGACGACTTCATCCAAATCCGCCGTGCTGCGGGGTTTTCGGATGAACTGACCGTTGTCGAGACGGCGATGGCCCAGGCCTAGGACGAGTTCGACCGCCTTAAGAGTCCTAGCTCCGAGGAATTGTCTTTGTGCCCACCTCTGAGCGATTTCGCTCTGCAGCACAGCGTTTGTCGCTACGAGGAGGGCAACCCGGCACTTCTCTGCTGAAGGGGCTATGGGGACGGTTGTTCAGCTGTGCCGGGCATGCGGCTCAACAGGTCGCGACGAATGATCTTTCCGGTGCTGCTGCGGGGGAGCTCGTCGAGTACGACGATCTCACGGGGCACCTTGTAATTGGCGAGATTGTCGCGGACGTGCTGCTTGAGAGCCTCGGGTGTCGCCGACCCCCCGGTGGTCAGCACGACGAACGCGGCCAGTCGCTGCCCGTACTGCTCGTCGTCGACCCCGAGCACGCTGGCTTCGGCGACGTCGGGGTGAGTAACCAGCGTTTTCTCCACCTCGATCGGGTACACGTTCTCGCCCCCGGAGACGATCATCTCGTCGTCGCGTCCGACGACGTAGAGCCGCCCCGCCTCGTCCAGCCTGCCGACGTCGCCGGACGCCATGAAGTCGTCGTGAAAGTCCCTTGTGGTGCCGGAGGTATAGCCGTCGAACTGGCTGGAGTTGCGCACAAAGATCTGACCGACCGCACCGGTCGGCAGCTCGCGCAACTGCTCATCGAGAATGCGAATCTCCGTGCCGGGCACCGGCTTTCCCGTGGTATCCGGGGCGGCCCGCAGGTCCTCAGGCGTCGCCGTGGCGATCATGCCGGCCTCGGTCGCGTTGTAATTGTTGTAAATGACGTCGCCGAATTCATCCATGAACCGGGTGACGACGTCCGGTCGCATCCGGGAGCCCGACGCGGTGGCGAACCGCAACGACCGACCGCTGTACTTGCGCCGCACCTCGTCGGGCAGATCCACAATCCGGTCGAACATCACCGGCACCACGCATAGCCCGGCCGCGTGATGGCGATCGATGAGAGCCAGTGTTGCTTCCGGATCGAACTTTCGCCGGGTGGCGATCGTGCAGCCCAACGACGCGGCGAACACCAGCTGGGAAAACCCCCACGCGTGGAACATGGGTGCCACCACGACGACTGTCTCCTCGGCGCGCCAGGGAACGCGGTCCAGCATCGCCTTGAGTTCACCGGCGCCCCCGCCGGAACGCGCAGCGCCCTTAGGCGCCCCGGTGGTTCCCGAGGTGAGCAGGATCAATTTGCCTTTACTGTCCGGTTGAGTCGGCCGCTCGCCGGTGTGGGTGGCGATGAGCTTCTCAACGGTGCGGTCATGGCTGTCGGGTTGCTCGGTCCACGCGACGATCCCGGTGGTGTCCGGCCGGTCAGTCTTTTCTGAGAGCGCCCGGTCGACTGACTCGGCGAACTCCTCGTCGTAAACGATCGCGTCGACGCCCTCGCGTTGCACGACGTCGGCCAATGCCGGCCCGGCGAAGGAGGTGTTGAGCAGCAGCACGTCAGCGCCGATCCGATTGGCGGCGACCAGCGCCTCGACGAAACCCCGGTGGTTGCGGCACAGGATCCCGACGACGGCCGGCGAGCCGGTGGGCAGCGACTGTAACGCTGCGCCCAACGCGTCGCTGCGCCGGTCGATCTCGCGGTAGGTCAGGCTGCCCAGCTCGTCGATCAGCGCCGACCGGTTCGGGGAGCGTTGCGCTGACATGGCAAAACCGCTGGTCATCGACATGCGTTCGCGGCGACCGGCGGCGGCGATGCGGAGGTATTTGTCCGGGCGAAGCGGCGCGATGATCCGCGCCCGAACCAAGGTGGCCAGCAGATCGCCGGCTTCGGTGAATCGGGCCAGCGCAGCGGGGCCTGCCATCGAGGCCGCCCCTCAGCCGATCACCGGGAGGCGGCGCTCTTTGGCGAGTCTGTCGAGTGCCTGTTGCATGACACGGCGGACATGCGCGTCGACGGCGTCGATGTCGGGATCCTCACCGAACTCGGCCACCAGGTCGATCGGTTCGAGCACCTGCATCACGATTTTGGCCGGCAGCGGCACGTTGACCGGCAGCACCGCGGAGAGCCCGAACGGAAAACCCACTGAGATCGGCAGGATCTTGACCCGCATCAGCTTGTCGAGCCGCAGCAGATGCGCGAGACCCATCCCGCGGGACAGGTAAAGCTGAGTCTCCTGACCACCGATGCCGACGGCCGGCACAATCGGCACTCCGGCGTTCAACGCCGCCCGTACATAGCCGGTTCGGCCGTCGAAGTCGATCTTGTTCTCCGACAGGGTGGGGCGATACACGTCGTAGTCACCGCCGGGAAACACCACGACGACCCCGCCGGAGCGCAGCGCCTCCTCGGCGTTCTCGTGATTGGCGCGGATGAACCCGGTGCGAATGAGGAAATCGCCCTGCGGGCCGTTGAACAGCATGTCGTGGCTCAACGTGAACACCGGGCGGTCGTAGCCGAACTTCTCGTAGAAGCCCGTCGCGAACACCGGCACATCGACGGGGAACAAGCCGCCGGAGTGATTGGAGACCACCAGCGCGCCGCCGGGGGGGAACGAATCGAGACCCCGCACCTCGGCCCGGTGGTAACCCTTGATCAGCGGACGCAGCCACCCGATGACCCGCTCGGTCAGACCCGGATCCCACTTGGCGATTTCGCTGGGCGATATCTCGGTGGACTCGATATCAGTCGCGGTCAACTGGTCCCCCTGGCTTCAGCGCGGGATTCGACTCTCGATGCTAGCGTCCGGGTTTTTCCGCCGGCTGTCCGGGTTCTCGCGGAAAAGCTAGGTGGCCGCGGGATGAACTGAACAGCCGGTGGGCTCGGCCCGGACCGATACGATCGCTTCGTGAGCGAAGCCGACGCTGAACCCGTAGTCCTGGTCGAGCAACGGGACCGCATTCTGATCATCACGATCAACCGGCCGAAGGCCAAGAACGCGGTCAACGCCGCGGTGGCCAGAGGGCTGGCCGACGCCGTCGACCGGCTCGACGGCGACAAAGGTCTTTCGGTCGGAGTCCTCACCGGCGCGGGCGGTTCGTTCAGTGCGGGCATGGATCTCAAGGCCTTTGCTCGCGGCGAGAACCCCATCGTCGAGGGACGCGGCATGGGCTTCACCGAACGTCCGCCGGCCAAGCCGCTGATCGCCGCCGTCGAAGGCTATGCGTTGGCCGGCGGCACCGAATTGGCGCTGGCGACCGATCTGATCGTGGCGTCGAGGGACTCAGCGTTCGGCATCCCCGAAGTCAAGCGCGGCCTGGTGGCCGGCGGTGGCGGGCTGCTGCGGCTGCCGCAGCGCATTCCGTATGCCGTCGCCATGGAATTGGCGCTGACCGGTGAGAATCTTCCCGCGGAGCGGGCCCATGGGCTCGGGTTGGTGAACGCGTTGGCGGAGCCCGGCAAAGCCCTCGACGAGGCGATCGCGTTGGCCGAGAGAATCACCGCCAACGGCCCGCTGGCGGTGGCCGCGACCAAACGCATCATCGTTGAATCCCGCGGGTGGAGTCCCGAGACGATGTTCGCCGAGCAGATGAAGATTCTGATGCCGGTGTTTTCCTCCAACGACGCCAAGGAAGGCGCCGTCGCGTTCGCCGAGAAGCGCCCGCCCCGCTGGACGGGAACCTGAGCCGGGTGCTTCAGCGATACATCGTTTAGGCGGCCTACGATACAGGTTAGGCCGTCGGTGTAATGTCTCAGCCGCCGACTGGAACTGAAATGGTTGAGCCGCAAGGACATCGAACATGAGTATTTCGCTACTTCTCGAGATGGCCGTGTCGAGCAACCCCGATCGCACCGCCGTGGTGTCCGGAGACGTGCGGCTGACGACTCAGCAACTCAGCAACCTCGCTGACGGCGGCGCCGGTGTCATCGCCGCATCGGACGCCCGGCACGTCGTCTACGTCGGCACCGGCGGGGTGATGTTGCCGCTGCTGATCTTCTCCTCTGCGCGCGCCGGCCGGGCATTCACTCCGATCAACTACCGGCTGTCCGCCGACGGTGTGCAGTCGCTGATCGACCGACTGCCCGACCCGCTGGTGATCGCCGACGAGCGGTACAGCGACATCGTCGCTTCCTCGAGGCACCCGGTGCTCAGCACCGACGAGTTCTTCACCGCCGCGCGCGGCGCCGAGCCGTTCGTCGACTTCCCGGACCCCGACTCCGTCGCCATCGTGTTGTTCACCTCGGGCACCACGTCGCTGCCCAAAGCTGTTGAGCTCTCGCACAACAACCTCACCAGTTATGTCACCGGCACCGTCGAATTCGGGTCGGCCGAACCCACCGACGCGGCGCTGATCTGTGTGCCGCCCTATCACATCGCCGGCGTCGGCGCGGCCCTGTCCAACCTGTACGCCGGCCGCAAAATGGTGTATCTGCCCACCTTCGACGCCGAGGAATGGGTGCGGCTGGTCAACGACGAAACCGTGACCACCGCGACGGTGGTGCCGACCATGCTCGACCGCATCATCACCGTGCTGGAAAGCGGCGGCCACGACCTGCCTTCGCTGCGGAATCTGGCTTACGGCGGCTCCAGGGTGGGGCTGCCACTGGTGCGCCGGGCGCTGCAGTTGCTCCCGGGCGTCGGTTTCGTCAACGCTTACGGACTTACCGAGACCAGTTCGACGATCGCGGTGCTGACCCCTGACGACCACCGCGCCGCCCTCACCGCCACTGACGCCGACGTCGCCAAACGGTTGGCGTCGGTGGGACAGCCGGTAGCCGGCATCGAGCTGCAGATTCGCGACGACGACGGCAACGTGCTGGGGCCCGGGCACAGCGGTGAGCTGTTCGTGCGCGGCGAGCAGGTGTCCGGCCGCTACACCGGCATCGGCTCGGTGCTCGATGAGAACGGCTGGTTCCCCACCAAGGACATCGCCGTCCTCGACGAAGACGGCTACCTGTTCATCGGCGGACGCAGCGACGACACCATCATCCGCGGCGGCGAGAACATTGCACCTGCCGAACTGGAGGACGTGCTGATCGAGCACCCCCAAGTGCGTGACGTCGCCGTGGTCGGCCTCGACGATCCGCAGTGGAGTCAGGCAATCGTCGCCGTCGTGGTGCCGATACCGGGAGTCGAGCCCGACGCCGAGGAGCTGCGCGAATACGTGCGCAGCACTTTGCGGGGTTCGAGAACCCCTGACCGAGTAGTGTTTCGCGACGAGCTGCCCACCAATGCGACCGGCAAGGTGCTTCGCCGCGAAATAGTCGAAGAATTGCGCGCCGCGCGCATCGACCAGTAAGCCCAGTAGAGCGACTCGTGTGAAGGACCGATGATGATCAAAAACGGCACCCGTCTTGCCAGCCAGGTCTGTGACACTCAGGTGATCGTCGTCAGGAGTGCCGATAGCCTCGATGATCTCCGCTGCGGGGGCGCCCCGATGGTCGAGATCGGCGGGGCGTGCTCCGGTGACCTCGATCCGGCATTCGCCGAGGGCAATGTGATGGGCAAGCGCTATGTCGACGAGACTGGCGCCGAGGTGTTGGTGACCAAAGCAGGAGCGGGCACGCTCGCCGTCGGCGACACCGCGCTGAGCGTCAAAGAAGCCAAACCGCTACCGGCCAGCGACTAGCCAGCCGGGCGATTGGGCCCGCCTACTGGTTGTGCAGTCCGTTGCGACGGACGAATTCTTTTGCCTTGATGAGGAATTCGAGCTGACCATAGACCTCGCGCAACGGCTCGGTGCTGCGCGTCGAGCGGCACAGCACCACGGCGCCTTCCAGCGCGGCGATCGACATCACGGCCAGCGACGCCGCGTCTGGCTCGTCGAAACCGTCCGCGACGAAAGCTTTGGTCAGGGCAGTGCGCCAGCGGTCAAGGATGTGTCCGGCCGCAGCGGTCAACTGCGGCTCATCGGGCGCTGAGCCGATCGCTGCCGCCACCACCGGGCAGCCGGCGCGGAAGTCGCTCTCGGTGAGCAGGTGCTCCCAATACTCGACGAAACCGCGGAGAAGAATTCTTGCGCCACGCTCGGCGGCGGCGTCGATCGCAGCGGTGATCACGCCGCCCGCATAGTGCAGCGCCTCAGTCAGTATCTGGGCACGGCCCTCCGGAAAGTGGTAGTACACGGAGCCGCGCGGGGCGCCGCTACGGCTGAGGACCTCGTCGATGGTCACTCCTGCGGCGCCGCACTCGCGCAGCACCTCGGCAGCGCTGGCTAGCATTTTGGCGCGCGTCGTGCCGCGCGTCGCGCGCGGAGCGCGCGTCGTCAATGACATGGTGGTGTTCCGCCCCGACCTGAGGGTGTCAGGCCGCGTGCTGCTGGCGAGCCTGCGGTACCCGCCACGGCACGATGCGCGGACTGAACCGGGCGGACCAGGAAGGCTGGCGGGGCAGGTCTGGGAACTGGCGGTTGAACCGCTGACCGGCAATGTTGAGCTCAATCATCCACATAGTTTTGCTGCCTATCTTGTGCCGGCCGCACCGGCCTTTGATTATGCCAACTAGCATAACCAGAGGCCTCAGAATTAGGCAAGTGCAAAATAAGCCGCAACTGACTGCGGCGCTGAAAGCGCAGGTAGCGGCATGTTACGACTTGGTAACAAGTGTGATGGGCTGGTTTCGAAGTTATGCGACCCACCATAGAGGGCGGTTCTCCCAACTAAGGCGCCGGTCAGCTGTCGAGCGTGTAGCCCAACGGCATCAGCACACTCTTCTGCTGGGTGAAGTGCTCGACACCCTCCGGCCCGTTCTCGCGCCCGACGCCGGAATTCTTGTATCCGCCGAAGGGACAGCAGGGATCGAACGCGTACCAGTTGATCGCGTACGTTCCGGTACGGATCTTCTCCGAGATCTCGATGCCATGCGGCACGTCGGTCGTCCATACGCTGCCGGCCAGGCCGTACACCGAATCGTTGGCGATCGCGATCGCGTCGTCCTCGGTGTCGTAGGGAATGATGCTCAGCACCGGCCCGAAGATCTCCTCCCGGGCGATCGTCATCGTGTTGTCGACGTCGGCGAAGACGGTCGGTTGGATGAAGTAACCGTTGTCCAAGCCGTCGGGGCGGCCGCCGCCGCAGACCAGTCGGGCGCCTTCCTCGACGCCCTTGGCGATATAGCCCTCGACGCGGCTGAGCTGCCTGTCAGAGATCAGTGACCCGATCTGCGCGGCCGGGTCCGACGGCGGCCCCACTGGCAGCGCCTGGACGAAGCTGCTCACCGCATCCACGACCTCGTCATAACGCGAGCGGGGCGCCAGGATGCGGGTTTGCGCGACGCAGGCCTGCCCGGTGTTCATGATCCCGGAGAAAACCAGCATCGGGATGGCGGCGGCCAGGTCGACATCCTCGAGTACGATGGCCGCCGACTTACCGCCGAGCTCCAGCGTGCACGGCTTGAGCAGGTCGGCGGCACGCTTGCCGATTTCTTTGCCGACGGCCGAGCTGCCGGTGAAGGTGAAGATGTCAACGTCGGGATTCGACGTCAACGCCTGCCCGGTCTCGACACCGCCCGGCACCACTGACAGCACACCCTCGGGCAGGCCGGCCTCGGCGAAGACCTCGGCCAGGGCGTTGGCGGTAAGTGGTGTTTCGGCGGCCGGCTTGAGCACCACCGTGCAGCCGGCCAGCAGCGCCGGTCCCAGCTTGTTGACGGCCAGAAACAGCGGCACGTTCCACGCCACGATTGCGCCGACCACGCCGATCGGCTCACGGTGCACGATGGTCTGCCCGTAGGAGCCGGTGCGGGTCTCCTTCCACCTGACCTGGTCGACTGCGGGGCCGGCGAAGAAGTTGAGCGCGCCCATCGAACTCATCCAGTGCATGGTCTCGATGACAGTGGGCGGTTGACCGGTCTCGTCGGCGAGCAGTTTGGTGAACAGCTCCTTGCGGTCTTCCAGCAGCTTGACCGCCGCGGCAATCACCGCCGCCCGCTCTGCGGGCGGCGTGGCAGGCCAGGGTCCGGTGTCGAATGCCTTCCGGGCGGCCGCGACGGCGGCATCAACGTCAGCCGCGGCGGCCAGCGGCACCTTGCCGACGTATTCGCCGGTGGCCGGGCAGTGCACTTCGATCACTTCGTCGGTCGACGGCGCGGCCCACTGCCCACCAATGAACAGCTTGTCGTATTCGGTCTTGTCGCTCTCAGTCATGGAGGTCACCCTACTCAGCGCCGCGCAAAACGAGAACACGTTTCAGTCAAGTCTTTTCGCCCGCCGCGGCGGCTGCAGCACCAGCACCAGGTTGCTCACCAGAAATTCCCGAAGCAGCGGCACCGACGTCGTCCACCACGCCCATCGGGGGTGGTAGCGCGGGAAAGCGGCGAGCAACATCCCGGTGTTCGCCGCCCATTGCAGACCCGCCGTCGCAGTCACCGCGAACAGTGACGACCCGTAGTGGTTCTTGGCCGGATGACCGTGTCTGCGCGTGTAGCGGGCTGCGGCGCGGGCCCCGCCCAGGTAGTGCGCGCAGCCCAGTTCGTGCCCACCGAACGGTCCCAGCCACACCGTGTACGACAGCACCGCCAGGCCCCCGGGCCTGGTCACGCGCAACATCTCCGCCCCCAGCTGCCAGGGCCGGGACACGTGCTCGGCGACGTTGGACGACAGGCAGATGTCCACGCTGTCGTCGGCGAACGGCAGCGCCATTCCCGACGCACGCACGAAGTGGCCCGGCACACCGGCTATGTCGTGTGCTGCCGCGTGCATCTCGCCCGGATCGGGCTCGACGCCGACGTATCGCATCCCGGCATCAGCGAAGGCCGGCGCGGAATACCCCGGACCCCCGCCCACGTCGAGCAGGCTGCGCCCGACCACGGATTCGGCGTGGACGGCTTGCCACAGATCCCCGACCATTGCCGCGGTGTCAGCGGCCAGTGCGCCGTAGAACCGGGCCGGATCGGATTGCTCGTGGCGGAACTCTGACAGCAGCCGCAGCGAACGCGACAGTGTGGCCCGCCGTGCGAACACTTCAGTCGCGCCCACCGCTGCCACCCTACGGGGGGCACGTCCCGTCCAGCGTGACGCCAGCCGCAGGCTGGGCGCCGGTTAGGCTGTCGAGTGATGTCCAACCTGCGCTCGGTGCTGCTGCTGTGCTGGCGGGACACCGGGCATCCGCAGGGCGGTGGAAGCGAAGCCTATCTGCAGCGCATCGGCGCTCAGCTGGCCGCGAGCGGAGTCGCCGTCACATTGCGCACCGCGCGGTATCCCGGCGCGCCGCGAGAAGAGACCGTCGACGGTGTCCGGATCAGTCGCGCCGGTGGGCGGTATTCGGTCTATCTGTGGGCGCTGGCCTGGATGGCCTGGAACGAACTGGCAGCGCGCCTGCGGTTGGGATCGATGCGGCGGGTGCGCCCGGATGTCGTGGTGGACACTCAGAACGGCATACCGTTTGCGGCCCGGCTGATCTACGGCCGACGGGTCGCGGTACTGGTGCACCACTGTCACCGCGAACAGTGGCCGGTGGCGGGTCCGCTGCTGGGCCGGTTCGGCTGGTTCGTGGAGTCGAACTTGTCGCCGCGGCTGCACCGGCGCAATCAGTACGTGACGGTGTCGCTGCCATCGGCTCGGGATTTGCTGGACCTCGGTGTGGACAACCAGCGAATTGCGGTCGTGCGCAACGGCCTCGACCAGGCGCCGGCGCAGTCGCTGTGCGGACCACGAGCGGACACCCCGCGGGTGGTCGTGTTGTCGCGGCTGGTTCCGCACAAGCAGATCGAGGACGCGTTGGACGCGATCGCCGTGCTGCGCGCCCGCATGCCCGATCTGCACCTCGACGTCATCGGTGACGGCTGGTGGCGCCGGCGGCTGGTCGAGCACGCCGATCGACTCGAGATCTCCGACGCGGTCACCTTCCACGGCCACGTCGACGACGTGACCAAACACCATCTGTTGCAGCGTTGTTGGCTGAACGTGTTGCCGTCGCGCAAGGAGGGTTGGGGTTTGGCGGTCATCGAGGCCGCGCAGCACCGGGTGCCGACGATCGGCTACCGGAACTCCGGTGGACTGTCCGACTCGATCATCGACGGTGTGACCGGGGTGTTGGTTAACGACGTCGAGGAACTGGTGGATCGGCTCGAACAACTGCTCACCGATGCGGTGCTGCGCGAACAACTCGGCACGAAGGCGCAGACCCGCAGCGGCGAATTCTCGTGGCGGCAAAGCGCGGAAGCAATGCACGGTGTGCTCGAAGCCGTGCATGCGGGCTACCGCGTCACCGGGCTTCTCTAGCCCCGGCCGCCGGCTCGCCGACACTTAATCCACTGCGACGGTTTCGGCGGGTCCCCACCGTGAGTTAAGTGTCGGCGCCAAGCGCTGACCGCCATGCCGACAGCGCCGGCGGTAAGCATCGCCAGCCACGCCAGATGCGCAATCACCGCGGCCCGTCGCGCGGCCGCCGCTGCCGGGCCGGTTCCCCCGCCGACTCGATACAGCGTGAGATCCCCGTCGCGGTAGGCGCGCGGCAGTGCGCTCACCGTCCGGGCAGCGGTACCCGTCTCACCGGGCGTGCCCGACTCCACTACCAGCCAGGTCACGCCGGCAGCTTTCAGAGCGGCGGGAGTGGTCCCCGCCAGCAGCATGCGCTGAATCGCCCGGGCCCGGCTACCCTCGCCGGCAACCGTGACGTCGGAGATGGTCAGGTCGCCGGTCACCAGTACATCGGCGCGCAACCAGCGCGGCAGCGGATCGAGCACCGGTGGGCATCCTGACCAGGCGAAACGCCGCAGATTGCCGGCTGGCAACACCGCCACCGTGCCCGGCTCGTCGTTGATCATCCGGGACACCGACCACCAACCGGCGGGGTAGTCCACCGAGCGGACCCGTCCGCCCACGCCCCACGCCAAGTCGGGCACGGTGGCGATCAGCGCCAGACTGCACACCAGCGCGGTCACCTGGGGCCGCAGCCGGCGGCGCAGCGTCACCACC
>NZ_JBARMY010000484.1:0-4781 GCF_049802695.1 Mycobacterium sp.
ATCATCATGCCCAGCATGAGAAAGATGACGTCCCAGTCGACTCCGCTGGATTGGGAGTAGAACACGTCGGGGGAGTCGATCACCGGCAGGACGACCATGAGTCCGGCGCCCACCAGCGCGACCTTGGCGTTGTTGAAGCGCTCGCTGACGATGAATGCGTAGGCGGCTACGAACACCGTGACCGCGTAATACGTCATCGGCGCCGCCCCACGGCAGACCCGATCAATGCTTCAGGGCCGCGGCCAACAGGCGCGATGCCGTGATCACCCCTTGCAACTTGCCTTCTTTGACGACGGTTACCAGCGGACTGTGCAGCCGCGCCATGACTTCGGCCACCTCGATGATGGTGTCGTCGGCGTCGACTACGGGAATGTGCTGCCGTTTCTGGGGCAGCACATCGCGGATCGTTTTGCCACTGAGCTTGTCGGTGGCGTGGTCTGCCATGGATTCGGTCAGCACGCCGGCCAAACCCGGGTCGTCCTGCACGTAACCGGGCACGATGAATCGGACGACCTGAGAGGCCGGTAGTACGGCGAAGGGCTTGTCGGATGTGCCGGTGCCGACCACGAGTCCGGTCAGGCGGTGCTCGGCAAGCAGGCGGACTGCATCCAGCGCACTGGAGTCGATGTCGACGACCGGAAACTCCTCAACGATGTCTCTCGCGCGCATCCGCTAACAATACGATGGCCCGTCGTCTGAGCAGCATCGATCGCGCGTGCGGCGTGGTGGTTCGACCGACGGTGACACCACGGCCCGCTCTCCTGACCAAAGACGTCGACCGGGCTTCCCGGCTCACCGAAGACGAACGTGTCAGCAGGGGACCGGTCAGGCAGGGTGGCCGACCGGCCCTGCGTAGACTGACGGGATGCTTGAACGGATCCGCGGGCCCGCTGATCTGCAGCACTTTTCTCAACCGCAGCTGCGCGAGCTCGCCGCCGAAATTCGCCAGTTCCTCATTCACAAGGTCGCCGCCACCGGCGGGCACCTGGGTCCCAACCTCGGCGTAGTGGAGCTCACGCTGGCCCTGCACCGGGTCTTCGACTCCCCGCACGACCCGATCGTCTTCGACACCGGCCACCAGGCCTACGTGCACAAGATGCTGACCGGACGCAGCGCCGAGTTCGAGACTCTCCGCAAGAAAGGCGGGCTGTCGGGTTACCCGAGCCGCGCCGAGAGCGAACACGACTGGGTGGAGTCCAGCCACGCCAGCGCCGCACTGTCCTACGCCGACGGCCTGGCCAAGGCGTTCGAGCTGACCGGGCACCGCAACCGGCACGTGGTGGCGGTGGTCGGCGATGGCGCCCTCACCGGCGGCATGTGCTGGGAGGCGCTGAACAACATCGCCGCCGCCCGCCGCCCGGTGATCATCGTGGTCAACGACAACGGCCGCAGCTACGCGCCGACCTTCGGCGGTTTCGCCGACCATCTGGCCACGCTGCGTCTGCAGCCCGGCTACGAGCAGCTGCTAGAGAAGGTCCGCAGCGCATTGCGCAGCACGCCGGTCATCGGTGAGCCGTCCTACCACTTTCTGCACAGCCTCAAAGCGGGGTTCAAGGACGCGCTGTCCCCGCAGCTGATGTTCACTGATCTCGGGCTGAAGTACGTCGGGCCCGTCGACGGCCACGACGAACACGCGGTGGAGACCGCGCTGCGCAACGCCCGCCGCTTCGGCGGCCCGGTGATCGTGCACGTGGTGACCCGCAAGGGCATGGGCTACCCGCCGGCCGAAGCCGACGAGGCCGAGCAGATGCATTCCTGCGGAGTGATCGACCCGATCACCGGGCTGGCCACCTCGGTGCCCGGGCCGGGCTGGACAGCTGCGTTCTCCACGGCGTTGATCGGCTTCGGCGCCAGGCGCCGCGACGTCGTCGCGATCACCGCGGCCATGCCTGGCCCCACCGGTCTGACGGCGTTCGGGCAGCGGTTCCCGGACCGGTTGTTCGACGTCGGCATCGCCGAGCAGCACGCGCTGACGTCGGCGGCCGGGCTGGCGATGGGCGGGCTGCACCCGGTGGTGGCGATCTACTCGACGTTCCTCAACCGGGCGTTCGACCAGATCATGATGGACGTGGCGCTGCACAAGCTGCCGGTGACCTTGGTGCTCGATCGGGCCGGTGTCACCGGCCCGGACGGTGCCAGCCATAACGGTATCTGGGATCTGTCGATCCTGGGCATCGTGCCGGGTATGCGGGTCGCCGCGCCGCGCGATGCCACCCGACTGCGCGAGGAACTCGGCGAAGCGCTCGACGTCGACGACGGCCCCACGGCAATCCGGTTCCCGAAAGGCGATGTGGGTGAGGATATCTCGGCGGTGGAGCGGCGCTGTGGTGTCGACGTGCTGGCGGTGCCGGCGCAGGGATTGACCGCTGACGTGCTGCTGGTGTCGATCGGGGCGTTCGCGTCGATGGCGCTGGCGGCGGCGCAGCGGCTGCGCAACCAGGGCATCGGCGTCACGGTCATCGACCCCCGCTGGATCCTGCCGGTGCCGGATGCTCTGCGGGACCTGGCGGTCGGGCACAAGCTGGTCGTCACTGTCGAGGACAACGGCGTCAACGGCGGCGTCGGGTCGGCCGTGTCGGCAGCGCTGCGCCGCGCGGAGATCGACGTGCCATGCCGTGACATGGGCTTGCCGCAGCGGTTCTACGACCACGCGTCGCGTGGTGAAGTGCTGGCTGAGGTCGGCCTGACTGAGCAGGACGTCTCCCGGCAGATCACCGGCTGGATCGCAGCGCTGGGCAGCAGCCTCGCCGAGAATACGGAGATCAGCGAGCGCCTCGACTGACGGCTTTGCCGCCAAGCCACGCCATGCCGGTGCCCGGCTAGCGCTTGCGTGCGGTGATCAGCAGGTACTCCCAGTGCATGGTCGCCGATGTGGCCAGAAAGCGCTTCCCCAGTTCGGCCAGCGCGGCGTCGAGCGCCGCGACTCGGTCGGCGTCGGCCGCGATGTTCCGGTAAGTGGCGATTGTCGGTCCATAGTGGGCCTTGAAGAAGTCGCGAAATGCCGCACCGGTGGCGAACAACTCGACGGCCAGCGTGCGACGCTGCAGCGCCAGATCGGCGACCCGATCTGCCAGCAGGCGCTTGACATGATCTTCCTTGCCCCACAGCGGCGGGTGTTGCGCACCTGGCGGCGGTGCCGGCGCGAAGCGCTTCATTGTCGCGAACATCTGACCGACGAAGCCCTCGGGTGTCCAGTTGATCAGCGCGAGGGTTCCGCCGGGACGGCACACCCGGACCAGCTCGTCGGCAGCACGTTGATGATGGGGGGCGAACATCACGCCGACACATGACAGCACGGCGTCAAACGCGTTGTCGGGGAATGGCATGGCCTCGGCATCAGCCTCCACCCATTCCAGCTCTACCCCGCGCTCAGCGGCCGCCGCGCGCCCTACTTCCAATAATTCAGGCGTCAGGTCACCGGCGACCACGCGGGCTCCGGCCGCTGCGGCCGGGATCGAGGCGTTGCCGGTTCCGGCGGCCACATCGAGCACCCGGTCACCCCGGCCGATGCCGCTGGCCTGCACCAGCCCCGACCCAAGCGGCGCAACCAGGTCACTGGCCACTGTGTGATAGTTACCGGTTGCCCAGATCGCGCGATCTGTGGCGGTCAGGTCACAGACAACGGTGCCGGCGGCATTGGTGGTCATATCGGTCTCCTCGGTCGGATTCTGCTGCACGGCAATCGTCCGTTCACCCATGCGGCCATTCCAGTGCCAGATGTGAACCGGTCGTGGTTCTGAATCTGTACCAGCGCTTCTGCCTCGGGGGAGATGTACCGTCACACCATGCCGTCCTACGGTCAATTCTGTCCGGTCGCCAAAGCCATGGAGTTGCTCGACGAACGCTGGACAATGCTGGTGGTGCGTGAATTACTGGACGGCAGTAGCCATTTCAACGATCTGCGCCGCGGCGTACCCAAGATGTCGCCGGCGTTGCTGTCCAAGCGGCTGCAGACCCTGACCCGCGCAGGTCTCGTCGAACGAACCGAGGTCGACGGCCGGACGTCCTATGCACTGACGCCTTGCGGGAAGGAATTGCACGACGTCGTCCAGGCGATCGGCGCGTGGGGGGTGCGATGGATTCCCGAAATCGGCGACGACGACCTCGACCCGCACCTGCTGATGTGGGACATCCATCGGAAGGTGCCCATCGACAGGTGGCCGCGGCGGCGGACGGTGCTGGCGTTCCGCCTGTCGCGTGTCGTGCCGAAGGCGACGTCGTGGTGGCTCGTGGTTGCCGACGGTCGAGCCGACGTATGCGACTTCGATCCCGGATACGACGTGGCCGGAACAGTGTCGTGCACGCTGCGCGCACTCACCGCGGTCTGGCGCGGCGATGTGTCGTGGTCGCGTGCGCTGCTCGACGGGTCCGTGTCCATCGACGCGCCCTCGCAGGTGCGTCGCGCGGTGCCCACGTGGATCGGTCAGTCTCAGCTCGCTGCCGTCCCGCGTCTTGGCTAGGGTTTCGAACCCGTCGATCCGCGCCTTTAACCGGCCGGCGGCTGCAACGCCGCTGCCAGCACCGGAACCACCAGTGTGCGTTGCCACTCGCGGGCCTCGCCGGCGCGCAGGAACTCCTCAATCACCGATTCCGGATCACCGCTATGGCCGTCTTCCCAGTCCCAGCACAGCCGGCGCACCAACTCGGGGGAGATCAGGTTCTCGGTGGGCACCGACAACTGCTGCGACAAGTCCGTCAGTCCGGAGCGGGCCGCATCGAGCCGCGCAGCCGCCTCGGGCCGCCGCCTGGCCCACCGCACCGCGGGTGGTGGCCCGTTAGCC
>NZ_JBARMY010000485.1:0-10380 GCF_049802695.1 Mycobacterium sp.
AGGGTGGCGTGATGACCAAGCTGATTGAGCGCAACACCACCATCCCGACCAAGCGATCGGAGACCTTCACCACCGCCGACGACAACCAGCCGTCGGTGCAGATCCAGGTCTACCAGGGTGAGCGCGAGATCGCCTCGCACAACAAGCTGCTCGGCAGCTTCGAGCTGACCGGTATTCCGCCGGCTCCACGCGGCATCCCGCAGATCGAGGTCACGTTCGACATTGACGCCAACGGCATCGTCCACGTCACCGCCAAGGACAAGGGCACCGGCAAGGAGAACACCATCCGCATCCAGGAAGGCTCCGCGCTGTCAAAGGACGAGATTGACCGGATGATCAAGGACGCCGAGGCGCACGCCGACGAGGACCGCAAGCGTCGCGAGGAGGCCGACGTGCGCAACCAGGCCGAGACGCTGGTCTACCAGACGGAGAAGTTCGTCGCTGAACAACGGAGCCCAGCGGCCGAGGGTGGTTCCAAAGTGCCGGAGGACACGCTGAACAAGGTGGAGGCTGCGGTGGCTGAGGCGAAGACGGCGTTGAGCGGCAACGACATCGGCGCGATCAAGTCGGCGATGGAGAAGCTGGGTCAGGAGTCTCAGGCGCTCGGCCAGGCGATCTACGAAGCAACGCAGGCTGCGCAGGACGCGGGCGGCCCTGACGGTCCGGTACACGACGGGTCCGGTGGTGCTGACGACGTCGTGGACGCGGAGGTGGTTGACGATGAGCGGGAGGCCCGGTGACCGAAGGTAATCCACGCGAACAGGTGACCGTCACCGACAAGCGGCGGATCGACCCTGAGACCGGAGAAGTACGCGCTGCCCCTGCCGGGCCGGCCCATGGTGGGTCGGCGCCGGCAGGCGGCGAGCCTGTGGCAGGCGTCGACAAGGTTGCCGAGCTGACAGCAGACCTGCAACGGGTACAAGCCGACTTCGCCAACTATCGCAAGCGGGCCTTGCGCGAACAGCAGGCGTCCGCTGAGCGGGCCAAAGCCACTGTGGTCACTCAATTGCTCGGTGTCCTCGACGATCTCGAGCGCGCCCGCAGCCACGGTGATCTGGAGTCAGGTCCGCTGCGGTCGGTGGCCGACAAGCTGGCCAGCGCGCTGAGCGGGCTCGGCCTTTCGGCGTTCGGCGCCGAGGGTGACGACTTCGACCCGGTGCTGCACGAAGCCGTGCAGCACGAGGGCGACGGAGGTGCGGGTTCTCGGCCGGTAATCGGAACCGTCCTGCGGCAGGGTTACAGACTCGGCGAGCAGGTGCTGCGACATGCTCTGGTGGGCGTGGTCGACACTGTCGACGAGAAGTCCGGGACCTCTGCCGACGACGGCTCGGCCTCGGATACCGCCGATAACGACTCCGACACCGGTGAGCAGAACGCACAATCAGAATCGACGCAGAATTAGCGGCAACAGAACTCAACCTCGAGGGTGGAAGGGGGTGACGCGACATGGCCCAGCGCGAATGGGTCGAGAAGGACTTCTATAAGGAACTGGGCGTCTCCCCGGACGCCAGTCCTGACGAGATCAAGCGGACAGCCCGGAAGCTGCTCGCTGACAACCATCCGGACCGGAACCCGGGCGACAAAGCGGCCGAAGACCGATACAAAGCCGTGTCCGAAGCCAAGGAAGTGCTCACAGATCCGGCCAAACGCAAGGAGTACGACGAAACGCGTCGACTGTTCGCCGGCGGCGGTGGATTCGGTCGCCGGTTCAACGGCGGCCGTTTCGGCGGCTTCGATGTCGGCGGTGACGGTGCCGAGTTCAACCTGAGCGATTTGTTCGACGCTGCCGGGCAGAGCGGCGGCACCAACATCGGCGACCTGTTCGGCGGCTTGTTCGGACGCGGTGCCGCACCACGGCCCAGCCGACCGCGCCGCGGCAACGATTTGGAGACCGAAACCGAGCTGGATTTCGTCGAAGCCACCAAAGGCGTGGCGATGCCGCTGCGGCTGACCAGTCCGGCGCCGTGCACCAACTGTCATGGCAGCGGAGCGCGCCCAGGCACCAGCCCCAAGGTTTGCCCGACCTGCAACGGCTCCGGTGTGATCAGCCGCAACCAGGGTGCGTTCGGCTTCTCCGAACCGTGCACCGACTGCCGGGGCACCGGGTCGGTCATCGAGCACCCGTGCGAGCAGTGCCAGGGAACCGGTGTGACTACCCGCACCCGCACCATCAATGTGCGGATCCCGCCGGGCGTCGAAGACGGACAACGGATTCGGTTGGCCGGACAGGGTGAAGCCGGCCTGCGCGGCGCCCCGTCAGGTGACCTGTATGTGACGGTGCACGTCCGGCCGGACAAGGTATTCGCCCGCGACGGCGACGATCTCACCGTGACAGTTCCGGTCAGTTTCACCGAACTAGCCTTGGGCACAACCCTTTCGGTCCCTACGCTGGACGGCAAGGTCGGTGTTCGAGTGCCCAAGGGCACCGCTGACGGACGCACCCTGCGGGTGCGCGGCCGCGGCGTTCCCAAGCGCAGCGGCGGCAACGGTGACCTGCTCGTCACCGTCAAAGTGGCGGTACCGCCGAACGTGCAGGGCGCCGCCCAGGAGGCCCTGGAGAGCTACGCCGCTGCCGAGCGGGCCAGCGGGTTCGACCCGCGAGCCGGATGGGCAGGTAACCGCTGATGACGAGACAAGACGACGCTCGGACTTTTTTGATCTCGGTGGCCGCCGAGCTGGCCGGTATGCACGCTCAAACACTGCGCACCTACGACCGGCTCGGTCTGGTCAGCCCACAGCGCAGTTCCGGTGGGGGACGGCGCTATTCGCAGCATGACGTCGATTTGCTCCGCGAGGTGCAGCGGCTGTCCCAGGACGAGGGCGTCAACCTGGCGGGCATCAAACGCATCATTGAACTGACCAACCAGGTAGAGGCGCTGCAATCAAGGGTCAAAGAGATGGCCGACGAGATCCAGGCGTTACGGGCCAATCAGCGGCGTGATCTCGCCGTTGTGCCGAAGAGCACCGCCGTGGTGGTCTGGCGGCCCCGCAGCGGCCGCAGCAATAGCGCGGGTTGATGAGCGGGCGAATCGCGACGCCAACCTTAGCGACACGGTAATAGACTGCAGCCCACATCACCCTGGATCAAGCACGCCGACGGTGCGGCACCGGAGGAGGGACGCCTGATGGCGAGTTGGGGCGACAGCGCGAGTCACCAGGCGCAAGCTGACCTCGACGAGCTATACGATGCGGCAGGTGGTCTCGCGGCTCGTCGCATCTCGTTAGCGGGAAACTTTCAGCCCTTTGCTTTCGCGATGTCCGTCGACGGTCACGTCCAAGCTGTCCAGCCCAGTGATCCGAGCGGAAAGGTGTCGGAGGTCTCCGAACAGCTCGCCACGCTGTGGCGAGACTTGGCCCAGTCGAAGGACGATCTGCGGGCTGTCGCGGTGGCAGTGAATGTGTCTCTGCCGGAAGAGAACCGGGATGGCATCCAGATCATCGTCGAACATCACGAGGGCATAGCGATCGGACTGATCGCCCGTTACACGGTCGGCGCGAACCGCATTGCTCAACTCGAGACACCGTCGGCCTACGAGGAAGACCCTCGCATCTGGACTCAATGAACGTCAGACGTGGATGGAGAACACCGCGACCGCCGGCTCACCCGGCTGCGCTGATCGGTAGCCGCCGCGGCGCAGCGCATCGGTCGGCGCAGCCATTGGCTCGAAACAGACCACGTCTTCGCCGGGCGGTGCGAATATCTGCGCGGCCGGATAGCCCTGCTCGAAGTGCACTTCGATACGACGGTCGCCGCCGGAAACCGCGAACACCGAACCGTCGGCCACCGCGCCGTAACCGTCGTCGAAACCTCTGTCGCCCAACGGCTCACGGAGGGGCGCCTGCTCGGAAGTCTCGCCCGTCGGCAACCCTTGGTCGTCAAGAGTCAAGTGCCGCAGCGGCGGAGTCTCGATGGTCCACTGCGCGCGCGGCACGTCCGGCAACTGCAGGTACGGGTGAAAGCCGTAACACAGCGGCACTGCTTTGTCCCCGATCGCCGACACGGTGGTACGCACGGTCAACGTGCGGTCAGCGAGGCTGACCCGCACTACCAACATATGCGGAAACGGGAAGCTGGCCAGCAGCGCCGGATCGCCGGCGAAATTCAATTCAGCGGTCAGCTCGTCGGCTGACTCGGTCATCACCCGCCAGCCGCCATAGCCCGCGAGCAACCCATGAATCGGCAGGCCGTTGGGGTCGAATCGCACTCCTGCGCCGTCGGGCTGCAACACGACTTCATTGTCTCCGACGGTGTAGCTGCGGTCGCCCAGCCGATTCGCCCACGGGTACAAGATCGGGATGCCCATGGTTTTGCCGGCTTCGATGTACGCGTCCAGGCCACGCCGCAGCCCCAGCAACTGGACGTCGGAATCGGTCAACGAGACGCCGATCATCCCGGCGGACGGCACGTACTGCGCCACCACTGAGGACGACGGGTCGCGCAGCGTGACGACGTGCACGCGATTAGCCTAGCGGCGATCGCGAGCGCGGCTGGAAGCCGGGCGAAGCGGGTCGCCGCCTACCTATCAGCTGTTCAGCGGGTCGTGCTGAATGCGTTCCGGCGGGGCCCCATTGGCGACGAGTGCGGTCTTCGCGGCCCGGACCATCTTCGGGCCGCCGCAGATCAGGATCTGCCGATCGCCCCAGCCACCGTATTTGGCTACCACCTCGGGCAATCGGCCGGTCTGGCGCACGTGCAGGCCGCGCGGCGGCGTGACGTCGGGGTAGTCGGCGGCCCACCTGGGATCGCGGGTGTACTCCGACACGGGCGAAACCGACAGCCACGGGTTCTGCGTCGCCAATTGCCACAGCGTGCGCAGGTCGTAGAGCTCGCACGGGTAGCGCCCGCCGAAGAACATGTGCACGCGCGGGTTCTCGCCCCACTGGGCGAGATCCATGACAATCGAGCGCAGCGGCGCCACCCCGGTGCTGCCGGCCACCATCAACACATCGCCACCGTCGCGGTCTACGTGCAGCGCGCCGTGCGGGCTGGACAGTCGCCAGCGGTCGCCGGGCTGCGTCTCGCCGACAATGGCGGTGCTGACCAGTCCGCCCGGAACCGCCCGGATGTGGAACTCGACAGCGCCGCTGTCGTCCGGCGGAATCGCGGGAGTCAGATACCGCCAGCGCCGCGGGCACTGTGGGATCGCGACGTTGACGTACTGGCCGGCGTGATAGGGCAGCGGACGGTCCAGAACCAACCGCACCACCGCCAGATCGCGGGACACCCGCAGGTGTTCGATGACTGTGCCGTCCCACCAGGCGGGCCCCGCCTCGGCGTCGGCGGCACCGCTCATCACGCCGGTGATCAGGTTGAGCGACTGCCGGGCGGCCTCGTCGACGGCGTCGTTCCAGCGGTCACCCAGCTGATCGCGCAACGTCGCGTACAGCGCCTGCCGCAGGGTCTCGTAGTGCGCCGGCTGAACACCGTACTGGCGGTGGTCACGGCCGAGTTGGGCCAGAAACGCGACCGGTGCCTCGGCGCGCTGCGCGACCAGTTCGCCGTAGATCCAGCGCAGTGCCTGCGCGAACGCGGCGCGCTGCCCTTCCATGTCGGGCGGAAAGAGGTCACGCGTCGAGACGTCGAGGTCGAACCAGCGGGTGTAGAACTTGCCAATCAACCCGGTGGCGTCGGACGGGTGCACGGCATCGTGCAGCACCCGCAGTGCGTCCCGATCCTCTAAGCCCACGTGCGACGATTTTAGGCTCGTTGTTACAGGCCGCGAATCCCGTGGTAGAAAACCAGCAGCCCGATCAGCACCAGGACGGCCGCCACCAGAGCGGCGTTGTGCTGATCCATCCAGTGCTTCAGCCGGGCCAGCGGTTGGTCGAGACGGTCGCCGGCAACGGCGTAGGCCACGATCGGGATCGCCACCGAGGACGCGGCGACGACGACGAAGATCACCGCCGCGGTCCAGGAGCGGGTGACGCCGAGCTCGGGGCCGCCGATTGCCAATCCGGCTGCCGCGCACACCAGTAACACCTCGGGTCGGACGACGGCTAGCAAGGCGCCAAACAGCGCTGCGCGTACCGGGGTCACACCCTCCAGCGAGCGCATCCAGCCGGGCATCTCGCTATGGCTGTGCCGGGTCACCCACCGATAGACGCCGAACGCGACCAGCGTCGAACCCAGCACGACACGCAGCCAGGACGCCCATGTCGGCGGCGACTTGTGCAGGAAAGCGAGCCCGTCGGACGCCGCGACGAAGATCGCCGTCATGGCGGTCAGGCTGACCAGCCAGCCGGTGAGGAACGCGAGCCCGCTCGGCCGCGGTTTCGGCGCGTGCAACACCAGCACGGCTGGGATGATCGACAGCGGCGACAGGGCGATCACAAGCGCGAGGGGGATGAGTCGGCTCAGCGCCGAGCCCAAGCTGGTAACCACGCGAGAACCGTAGCGGACAGCTGTCAGGTGCTGGCGAAAAAGCCGATCAACTGGGCCTCGCGGGTAATCAGTTCGTTTTGAGCTATTCGAACCGATAGTGGCCCTGAGAAGGTGATATCGCATGCGATGTCACTCCCCAACCGTCACCATCGGTCTCTGGCGAGGCAGTGCGGGGCGAACCGCTCACCGCACGGCTAGCTTTTGCGGCGCAGCGTCCAGGCCGGCACCCAGTGCGTGACCGTCTTGCGCTTTGAGCCGTAGTCGACCGGATAGGTGACCAGCCCCCACCAGTCGCCCTGCTCGCAGACGCCCCAGCAGGACAATCGGCCTTCGACGACTTTGTGCAGCTGCAGCCCCTGGGGATGGTAGCGGCCAGAACGGTGCGGCTCCCGCGGGAACAGCACGGTCAAGTCGATCAGCACGGTGATCGGCGGCCGCACCACGCGGAAGGGGTCGGGAAGCGGCTGCCCGTTATAACCGATCGAAGCTAGGCGACCCATCGCTCGATCATAGGTTCGAAAGAATGAGCAAGCGGCGGTCGGTGACAACTCCGTAGAATTGGTTCGGGTTGAGCGGAACACACTCAACCTTGACGGCGTTGGATATCCCGACAAGCATTTTTAGCAACTCCCTTTGGACCCAGATGGAGGCCGGTGTGGACTCGTTCAACCCAACGACCAAGACTCAGGCCGTGCTGACCTCGGCGCTGCAGGCGGCCTCGGCCGCCGGTAACCCGGAGATCCGGCCCGCTCACCTACTGCTGGCACTGCTGACCCAGAACGACGGGATCGCTGCGCCGCTGCTGGAGGCAGTCGGCGTCGAGCCCGCCACGGTCCGCGCCGAAGCGCAGCGCCTGCTGGACCGGCTGCCGCAAATCAGCGGCGCCAGTGCGCAGCCGCAGCTGTCCCGCGAATCGCTGGCCGCGATTACCACTGCTCAGCAGCTGGCCACCGAGATGGACGACGAGTACGTGTCCACCGAGCACCTGATGGTCGGCCTGGCCACTGGTGACTCCGACGTCGCCAAGCTGCTCACCGGCCACGGCGCGTCCCCGCAAGCGCTGCGGGAGGCGTTTGTCAAGGTGCGCGGCAGCGCCCGGGTCACCAGCCCGGAGCCGGAGGCCACCTACCAGGCGTTGGAGAAGTACTCCACCGACCTGACGGCCCTCGCCCGCGAGGGCGAGCTCGACCCGGTCATCGGGCGTGACAACGAGATTCGTCGTGTCGTGCAGGTGCTGTCCCGTCGCACCAAGAACAATCCGGTGCTGATCGGTGAGCCCGGCGTCGGTAAGACCGCGATCGTCGAGGGGCTGGCTCAGCGCATCGTCGCGGGCGACGTGCCGGAAAGCCTGCGCGACAAGACCGTCGTCTCCTTGGACCTGGGTTCGATGGTGGCCGGCTCGAAATACCGCGGTGAGTTCGAGGAGCGGCTCAAGGCCGTGCTCGACGAGATCAAGAACTCCGCTGGGCAGATCATCACGTTCATCGACGAACTGCACACGATCGTCGGAGCCGGGGCGACCGGCGAATCGGCGATGGACGCCGGCAACATGATCAAACCGATGCTTGCCCGCGGCGAGCTGCGGCTGGTCGGCGCCACCACGCTGGACGAGTACCGCAAGCACATCGAGAAGGACGCGGCGCTGGAGCGGCGTTTCCAGCAGGTATTCGTCGGGGAGCCGTCGGTCGAGGACACTGTCGGCATCCTGCGCGGACTCAAAGAGCGCTACGAGGTGCACCACGGTGTGCGCATCACCGACTCGGCGCTGGTTGCCGCGTCCACCTTGTCCGACCGATACATCACCGCCCGGTTCCTGCCGGACAAGGCGATCGACCTGGTCGACGAGGCGGCGGCGCGGCTGCGGATGGAGATCGACTCGCGTCCGGTCGAGATCGACGAAGTCGAGCGGCTGGTCCGCCGGCTGGAGATCGAAGAGATGGCGCTGGCCAAAGAGGAAGACGAGGCCTCGAGGGAGCGGTTGGAGAAGCTGCGCGCCGAGCTTGCCGACCACAAAGAGAAGTTGGCACAGCTCACGACCAGATGGCAGAACGAGAAGACCGCGATCGACAGCGTCCGCGAGCTCAAAGAACAGCTCGAGACACTGCGCGGTGAATCCGAACGGGCCGAACGTGACGGCGACCTGGCCAAGGCGGCCGAGCTGCGCTACGGGCGCATCCCCGAAGTGGAGAAGAAGCTCGACGCCGCGGTGCCCCAGGCGCAGGCCCGGGAAGCGGTGATGCTCAAGGAGGAGGTCGGCCCCGACGACATCGCCGACGTGGTGTCGGCGTGGACCGGTATCCCGGCCGGGCGGCTGCTGGAGGGTGAGACCGCCAAGCTGCTGCGGATGGAAGACGAGCTCGGCAGGCGCGTGGTGGGACAGAAGAAGGCGGTGCAGGCCGTCAGTGATGCGGTGCGCCGCACCCGGGCCGGCGTCGCCGATCCCAACCGGCCGACCGGGTCGTTCCTGTTCCTCGGCCCCACCGGTGTCGGCAAGACCGAGCTGGCCAAAGCGCTGGCCGACTTTCTGTTCGACGACGAGCGCGCGATGGTCCGCATCGACATGAGCGAGTACGGCGAGAAGCACTCGGTGGCCCGCCTGGTCGGCGCGCCGCCGGGCTATGTCGGCTACGACCAGGGCGGTCAGCTGACCGAGGCGGTGCGCCGGCGTCCTTACACCGTGGTTCTCTTCGACGAGATCGAGAAGGCCCACCCGGACGTGTTCGACGTGCTGCTGCAGGTCCTCGATGAGGGCCGGCTCACCGACGGGCAGGGGCGGACGGTCGACTTCCGCAACACCATCCTGATTCTGACGTCGAACCTCGGGTCCGGTGGCAACGAGGAGCAGGTGATGGCCGCGGTGCGCTCGGCGTTCAAGCCCGAGTTCATCAACCGCCTCGACGACGTGCTCATCTTCGACGGGCTCAACCCCGAAGAACTGGTGCAGATCGTCGACATCCAGCTCGCGCAGCTGGACAAGCGGCTCGCGCAACGGCGGCTGCAGCTGGAAGTCTCGCTGCCGGCCAAGCGCTGGCTGGCGCAGCGCGGATTCGACCCGGTCTACGGGGCGCGCCCGCTGCGGCGACTGGTGCAGCAGGCCATCGGCGACCAGCTGGCGAAGATGTTGCTGGCCGGCGACGCCCACGACGGCGACATCATCCCGGTCAACGTCACGCCCGAGGGCGATTCGCTGATCCTGGGCTGAGGGTGGCGACCCGCTTCGCCCGGGTACGCCGCGCTCGCGATCGCCACGGGCTGACGTTCACCGGTGGTGACCGTGTTGTGACCCGCTTACGTTCTTGGTTCTGGGCTAACAGCGGTTAGGCTACGTGCGATGGTTCCGCTCTGGTTTACGCTCTCGGCGCTGTGCTTCGTCGGCGCCGCGGTGCTGCTTTACGTCGACCTGGATCGACGTCGCGGGCGGGGCCGGCGCCGCAAATCGTGGGCACGGTCGCACGGCTTCGACTACGAGCCGGAGAACACTGAGATCCTGCACCGCTGGAAGCGCGGTGTGATGTCGACCGTCGGCGACATTCCGGCACGCAATGTCGTGCTGGGCCAGATCCGTGGCGAGGCGGTGTTCATCTTCGACCTGGAAGAGGTCGCCACCGTGGTCGCCCTGCACCGCAAGGTCGGCACGAACGTCGTCATCGACCTGCGGCTCAAAGGATTGAAAGAGCCACGCGAGACCGACATCTGGCTGCTCGGGGCGATCGGGCCGCGAATGGTGTACTCGACCAACCTGGATGCGGCCCGACGGGCCTGCGACCGCCGCATGGTTACGTTCGCGCACACCGCACCGGATTGCGCCGAGATCATGTGGAACGAGCAGAACTGGACGCTGGTCAGCATGCCGATCGCCAGTAACCGCGCCGAATGGGATGAGGGGTTGCGGACGGTGCGGCAGTTCAACGACCTGCTGCGGGTGCTGCCGCCGCTGCCGCAGCCCGCGCCGCAGTCTGGCGGGCGCCGTAACGCGGCACCGAGCCGTCCCCTGGCAC
>NZ_JBARMY010000486.1:0-6262 GCF_049802695.1 Mycobacterium sp.
GCCCGCAACTGCACGTCGTCGCCGCGGATCCTGACCGCGACGCCCGCTTCTTCGAAAAAGTGATCGCGGCGGTGGATGATCTGGTGCCGCGCGCCGAGGTGCTGCGGCCCGGGCTGGTGGTGTTACCGGTGCGCGGGGCGGCCCGGTTTTTCGGGTCCGAGCAGCAGGCGGCTGAGCGGCTGATCGACGCGGTGGCCGCCGCCGGCACAGAATGCCAGGTAGGGATAGCCGATCAGTTGTCCACCGCGGTGTTCGCTGCCCGTGCCGGCCGTGTCGTAGCACCCGGACAGGACGCCCAATTTTTATCAGCGCTGTCCATCCGGCAACTGGGCACCGAGCCCAGCTTGTCCGGGCCGGGGCGGGAAGATCTCGTGGATCTGTTGTGGCGGATGGGTATTCGTAACATCGGGCAGTTCGCCGCACTGCCGCGCACCGATGTGGCTTCCCGGTTCGGCGCCGACGCTGTAGTCGCACACCGGTTCGCCCGCGGTGAGCCGGAACGCGGGCCGTCTGGGCGTGAGCCGCCGGCGGAACTCGATGTCGAGTTGCACTGTGACCCGCCTATCGACCGGGTAGACGCCGCAGCGTTCGCCGGCCGTTCGCTGGCCGGCGCTTTGCATCAGACGCTGATGGCTGCCGGAGTGGGATGCACCCGGCTGGCCATTCACGCTGTCACCGCCAACTCCGACGAGCTGCACCGGGTGTGGCGGTGCGCTGAGCCGCTAACCGAGGACGCGACCGCCGACCGGGTGCGCTGGCAGCTTGACGGGTGGCTGAACAACCGCACCGCCGATGATCGGCCCACGGCGCCGGTAACGCTGCTGCGGCTGCACGCGGTGGAGGTGGTGTCGGCCGGGGCGCTGCAGCTGCCGTTGTGGGGTGGCCTCGGCGAGGAGGACCGGCTGCGCGCCCGTCGGGCCTTGGTGCGGGTGCAGGGTCTGCTCGGTCCGGATGCGGTCCAGGTACCGGGGCTCAGTGGCGGACGTGGACCGGCTGAGCGCATCACCTTGACGCCGTTGGGTGACGAGCCGGTGCCGCGGGCCGATCCGCGTCTGCCGTGGCCCGGTCAACTGCCTGGGCCGTCGCCGACGGTGTTACTCGATGATCCGGTGGATTTGCTTGACGAGCAAGGTAATCCGATACGGGTGAACGGCCGGGGCCTGTTTTCCGCGGACCCGGCGCGGCTGGCCGCCCGCGACCGGGACGACCGGTTGCGCTGGTGGGCCGGGCCATGGCCGGTCGACGAGCGGTGGTGGGATGACCGGACTGTGGCCGGCACAGGGGGTGGTCGCACTGCCCGGGCCCAGGTGCTGCTGGAGGGCGAACCCGGCGCCGATCCGGGTAGGGCGCTGCTGCTGTGCTACCGCCAACGACGTTGGTATCTGGAGGGGTTATATGAGTGAAGACGCCCGCTGACGAAACAGGGACTTTCGCCTGATGAAGCGACGACCGGGGCTACAGTGACTTCTTATCGCAAGCCCACCAGCGGCGTATCCGATGCATCAGTGAGTGAGGGAAAGTCGCGATGACTGCCGCTGTCGATCCATCAGTGCCGCCCAGTGGTGTCGGCTGCGCCGAATGTGAGGCCGCCGGCGGTTGGTGGGTGCACTTGCGGCGCTGCGCGGCGTGCGGCCACATCGGATGCTGCGACGATTCGCTGGCCCGGCACGCGACCAAGCACTGGCGGGAGAGTGGTCATCCGATCATCCGATCGTTCGAGCCCGGCGAAGACTGGTTCTGGAACTACGAGAGCAATGACTATTACGAGGGTCCTGAGCTGGCCCCGCCAGAATGCCGTCCGGCGGACCAGACGGTCCCCGGTCCTCGCGGACGGGTGCCGCGAAATTGGGCCGACCTGCTCCGCCGGCAGGAGGACTGAGGATGAGTCTCGACTCACGCGACAGATCGTGACGGTGATCATCGGCGGTGCGGGCGGAATGTCGGGTGATCGCCTCGAGGAAGGAACGAGCAAGGGTCGCTACCGAAACCGGTTGAATGTCACGAATGACGAATTGAGGGCCGCCACAGCCGCCCAACATCGTTGTGAAGCCCGTTAAGAAAGCGTCAACGATCAGGCGCTGCGTGGTCACGGCGCTTAGGGTGATTTCGGTTCCTCACCGGAGGTTGAAAGCGGACCGCCGGTTGCCGATTGATTGGTGCGTAAACAGATGAACGGTGCGCGCGGGCATTGCCTTCCGTTAACGGCCTGGCTGATCGAATGTCAACGGATTTGGGGGTTAGATCGCGGCATGCTCACCTACTCGGTTGCGGTCAGGCGGTAATGCTGGGTTACGCCTACTTCGAGGCTGATTGGCGGCGGGAGGCGGTGCGGACGAACCTCTGGGTCGTTCCGTTACTCGAAACGTTAGGCATAGTGCTGCTTTTCGTTGGCACCTACACCGCCGACCGCGCGGCCTACGCCGGGCGGATTCATTACCCGTCGTGGGTGCTCAACGGCACCTCCGACACGGCGCGTGTCAACCTCACCACAGTCTCGGCGGCGATCATCACCGTAGTGGGTATTGTTTTCTCGATCACCATCGTTGTGCTGACGCTCGCCTCGACTCAGGTCGGGCCGCGAATGCTTCGTAACTTCGTGCGTGATCTCGGAACCCAAATGGCGTTGGGGGCATTCGTCGCCACATTCTGCTACGCGATGATCACCCTTGTATCGGTGGGCGGTGGTGCTCACGGCGACTTCGTGCCGCATCTCTCGATCACCGTGACCCTGATGCTGACATTGGCCGGCGTGGGCGTATTGATCTACTTCCTCAACCACGTCGCCGTGATGATTCAGCTTCCGGTCGTGATTGCCGGCATCGCCGAGACATTGCATGGCGAGATCGCGGCGCAAAAGCGCAATGCGGTCGTCGGCCTCGGAGCGACCCGCGGCCCGACGTCCGAGGAGTTGACGGCGCGGTTGGCGGAGTCCGGTGCCCCGATCCGCGCACCGAGCAGTGGCTACTTGCAGGTCATCCGGATTGAGAGGCTGGTGAAGGTCGCGTCCAAGGCCGATGCAGTCGTTGAATTGCCTTACCGGCCAGGGCACTTTCTGGTCGCGGGTCAGGCCATGGCGCGGGTCTGGCCGCCGAGCGCGGCCGCCGCCTTCCACAACACTCTCGCGCTCAGTCATATTGCGGGTGCCTATCGCACTCTGCCACAAGATATTTCGTTCGGCGTCGACCAGTTGGTCGAGATCGCCCTGCGTGCGTTGTCGCCGGCGATCAACGACACGTTCACCGGAATGACTTGTGTCGACTGGCTCGCCGACGCCCTGTGCCTGATTTCTCATTCTTGGCGCCCACAATCGATCCGGCGCGACGCACAGGGCGAGATACGCGTGATCGCCTATCAGCCCGACTTCGATCGGCTCGTGCAGCGTGCGTTCGCGACGATCCGGCAGGCGTCAAATGGCATGCCCGCCATCATGATTCGGCAGCTCGATGCGCTGGCGAGAGTCATCGAACAGACCCCCGATCGGGCGCGGCAAACGGTGCTGATCCGCCAGGCGGAGGCGATCCAGCGATCCAATTTAGCTACGGTGCCCGACCCGGGGGACCGCAGCGACGTCACCCGCCGCTACGACGCAGTTATGGCGCTGGTGTGCCTGAAGACGAAGCCGGTCAACCTCCACGCCTGATCGCCTGATCCTTCGCGCGACTCACCGCGAAGGCGATTCGCCGGTTCGGCTCCGGTCGCCGCATTGTGGCCTCATCGCGGTAGACGTCGCACGGCTGAGTCCGGATCGGAACCAAACAGAACTCAACGTAAACCTTTCCGACAGCAGCTGTTTACGTTCGGGTCGCTTTGGTCTCCGCTCGCACCGGTGGTTGGCGACTAAAGTAAGCGCGACGGGACCAGTAACGCAAGAGGAGAAAGCGTGACAGCAACCGAGTCAGTCATCGTGTCCGAGCACACCGACAGGTCGCTGTGTCTGGTCATCGACGCTGTCGAGGCAAGCCCCCCGCGACCGGGCGGCGGCGTCGAGGTGACGCTTTATCTGCCGTGGGCGTCGGTGATGGGCAGCATCGAGCCGTGCTGGTATTTCGACCAGCAGGTCCTCTTGTATCTTCAATCGATCGGCTTCGACCATCGCAACGGCCCTGGCGGTCACAACCCGGAAAAGGCCAAGCCCAACCCCCATTCGCACGAATACGTGCATCTGTCGCACGCCGTCTACCGGCTGAACGGCGGTGACGAAGACCACCACGAGCAAATCCGCGTACGACTGGGTGACGTCATCGCGTGGACGTTCGGCCGCGGCGCGCACAGCATGCGTGAGCACATAATCTAGCTTTCGCCCGGGTCAGCCCAGCCGCCGTGCGAACGGACCCACCCGCTCGACGAACCGCTCGAAGAACGCCGTAGGGTCGACGCCAACACCGATGCGCGCGTTGGGCTTTCGGCCCCATCGCCCCGACCAGTCGGTGACCGTCATGCCCCGCGTCAACGTGCCGGTCAGCTCGACGTCAACCGTTGCCTGCTGCGTCGACACCAGCGCCGGGTCCAACGCGACCGCGGCAGCCAACGGATCGTGCAGATGGGCTACATATCCGTGGCCCACGTTGTGGTGAGACTCGAAGTAAAACCGCATCGCGTCCTCCATCACCCGGACCAAGACGTTGGCTGCGGTGGACCGCGTGCCCGGTTCGTCGTAGGCGCTCATGGCCGTGGTAATCGAGTCCGCCCCGGCGGCCAGCTTCGCCAAGATGTCAGGCGTCATCGCGATGTGCCGGGTCAGATCCACGCCACAGAGGATCGGAAGCTCGTGAAACGCCGTGTCGTTCGGTGCTGCCCAAGCGGCGAACACCTCAGCCGCGGCTTCCGGGTCCACCATGATGTTCCATTCGGCGACCGGGTTGGTATTGCCGCGATAGTCGTAAGCGCCGCCCATGATCACCAGTCGGCGCAGCAAGGTGGGCAGTGCCGGTTCGGCGCGCAGCGCCAACGCCAGATTCGTCAGCGGGCCGGTGGCCACCCCGATCAACTGCCCGGGGTAGGCGTGGGCGGCTCGTACCCAGGCCGATGCGGCGTCGTAATCGACGAGCCGGCGGTCACTGTGCGGCAGCTCCGCATAGCCCATACCGTTAGGGCCGTGCACTTTTCCGGGCGGGCCCATCGGAGCGCTCAGCGGCTGCTCAGCACCCTTGGCCACCGGCACTTCACCCGCCCGGCATAAGTCGAGCAGCTCCAGGTTGTTGACGCAAACCTGTTGCACATCAACGTTTCCACCGGTGGATGCCACGCCGGTCAGTTCGGCGTCCGGGCTGGCAAGCAGGTAGATCAGCGCCATCGCATCGTCGACGCCGGTATCGACATCGGCGAACACCGGGGCTGCGTTCACCGCTGCCACGCTACCCGCGCGCACCGCAGCTTCTTTGCGCTCAGAGCGGAGCGAAGGTGATTACCAGAACGTCGCGCAGCGCCGGCTCGGCCGGGTCGGCCGGTCGAATCGGCGAGACACCATGCACGGCGCTGCGATCGTCACCCAGCAGCAGAGTGCCTGATTCGGCCAGGGTGGTCGTCAGCAGGTAGCGACCGGTCAAGTCGAACACCGAGCTTTCTCCGCCGAGCGCGTTGCTTCGCCGGATCAGCAGCGAAGTGACCAGCGTGACACCGTCGCGGTGCAAACCCTCCGGCGTCGGCAGCCCTTCGCCGTCGGCGGAGGCGACGACCCGGAACGG
This sequence comes from Mycobacterium sp., assembly GCF_049802695.1. Lineage (GTDB taxonomy): Bacteria > Actinomycetota > Actinomycetes > Mycobacteriales > Mycobacteriaceae > Mycobacterium. The sequence goes on from NZ_JBARMY010000486.1 coordinate 5,685, forward strand.
ATGCACCTTGACGATCCATGCCGGCACGTCGTCGAGCGCATTGGCGAAACGTCCCAGCAAGGTCAGCAACCCGGCCAGCAACGGATCATCGGCGAACGCGTCGGTCAGCGGCTCGAAATGCCGGTCCCGGTCGATGTAGAGCGGGTTGGAGTCTTGCGGCTGAATGAACACGTCGTTTCGCATCGGCGTCGCGACACCGTCGACGAACGAGTACAAGCCGTAGCGACGCAGCCGCTGCAGGCCCAACTCGGCCGCGTAGCTATCCGGGGCCAGGTCCTCCCAGTGCGACGCGAACCGAGCCCACTCATCCCTTGCCACGCCCAGATTGGTGAGCAGTTCGCCGGGCGGCATCACCAGGACGCCCGCCGAGACGAGCTGGCCGACCGCGGTTGCCACCGGGTCCGGGTTCACCTCGGGTGCGCGAAGAACTCGGCTGTCGGGTCCCATCGCGGCGGGATACCTGCGAGTGCGCGGAGTTAAACGTCGACCTACCAGTGCACGCCGGGCACCAGCCGCACCGCGCGCCTGATGGATCTGGGCGCGCGCATCCGCGTGACCGCGCGGGCCGGGCTTCTCGG
>NZ_JBARMY010000487.1:0-4645 GCF_049802695.1 Mycobacterium sp.
GCGCGGCAGCAGGCGGGGTCCGCGGAGGTGGAGTAACCGGATGGAACCTGTTTACCGGGTACTCGAGATCACCGCGAACGCCGTGACCAAAGCGCTCGGCAGCCAAATCACCTACTACGGCTTGCACCACATCCCCGCGACCGGTGGTGCGGTGGTCGCCATCAACCACACCAGCTACGTCGACTGGGTGCCCGCCGCTCTGGCGGCGCATCGACGCGGCCGGCGCATCCGGTACATGATCAAGGCCGAGATGCAGCAGGTGAAAGTCGTCAATTTCCTGATCAGACACACGAAGACCATTCCCGTCGACCGTGCGGCCGGCGCCGACGCGTATACGAACGCCGTCGAGCTGCTACGGGCCGGTGAGGTGGTCGGAATGATGCCCGAGGCGACGATCAGCCGCAGCTTTGAACTCAAGGAGTTCAAGACCGGAGCGGCCCGAATGGCGCTGGAGGCGCAAGTGCCGATCGTCCCATTGATCGTGTGGGGCGCTCAGCGGATCTGGACCAAAGATCACGCACGAAATCTGCGCCGCAGAAATATTCCGATCGCCGTCGCAGCCGGCCCGGCCCTGACTCCGTCGCAAGACGTCGATCATCTCGAAGCCGAGTTGCGTGAAGAGATGACGGCTCTGCTGCACCAGGTGCAGGAGGCCTATCCGCATCCGGAAGGGGCGTATTGGGTGCCCCGGCGGCTGGGTGGCAGCGCTCCGACTCTCCGCGAGGCGACGGATCTCGATGAGGCCGAACGGGCCAGGAGGCGCACGAGTCAGCACCCGTAAGGAACACTGGGGACTAGGCGCGGCCAGCCGCGCAGTCCGCATTACAGGAGCGACACGCATGCCAGAAGCATTTGTTCGGTTTGGCGAGATCATCCTCCCGCCGCTGATCGCGGCCAACGGCACCAAGATCATGTTTCAGGGACTGGAGAACATCCCGGAGCGTGGCGGTGCGTTGCTGACCCTCAACCACACCAGTTACCTGGACTGGCTGCCGGCGTCCTACGCCGCGTACAAACGCCGTCGGCGGCTGAGGTTCATGATCAAGTCGGAGATGCAGGACGTGAAGGCGGTGAACTACGTCATCAAACACGCCAGACTGATTCCGGTGGATCGCCTTGCGGGGCACGACGCGTACACCATGGCGGTGCAGCAACTCAGACAGGGTGAGCTGGTCGGCATGCATCCGGAGGCGACGATCAGTCGCAGCTTCGAGCTGAGGCCGTTCAAGACCGGAGCCGCCCGCATGGCGATGGAGGCGCACGTTCCCCTCATTCCTCTGGTGGTGTGGGGAGCACACCGGATCTGGCCGAAGGATCATCCGAAGCATGTGGTCCGCAACAACGTTCCGATCACCGTGGCGGTGGGCCGGCCGCTGGCGCCGTTAGGAGACGTCGACCAACTCAATGCGTTGCTGCGCCGGGAGATGGAGTTGTTGCTGTACCGGGTGCAAGAGGAGTATCCGCACCCCCGCGGAGCCAACTGGGTGCCGCGGCGGCTCGGCGGCAGCGCGCCGTCTCCGGACGACTCCAAGCAGCTGCGCGCGGCTGAACTGCTTGAGCGGGCCCGCAAACAAGAAATCGAGCAGGCCCGCAGACAGCAGAAGCGCCGCTAGTGACCCCGGCGCACAGCGAACGCAGATCGCGGCAATGACGCTGCCGGCGCTCATCGCCTGCGATGTAGACGGCACCCTGATTGACGACGAGGAAAGGATCAGCCCGCGGACTCGGAGTGCGGTGCGTGCCGCCGTTGCCGCCGGCGCGGAATTCGTGCTGGCAACGGGTCGGCCGCCGCGATGGGTGCATCCCGTCGTCGACGCGCTGGGCTTCGCGCCGACAGCGGTGTGCGCGAACGGGGCCGTCATCTACGACTCGGCGACTGATCGGGTGTTGTCGGCGCGGACGCTATCCGTCGATGCGCTGACTGAACTGGCCGAACTCGCCACCCGGATGATCCCCGGGGTTGGTCTCGCGGTCGAGCGGGTCGGGCGCAGCGCCCACGATACGGCGACACCGCAATTCGTCAGCTCACCGGGATACGAACACGCCTGGCTCAATCCGGACAACACCGAGGTCTCCCTTGAAGACCTGTTGAGCGCGCCCGCCGTCAAGTTGCTGATCCGCAAGGCCGGTGCGCGCAGCGCAGACATGGCGGCGGCGCTGGGTGAACACCTCGGCGACGCCGGCGACATCACCTACTCGACCAACAACGGCCTGGTCGAGGTCGTGCCATCGGGGGTCGACAAGGCGACCGGCGTCGCCGAGGTCGCCCGGCCGCTGGGTATCACCGACGAGGACGTGGTCGCCTTCGGTGATATGCCCAACGATGTGCCGTTGCTGTTACGGGCCGGTCTCGGGGTTGCGATGGCTAACGCCCATCCTGAGGCGCTGGCCGCGGCCGACGAGGTGACCGCTTCCAATGCCGACGACGGGGTGGCTCGCGTGCTCGAACGCTGGTGGCTTTAGCCTGGCGTCGAGGGCGCGGTGGTTACGCCGGCGTGAGGGTGGCCGGGCAGGGCCCGGCGAACACCGCTGGAGGTGGGGCTTCAGTGGTTACTGACTGGCGAAAACCGCTCCAGTTGGACGGGTGGTCCGTCGGGGGAAAGCGGCGGTAATTCCTCGGCCACGCCATCGATCACCCGGCTCACCGTGCCGCTCTGCCGGTCGAAATTCAAGGTGCCGTGCTGGAAGTTCTGCTTGATCCACTCCGGTTCTTGGATCTCAGCGCTGGTGGGCAACCCCAGCATGCCGCGTTCGTAGCCCAGCGACCCCCAGGCCGCATAGAGGGCGCCGGTCAGTGGCTCGGCGCCGGTCTCGGGCGCCCAGTACATTGCGCCCTTGTCGAAGGTGGCATAACGCGTCGAGCCGGCACCCGTCGACTCCGGTGACGTCGGTGCGCCCAGCGCGCTCTGCATGGCGCCCATCTCTTGCCAGCGGGCGTAGATCGCGCCACCCTCCAGCGCTGCCGCCACCTCGGCGGGGCCGGGTGGCTCCCTGAATCGTGCTGCAATGTCTCGGATTTCGTCGATCAGTCCGTACGCGATGTTCCCGGGGCAGTCGGTGTTGCCGACGTCACGATGGGTGAAGATGGTGGGCAGCGTCAGCGTGTCACCGCCGGCGAACCGGGTGAACGCGCCACCGGCGGAGGCGAGCGCGACAGTGCCCTTCGGGTTGACACCGTCCAAGCTCAGCCGCCAGCCCAGCAGCCGGCCCACTGTGCCCAACTGGACAGGCGTCGGGGGCACCTCGTCGAAGTTCCCGAGCATTGCCACCCCCCAGGTGTCCCGGTTGAAACCGCCGGTGTGCGAGCCCTCGACGGGCTTGTTGATTCCGCCGAATCGGCCTTCGAAGACCTGCCCGTACTTGTCGACCAGCGCGTTGTATGCGATGTCGCACCAGCCCAGTGTCCTGGTGTGGTAGGCGTAGATCGACCGCACAATCTCGGCGGAGTCCTGCGGGGCGTAGTCGTTGCTGCCCGCGGTGTGATGGATCACCGCCGCGCGAACGCCGTGGCTGTACACCGGGTTACCGCAGCGCATCGATTCTTCGGCGCCCCACTGAGCCCGGCTGATGACGCTCGGCGGTTGGCCGGGCGTGACGACCGCGGTCGGTGGTGCCCATTGTGTGTCGGCCGGTGCCTGTGGCGGGGAGATCAACACGGCCGAAATGTTCTGCGGAAGCGGTCTCTCGACAGACGCCGGCCGGTATCCCAGCCCAGATGTGGCCGGCGCGGTGGTCGGCGGAGCCTTGGTCACCGGCGCGCCGATCGGACGGGTGACGACGATCTGCACGGATCTGGTGTTGCCGACGAAGACCGGATCGGTACCCCGGGGGCCGTGTGCCGACCCGCTCGGCCCGTCGACTGGGCCGGACTCCACTGTCTCGGCCTCGTACCAGGGTCCCCAGCTGCCGTCACCGCGCTTGGCGCGCACTCGGGCGGTGGTGTCGGTCAAGTCCCCACCGGTCAACGCGACCATCGAAAACTGTTGCGGCGACGTGACTTCGCGAACTGTGACGCCGCCGGTGAGACCGATCAGCGGCTGCTGGTCGAGCCGAACGTCACCGGCGCGTGGCGCCGGTTGATCGAGTGCGCGCTCGATCGTGCACGGCAGAATGACGGCGGTAGCCGCGATGGCGGCGAGCAGTATCGGCGCGGGACGGCGAGACGGCACGCACTGATGTTACGTATGTGCCGAGTGTTACCACTGTTTCGACACGATACTACTGTGAATATGCGGCACGGCACCGCAGAGCCGTCGGGGTGGCCAGCCGTAGCCACCGCTTGATTCTGCGGTGCCGTCGTGTGGCAGGTTCTGCTGTCGCGCCGCCGCGATCACATACCGGGTACCGGGGCCGGGGGCACCGGCGGCGCGGGAAGTGCAGCCGGCGCACCGCCGTGGGCGGCACCCTGGGCGGCTTGGGTGATCGATCCCTTGAGCAGGTCCATCACCTGCCCGAGTCCCAACTGCTGGACCGCGCTGGAAAGGTCGCTGACCAGGCCGCCACTAGCCGGCGCCCCGCCCAGCGACGGATCGCCGTAGATGGGGTAGGTGCCGTCCGCGCCCGGGTCCAAGCCCGCACCCGGAACGGTGCCGGCCGGGCTGTTCAACGCGGCCGGATCTAGGCCAGGCGTGGTCAGGCCCGGTGC
>NZ_JBARMY010000488.1:0-4247 GCF_049802695.1 Mycobacterium sp.
CCACCGGGCCGTCACCCGACGAATCCGCGTCTGAACCGGTGACCGCAGTCAGCACGGGCCGCGTGTCTGCGGCGTCGTCGGTGGCTAGACCACGCTGGCGCTGGTAGCGAGTGCGCTGGTAGTCGCGTTCGGCCGCCTTGCACACTTCGCAGCGGCAACCGCGGGTATAGCGGGTGCGTCCATGCTGAAGTGTCATCGTTTCCTCTCGATCCCCTTGTGGCGCAATGGGTTAGTGTCTGAGCCGCACGATGGTTCGCCGGGTGGGCGGTAGGCAAATCTCGGGAGGAAAGGGGGCTACTCGGAGTCGAGGGCCCCCCGCGATTTTCGCAAACAGAATTTCAACAACACATGTGAAAACCGCAATTTCGTGGGCGAAATAAGGGATGAGCCAAAGGCTGGTCCAATGGAGGGTTTGCTGGGATTTGCATACCCCCTGTTCAGAGCATTTTTGTTGCTAGCTAATTGCTGGCTTCAAGATTAGGCTGAGTAGTGCTGGTTTCTTGTGCTTGTGCTGCAATACTTTTCTCCCAGTGAGCAATCACCGGCTGGGGGTGGGCATCGGCATCTTTGGCATCGGAGACATGCTCGGCATCGGGGACATTGAGGGCATGTTCATGCCTTTCATGTCGGCTTTCATGGACGCACAGCAATCCTTCGACTGGGTTGTCGGCGCGCTGGCTTTCATCATGCAGCCGCTTGGCTGCGCGAAGATGAGCCAGAGGCCGGCGGCAATGATGAAGATGCCGACCGCGATGCCGGTGATGGCGAGGATTGGATTGAGCCAGCGAGTCCACGCCGGGTTGGTCGGAGTGGTTGTGCTGGACGCGGTGTCGGTCATGATGGCACGTACCTTTCGGGCGGAGGGTGGTTGGTCCCGACATGAATTATCCGCCAGCGAGTGCGGTCGCGGGAGGTCTCGGTGTCCCGGCGCTGGTCGCGACTCGAGATTAAGGAGTCCGTCATGGCCGGCCATCCACTGTCATGCCTAGGGGAGGCGATCCCGTTTTTTGCAGTGGTTGACGCCGGGCGCACCGAGAGGCTCATCAGCTGGACGGGAACAGGTTCGTCACCTTACAAACAGCTTTCGGATAGATGCAGCCGACACCAAGCCGAGTTTCAGCGCGGACGATCAGTTGGTTCGCTTTGAATTCGTCGCCGGCCCACGGGTTCACTTCGACGGTTAATCCCCAGCGCCGGAAAATGTTGACGGCGACGGAGGTGTCCAAGACCAGCGCGGTTCCTTGCGGAATGCTGGTGGTCTGAGCTATCCGCAATTGGAATAGGTGATCGATTCCGCCGAGTTCGCCGGGATCGTTCTGCTTCAAAACGTAGGAGTCGAAGGATGTCTTGGTCTGCCGCAGGCTCAGCCAATCTTGGGGATTCAAGATCACTAAGTCCGCATTGCGGCGCTGTGCTGGTAACGCATGGCCGCGGCGGGAGTGCTGTGCCCCAACCGGGCCATCAGTTCCGCCAAAGTACCGCCCGCCTGCGCCGCCAAGACCGCTCCGGTGTGGCGGCAATCGTGCAGTCTGAGGTCGGGTCGCTTAGCTTTGTCCCTGCCCCGGTAGAAGTGGCGTTGGAAGGTGGACGGTTGAAGGTATCCGCCGTTCTTCGCTGGAAAAAGTAGCGAATCAGCCCGTTTGTCAACATGTTTGGCTAGATGTTCTTTGACTGCTGGCACGATATGCGGCGGTAGCGCGATGTCGCGTTTGCCCGCTTCGCTTTTGGGGTCGCCAACTGTCCAGCCCTTATCGACCCTCACGGCCGCTCGGCGGATGCGGATCACTGCCTCGTCGAGGTCAACGTCCCCGCCGCGCAGCTCGACCAGCTCGCCGAATCGGCAGGCCGTCCAGGTGGCCAGTAGCACCATCAGCTTGAGGTGGTCGGGCATCTCCCCCACGATGATGTTCAACTGTTCTAACGTCGCGGGCCTCGGCTTGATTTTGCGCTCAGCCGTTCCCGCGCCGCGTATCGCACAGGGTTGGCGGCGATGATTCGGTCCCGGGTGCGCGCGGTCTCCAGGATGGTCTTTAGCAGCGAGTAGGCGTGTGCCCGCATCGTCGGATGGTCAGTCAACGTCTTGGCGTCCCAGCGGTCAACCGCTGTCATGGAGATATCGCGTACCGGCTTGCCGCCGAATGTCGGCAGTAGGTGGTCATCGAGAAGTTGCCGGTAATGGGCCTGGGTGCGGGGGCGCAGCGAGCGCCCCCTAACAGTGCGCGTCTCTAGCCATGTGTCGGCATACTGGCGGAACTTGACCTCGGTCTTGCGTTTGGTCGTTTTCTGTTCGACCGTGGCCGGCGGAGACCATAGCTCACGGTCGATTTCGCGGCGGCGGTCGGTCAGCCACGCCTCGGCGTCAACCTTGGCGGCGAACGTCGATTTAGCTGTGTGAAGCCGATCATCGGGCCCAAGATAGGCGGCCTGCCAGCGGCCGGACGGCAGCTTGCGTAAGCGTCCAAAGGTGCGGCGTGCGCGCGTCACTGGTTCCCCTGTCCGTGCAATAAACGTGCAACACCAGAGCACCGCAGTGTCCCCCTGCGTCCATTGCTGTCCACGGGTACTGTTTCGCATGTCGCCACATCAGAGGCTTTCTAACGCTGGTCAGACGGTCACTCGGAGAGTTGCACGGGTACAGGTTCAATCCCAGTACCGCGCACAAGAGTTTGTACAGCTGATATGTAGGCACTGTTTGTCAATAGGCAGGTGAAAGCCGCCCCGGTTTAGTGCCGGGGGCGGCTTTCGTTTGATCGGGCTCAGTCGGTGCCGCGGCGGTCGTTGGTCAACGACGGTTGGTGTCAGACTGATATGCGCGGGTTTGGTACCGCAAGACGATGGTTCGGCGCGAACGGTGGCTGCTCTCTAGAGACGGGCGTCACACCAGGATTCAGTGAAGGCTGTTGTGGCTCATAGCTGTAACGCAGATCTAGTTCGCCTACCTCGCCGTCGACCGGCTGGCTCCGATCAAGTTTGGTGATGGCCCGTTAGTTCAGCGTGGCCAGTGACCAGCACCAGCCGGCCAGTTGACGGGCGATCGCGACGTTGGCCACGACATGGGGCTTCTTGCGTTCGTTGAATCGGCACCACTGCTGGTGCAGACGCCGGTTCCCGGCATGCCCGCGGTCCTTGAGCGCCGGGTCGACCTTGGCCCAGCGGGCCCTCATCGTCGGTCCGGGATTGCGGTAGGCCGCTCGGTGATGCCAGGCCGATTCAATCAACAATCGCCGGACGTGGGCATTGCCCGCCTTGGTGATCGAGCCCTGCGCCCTTGATGCACCAGAGGAGTACTCGGTGGGCACCAAGCCGACGTAGGCGCCGATCGAGGACCCGGTGAACCGGGTCCAGTCACCGATCTCGACGGTCAACGCCAGTCCGGTCAGCGCCGAGATTCCGCGCAAGCAGCCCAGCCGGTCGACCTGATCGGCCCAGCGCGGTGAAGCCGCGACCGTGACGATCTGCTCGTCGAGACGGTCCCGAGCAGCCGTCGCAGTGAGCACCGCATCGAAGTGATGATCGAAGGCCGCCGCGGTGTGGGAATCGTCGAATCGTTGCCGCCGCAGCCAGGTTTCGTGCACACCGTTCCACGCTTGCCCACCCGAGTACACGAGGCCCTGGCGCAACAGCAGCTTGGACAAGCGGTGCCGAACTCGCATCAGATCCGCACGGGCGTCCTCGCGAGCGCGGACCAGATCGCGCACTGCCTCCACCTCGACTTCGGGCACCGTGACGGCGGTGACCTCGCCCAATCGCAGCAGCCGAGTCAGATGCGCGGCATCGCGAGCGTCGGTCTTGATCCGATCCCCGGCCGGACGGATCAACTTCGACGGTGCAGCCACCACACAGTCGATCTCGGCAGCGGCCAACGCCCGCGCGAGTCCGAACCCCGTCGGCCCGGCTTCATAGGCCACTCGCACCGGGCCACGCAGCTGGTGCAACCAGGCCAGAATCTCGCCGTGATCAGGACACAACCGTGCACGCTCGACCCGACCCGTTTCCTCATCGACGGCATGCGCAACCACCGAAAGCGCATGCACGTCCAACCCGACACTCGTACCGTTGAAACTCACCGGAGGCCTCCTGATCTGCAACTGTGGCTCTACCAGTGCGAGTCTTCACTCGACACCGGCAACCCACGTCCGATTGCAGCCCGAGGCCTTCGGCCTCAGATCGCCTCCATACCGTCTAGATTGCTGTTTTAGTTTCTCCAATTCGGTTTGCACCACATACGCACCACATACCTGATGTCA
>NZ_JBARMY010000489.1:0-7350 GCF_049802695.1 Mycobacterium sp.
GCTCGGGCCACCGCGTCCACCGGCCGCCGTGCCGCTCGGCCAGCGCGCAGTAGGTGGCCCAGTCACGCAACCCCTCGGACACACCGGAACCTGACTGGTCCAGTGGAGAGGGTCGGCCTTCTGCCCGCCACAGCAACTCAAGCGCCGAGCGCTTGGCAGCCCACACCAGGTCGTGGTCGATCCGCTCGGTGCCCGCCGAGACTCGCAGCGCATCCAGCTCGGCGCGGGTGTCCGGGTCAGCTCGCCGGTAGGCGTCGAGGTCCTCGATGCGCAGCGCCAAGGGGTTCGCGAACCGTCGGCTGGAGGGCGTGTACGGCGAGGGCTGCACCGGATGCGTGGGCCCGGGCGCGCCCAGCGGGTTGAGCAGCACCGCGCCGGCGCCGTGCCCCTTGGCGGTCCAGTCGATGAATTCGCGCAGATCGCCTAAGTCGCCGATACCCCACGAACCGGCCGAGCGCAGCGCATACAGCTGCAGCATCCAACCCCAGGTGGCCGGCGTCGCCGGCACCTGCGGCGGGGCTGCCACCAGGGTGGCCTCCTGGCCGTCGCGGGTGTGCAGCTGATACCAGCCCGGTGGTAGGTCGGCGGGTAACTCGTCGCGCACTTCGGTCTGCTGGCCGTCCTCGCCGACCAGCACAGCGGCACCGGGCAGCGACTGGGGATGGCCGTTCACGCGAACGGCGACGGTTGGCGCCACCACGCCTGAGCGGTTGATTTCGTCCAGCTCCGCCAGCTCACGCCGCCGGTCGGCTTCGGTGCCGGCGTCGACTTCGAGGAGCCCGAGCACCCGGATCACCACGTCGGCGTCCACCTCTATCGGTTGGCGACGTTCGTTGCGGTAGGAGGTCGCCACCCCGTGGGCCGCGGCTAAGCGCCGCAGGTCTTCGGGTACCGGTTTCGGATTCGCCATCACGCCGCACATATACCCGGGCGCCGGTTTCTCACACGCGGCCTGTGCCGCTTCGTCGACACAACGCGCTGCAGCCGACACCTGACGGCGCCGGGCCTAGCCGAATGCGTGTCCGGCACAACCGTTTCGGCTAAAGGGCTGAGTACGCCCCCGCGTCCGACGCGTCGGCCGTGATGCTACTGGCCTTTCAGGCTGCCGATGCGAAGCGAGTGGTCCGTGGGTGTGGACTGCGACGGGTTCTCGAGATTGTCGACATAGGCTTGTGGGTCGCGGTCAGTGATCTCCAGGCCCTCGGTGGTGGGATGCTGCGCCATGAACTCGCTGAATTGACGCCCTAGTGCTTCTCGAAGGCCGACCGGGGCGTTCCGACGGAAGTCCGACAGTCCTTCCCGCTCCTCTTCGCCCATGTGGTCGTCGTTGGCCTTGCGGGCGCGGCCCACCGCTGCCCACCATTCTTCGCTGCCGATCCGGGTCGCGTTGGCGTCTCGCACTCCGTCGCGGATGTCGTTGTGATCGCCGATGGCATCAAGCGTCTCGCCCTCGGGATCGTCGATACCCCGTTTCAGCAGTTGCGGGTAGAAGATCTTCTCTTCGATGTAGGCGTGCACGTCGAGTTTGTCGGCGAGCGGGCGCCATACCCGCTCGATTGCGGGGGCGTTGACCGGCGTCTGGGCCTGCAGATAGTCCAGCTTGGCGAATTGTTCACGGAACCAGTCATGGTCGGCGAGGATCAACATGGTGATGTCAGCCATTCGACTCTCAGCCTCCCCTGACCGGCTACGACTTGCGGCTATCGTGTCGCATGCCGCCGGAACCCGTCAAACGCCCTTGCCCTCAATGTGACCTCGCAACTGCATTAGTGAAGGTACGGCCAACCCATCGAGTAGGAGGCGCGACGAGATGAGCACTGCCCGCGAGCTGTTGAGCGTCCGGGTACTGGTCGACGCCCTCGCGAGCCCGGTCGATCTCAACACCGTCGATTGGCATGTGCGACAGCAAAATCCGTAGCACCACTGTCGGAAGTGCAGAGCGAAACCCTCGAACTCATTCGTTACGTCGTCAACGAAGGACTATTCCGGTTGGGCCACGAGGTGGTAGGGCGCAGGCATCTGGGCAACGTGGGGCACCCAAGGCCATCAGTTCATCGCGTGGCAGCATGCGCTCGAGCATTCGATTCGCCACATCTCCCACTACTACGTCCGGCATTACGACGACCCGGAGCACTGGATGTATGCCGCGTACTTACAGCTCACACCCAAGGGTGAACAACTCGCACAGTCCCTTGAGCGCAAAGGCGTCGACTCCTACCGACAACCTGAGGGGTGAACCTGGTCCGGTGCGGCTGACTCAGATGAGGCCGAGTTCCTTGAGATCGAAGATGTATTTGCGGATCAGTCCAACGTCGATATGCGGAATATCTTCTGCGAAACCGATCTTGGCGGATTGCACCGCTGTGCGGAACACCGCGGTGGGCGCCACCGCACCGAGCAGCGGCTGCTCGGGTACCCGGTAGAAGTCGAGCAGGGCCAAGGCCGAGCGCTGGCGTTGCTGTTCGGGTAGCCCGCGTAGCGCGCCTTCGAAGCGGGCGAACCACTCCGCGTGATCGTCGATCCGGGTAATCGGCGCCCCCTCGTCGATCAACCAGTCCACAATCACATCCAGCGAGACGCCGTCGTCGTGCGGGTTCATTACGTCATAGGAGTGGAACCCGGCCAGTCCGGCGGCCCCGAGCGTAGTCACTGCTTTGGCGACGAAGTCGGCGGGCAAACCGTCGTAGTGCGCCCGGGGCCGCTCGCCCGGACGGTCGCCTGCGTAGAAACTGCGGGGCGCAATACCGGTCAGCAGCAGGCTGATCAGCAGGCGGGTGAACGAGTCCGGTACGTTCAGCTGTCCGGCGAACTGGCTGTGTGCCAGGATCTGATCGCTGCGGAACACGCTGACCGGCAGTCCGCACAGGTCGTGTGCCTCACGCAGCAACACCTCGCCGGCCCACTTGCTGTTGGCGTATCCGTTTGCGTAGCTGTCGTCGACCGGCCGTCGGGCGCTGACTGAGCGGATGTCGCCGTCTTCGGCGAAGTCGGGTACGCCGATCGCCACGGCCACGGTGGACAAGTAGGTCACCGGTTTGATCCGCTCGCTGATCGCGAGCCGGATGACCTCGGCCGTACCGACGACGTTGGGCCCGAACAATTGCCCGTAGGGCAGGACATGGTTGACCAGCGCGGCCGGATGCACGACAAGGTCGACATCGCGAACCAGCCGCTGCCACGTCGTGTCATCGAGCCCCATATGTGGTTCGCCGATGTCGCCGAGGACGATGTCGAGATGCTCGGCGGCCAACTCCCGGAATCGGCCGAGCAAGGACGGGTCGCCGGTGTCGAAAGCTCGTTCCAGCCGGCGGCGCGCGGAGTCGACGTCGTCGCCGCGCAGCAGCGTGATCAACCGGCCGCCCGTGCGGGTCAGGCGCTGCAGCCATTCCAATGTGAGGAAACGTCCGAGGTAGCCGTTGGCGCCGGTCAACAGGACCGTCCGCACATGGTCGGTTGCTGGAGCCGCCGCCGCCGCTCGCAGGTCAGCCGCGTCGAGGAATTTGTCCAGCGTCAGGTCGGCGGCCCCGATTGACGTCATTGCGGTGCCGTGCACCTTGGCGAACGTGGGCCGGCGGCCGTCGGAGGTTCGCTCGGTCTCGACGTAATCCGCCAACGACGCCAGATCGGCTGACGGGCCGATGATCACGCCGACGGGAACGTCCACGCCGAACACCTCGCCCAGCAGGTTGGAGAAGTTCAGCGCCGACAGTGAATCGCCGCCGAGATCGGTGAAGTGCGTGTCGGCGCCCGGCGTGGCCGGCAGCCCGAGGAGGGCTCGAGTGGCCTGCGCCACTGTTTCGATGATCGGTTGCCGGAGTGCGGCCTCGCGCAGCGCGCGCAGTTCTTCTGTTCGGGCGTCGGCGAGTCGGGCGTAGCGCTGCCCTAGTCGTTCTCCGTAATGCTCTTTGAGCCTCGGCCGCAACAACTTTCCCACACCGGACAGCAAGCCGTTGGCGGCGCTGAAAGGCTCGGTCTCGATGAGGAAGTCGGCAGGAATTTCGTAGCTCTGCAGCTCGGCCGCACGCGCCGCCGAGCGTAACGTGTCACGTAGCGCCACCGTCAAGTCGTCGTGATCGGGGTAGCGGGACAGCGCCTCGTCGGTCGGAACGACGACCGCCAGCAGCGATGACCGCTCACTGTTGCCGTAGACGAAAATCTGACGGACCAGCGGCGCGCCGGCGTACACGGCTTCCAGATTGGCCACCGCGACGAACTCGCCCTGGGCCAGCTTGAGCACATTGTTGCGGCGGTCCACATAAACCAGACGGTCGCGTCCGACTTCGGCCATCACATCGCCAGTGCGGTAATAGTTTTCAGCGTCGAATACCTGCGCGGTGACTTCCGGACGTTTGAAGTACCCAGGCGTGGCAGTCGTGGTCTTGACCAAAAACTCGCCCCGCGGATACGGTCGGTCGGTGGCAAAATAGCCCAGCTCGGGCACGTCGACCAACTTGTAGTCGATGACCGGTGGGCGACTGATGATGCCGTCGCGGGTGACGATCCCGACTTCGGTGAGGCCGTAGCCGTCAATGACGTGCGCTTGCACGCACGATTCGATGAAAGTGCGCATCTCGGCCGACAACGGGGCAGTGCCGACGAATCCCCCGATCACCCGCCCACCCAGCAGATCATCGCGCAGTTCGGTTTTCGCGATTTGGTCGGCGTCGATCATCTCTGCCCCGTCGGCCACCAACCGATCGAAGCGGGTCTGGAAACGCTGATAAAGCATGTCGACCACCCGGGGCACTAGCGCCAGTTGGGTGGGGCGTACCAGACTGAAGTCCTCGAACAACGACGACAGGTCGCTTGTAGGCACGAAATAGCTGGCGCCGCCGGCCTGAAACGCTGCCGACAGACCGATCCGCCCGCCGAGGTGATTGAGCGGCATGTAGTTGACATTGATCACCGGCAGCTCGGTGTCGTCGGTGAAATCAGTGGTCCACAGGATGGACACCATGCGCTCAGTCCACATCGCCCCTTTGGGGGCACCGGTGCTGCCGGAGGTGTAAAGGATCATGGCCAGGCGCTCGTCGTCTTCGCCGTCGAAGCCGTCGGGCGCGGGCAACGTGCGGCCGCGTCGAATGACTCCGGCCAGAGTCTCCACCGTAATCAACCTGTCCGCCAGCTGGATCCGCGCCATCTCCAGCACTTCACGCTGGTCGTCAACCGCGCTGTCATAGTCGAACACGACGAGGCGACGCACGGAGCCGCTGCCGAGTGCTGTCTGCACGGCCAGGTCCAGATATGCCGCAGAAACCGCGAGAACACGCGGCTGCGTCTCGTCGAAGATCGGCCGCAGCCGCGACACCGGCGCATTGTGCTGCAGCGGTACGGTAACCAGCCCGAGGTACGCGCAGACCAAGTCGACCGTCAGGTAATCGATGCTGGCAAAACCAATTGTCACCACGAAATCACCAGCACTGACGGCGCTTTCGTTCGACCACGCCGCGGCAATCGCCTTTACATCTGACCAGAGCTCGCCGTAGGTGACGTTCTCGAACGCCGGCAGAAGCTGATGCTCTGCTCGGCCGGTCGCGCTGTCACGCACTACTTGTGTGGACCGCCTGCCCACAGCCGGCCGGTTCGCGTAGCCGCCCAGGAGTGTCTCGAGCACCTCCACGAGCCGGAGGCCGGGACGGCGCGCGGCCGAGATCACGCTCTGGTCCGGTTCGGCGGCACGCAACTCGGCGTCGCGGGCATACACAGCGGCGGCGCGCGCTGCGTAGGCGTCGGAGTGCACGTCGGTGGTCATCTGGCGCCTTCCGTCGGCTGCCGGCACGGCACAACAAATCTTGCCAGCTGGCTCCACTACAACTTACTCAGGAAGTTTAAGCCGGCTACCCGTATTTGTAAACCGATCGGTTTACTGTTGCCTGCTCAGCCGTACTCGACCGACCAGGTCGCGGGGCCGGCGCGCTGCCGCCTAGGCTCGAACAGTGATCATCCCCTATGACGACGTGCTGCGGCAGCGGATTCGCAGGCATCTGGCGGGTCACGACCGACGCACTGTAAGCGACCCGACCAAGCGACACGCAGCAGTTGCGGTGGTACTGGTCGATTCAGAGACCGGCGAGGACAGGGTTGATCCGGCGCCGGTTGACGACTGGATCGCTGGGCGCCCGATGCCGGAGGCGGGTCTTGACGGCCGAATGGTCGACGTGTCCGGCGGCGCTGCTTTCTTGTTGTGCCGCAGAGCCTCTCGGCTCAATGCACACCCGGCGCAGTGGGCGCTTCCGGGCGGCCGACTGGATCCGGGGGAGACTGCGGTCGATGCTGCGCTGCGAGAACTACACGAAGAGGTCGACATAGACCTGGTCGATCCGGACGTGTTGGGTCTACTGGACGACTACCCGACCCGGTCCGGCTATGTGATCACCCCGGTGGTGCTCTGGGGAGGCGGACGGCTCGATCCGCGACCGGCGCTGGACGAAGTGGTGGCGGTGTATCGGGTGGGGCTGCACCAGCTGCAGCGAGCGGATTCCCCACGATTCATCACCATTCCGGAGAGCCCGCGCCCGGTCGTGCAGATCCCGCTGGGCAACGACCTCATTCACGCGCCGACCGGCGCTGTGCTGCTGCAGTTGCGATGGCTGGGCCTGGAAGGCCGCTACAACCCGGTCACCGAACTGGAGCAACCGGTCTTCGCTTGGAGATAGGTGAACCTTTAGAGGACTATCCCCGCGCTCGGAAGGCGGTGGCGAAGCGCGCCGGCTTCAGCGCCCGAGGCCGATCAACGATGCTTCGACCGAACACTGACGCCGTGGGCGAATACTCGAACGGCCCCCTTCGCGCGCTCGGGCACAAAACCCGACTCCGCGCTGTTCCGCCAGGCATCGCGCGACGACGAAGGGAGACGCTGATGAAAATCCGTTTCGGTGTGGGGCTTGGTGCGGACACCGCTCCAGATCGGCTCGCCGACGTCGTCGATCAGCTGGAGAGCAGCGGAGTGGACTCGTTGTGGTTCTCCGAATTGGTCTACTCACCGGCGGTGGATCCGGTCGTGGGAATGGCCTTCGCGCTGGCGCGGACGAATCGCTTGAAGGTGGGCACCTCGGTTGCGGTGCTGCCCGGACGCCATCCGGTGCTGGTTGCCAAACAGCTGGCATCTTTGGCGGCCGTCGCCCCCAAGCGAGTGCTCCCGGTGTTCGGATTGCGATCGGCGATCCCGGCCGAGCGCGAGGTCTTCGTGGTTCCCGACGGGGAGCGTGCCGCAGTTTTCGATGAGTCGTTGCAGTTGTTACGGTCCGCACTGGTCGATGACGCAGCCGATTTCCAGGGCCGGTACTTCACGGTCAGTGGGGTGGCGATCGCACCGCGGCCGGCGTCGCCGCTGGACATCTGGCTCGGCGG
>NZ_JBARMY010000490.1:0-1520 GCF_049802695.1 Mycobacterium sp.
GCTGCTGGCGGCTGGCGTTGCCGTATTGATTCCAGTAGGAGACGAGAACGCTTTTGGTGAAGAAGCATGAGGTTTGCGGCGAGCCGCGCCGCGAGTGGGTGCCGAAACCGGTCATGTTCGTCAACGAGTAACCGGCGTCGCAGGATTCGTGCGTTGCACTGTTGTCGGGCCCGGTCGCGCCCTGCGGTCCCCCCGGCGTAGCCGGAGCGGGCGCAGACGGCGGCGACTCGGGCTGGTAGGACAGGGTCGGGGTCGCCACGTTGGAGCCGGTCGACCGTGAGCTGTTGGTGGCGGGTGCGGAGCTGTGCCCGGCAAGCAGGCCAATCACCACACCAATTCCGCCCAGTAGTAACGCGCCTACGCCAACAACAATCACTGCCGGCACCAGCCACGGGCGGGCCGAACCGGACGACGACTCCGGTTGTGCTGCTTGCCAGGCCGGAATGGCGGGCCCGGCCTGATACGGCACGTACCCGGCTGGCCGTGGCGGCGGATCGGGTGGGGTTTCGGTTGGCCCGGTGCTGGGCCGCGAGGACGGTCCCGAGGTTAAGGCGCGTTGGGCGGCGCGGCCCAGCGCCCCGCAACTGCCGTAGCGGTCGTCGGGATCTTTGGCCATACCGCGGGCGATGACACCGTCGAAGGCGGGCGGTATGCAGGGGTTGACGACGCTGGGCCGCGGTGGCGGCGCGGACAGGTGAGCCACGATCAGTTGCTCAACACCGTTGGCTGCAAACGGCGTCCTGCCGGTGAGCGCCTCATACAGCACAGCGGCCAACGAGTACACGTCCACCGCTGCAGTCGGCGGCCGTTCCTCAAACCGCTCCGGCGCCATGTACGCGAACGATCCGATGGCGCTGCCCGTCAGCGTTAGCCGAGTGTCAGTGCGGTGCTGGGCAATTCCAAAGTCGATGAGATAGGCAAAGTCTTCTGAGGCCGTCACCAAGATGTTCTGCGGCTTGACGTCGCGATGAATCAAACTGAGCCCGTGCGCCGCGTCAAGTGCCGATGCGATCTGGCGGATGATGCCCACCGCGCGCTCCGGCTGCAGAGGCCCGCGCTTAAGTAGTTCGTGCAGGTCTTGCCCGCGCACCATCCGCATGTCGATGAATAAGTTGCCATCGATCCCACCCCAGTCGTAGATAGGGATGACGTGCGGCTCCTCCAGCATCGCCGCCATCCGGGATTCGCGTTGAAACCGGGTCCGGTATTGCTCATCGCGCGACAACTCCTGGGGCAGAATC
This sequence comes from Mycobacterium sp., assembly GCF_049802695.1. Lineage (GTDB taxonomy): Bacteria > Actinomycetota > Actinomycetes > Mycobacteriales > Mycobacteriaceae > Mycobacterium. The sequence continues at coordinate 1,242 of NZ_JBARMY010000490.1, forward strand.
TTCAGCGCGACCGTCCGATCCTTGGTGGTGTCGTAGGCCTCATACACCTCGCCCATTCCGCCCTGTCCAAGCAACCGGGTCAGCCTGTACTTGCCGAACATCGATCCGATGCGGGTAGCGCTGGCAGCCACCACACCTCCCCTACTTCGACCAGCAGTATTGGTCGCGAACGCCACAACGAACGCCAGTGATGCCCGACTAACCGACGCTTGCCTGCCACAATCCATTGCATCATGCCGGGTCAGTGAACGATCGCGGAGCGAATTCGGGCGCCCGGGC
>NZ_JBARMY010000491.1:0-14835 GCF_049802695.1 Mycobacterium sp.
GGGTGCGGATGTGGACTGTGGCGGTCGTCGCATCCCGGGTGGCCTCGTAGACGAGCATCAGCGTCAAGTCGCGCAATGCGGCACGAAAAGCGGCGTTATCGCTGCGTTCGTCGCGCAGCGTCGTCAGCCTGGCCGCGGCCAGTGGGTGGTCAACGACGCGCAGGTCCACGGCAGTCGACCCTACTCAGGTCGCCGACGATGCAGAGCGCGCGGCGCGATGAGGAGGCGGCGGCCCACCAAGCTCAGGTTCCGCGGCTCAAGCTCCGAAGAAGTTGAACACGTCGAAAAACCTAGGCCCACGCGGTCGATCAGCGGCTGCCCGGAGGCGATGACGCGCCGTTGAGGCGCCTGCCGTGGCGTCTTTCACAGGATTCAGTCGGACTTTTCACAGACCTGCCCGCCCTATCCCTGATCCGGGTCGCCAAACGGGCGTCGTTATTCTGTGCCGCATGCCTGCTGACCTCGTGCCCATTCGGCTGAGCCTGACCGACGGTGACCGCTACACGCTGTGGGCGCCGCGCTGGCGCGACGCCGGCGACGAATGGGAGGCGTTCCTGGGCAAGAATGAAGATCTCTACGGCTTCGAGTCGGTTGCCGACCTCGTGGCATTCGTGCGTTCGGACACCGAGAACGATCTGGTCGATCACCCGGCGTGGAGGGACGTGACCAGAGCCAACGCCCACAAGCTCGATCCGGGCGAGGACAACCAGTTCGACCTAGTTGCGGTGGAGGAGCTGGTGGCGGGCAAGCCGACCGCGAAGGCGGTGACAGCGTTGGCGAACACGCTGGCCATCGTGTCGGCCATCGGATCGGTGTGCGAGCTGCCTGCGGTCACCCGATTTTTCAACGGCAACCCCAGTCTGGGCACGCTGGCCGGTGGAGTCGATTCCTTCACCGGCAAGGCCGGCCTCAAGCGGTGGCATGCGATCGCCGAGACCATCGCCCGCAGCTGGGACGACGTACTCAGCGCGGTCGACGGCATCGTCAGCACTCCGGATTTCGACGAGCAGGCGTCGGCCAAAGCGGCCGACGAGTTGGCTGAGCCGGCGCCCGAAAAGCCGGAGACGCTGGAGGGCGACGACGAAACGATCGCCGCTTCTGAGGAGGCCGCAGGCGATGCTGAAGCCGGCCGGGGAGACGAGGACGCCGAAGACGTCGTTGCGGAGGTCCGCGCCGCGGATCACGACGTGGTGCTGGGCGGCGACGAGGACTTCTGGCTGAAGGTGGGCATCGACCCGATTCAGATCATGACCGGCGCCGGAACGTTCTACACGCTGCGGTGCTATTTCGAAGACCGGCCGATTTTCCTGGGCCGCAACGGTCGGATCAGCGTGTTCACCTCGGAGCGGGCCTTGGCCCGTTACCTCGCTGACGAACACGACCACGACTTGTCCGATCTGAGCACTTACGACGACATCCGCACCGCCGCCACCGACGGCTCGCTGGCGATCGACATCAGCGACGAGAATGTCTATGTGCTCAGCGGGCTGGCCGACGACTTCGCCGATGGACCCGACTCGGTGGACCGGGAGCAGCTCGATCTGGCTGTCGAGTTGCTCCGCGATGTCGGCGAGTATGCCGAAGACAACACCGTCGAGCAGGAGCTCGAAACCGATCGGCCGCTGGGCAAGCTGGTGACCGCTGTGCTGGAACCCGACTCGGTCGACAAGCCCGAGGCGCCCTACGCCGATGCCGTGCGGAAGTGGGAAGAGCTGGAAAGGTTCGTGGAGTCGCGGCTAAGGCGCGAATAGCGCCGCAAGCCGGCGACGACATGGGGCGTGAGCGTCGCGGCTAAGGCGCGAATAGCGCCGCAAGCCGGCGACGACATAGGGCGTGAGCGTCGCGGCTAAGGCGCGAATAGCGCCGCAATCGGTTGACTAGCGCGGCGCTAGCGGCCGCAGTCGGTGATCGCGGGTGAACACCAACCGCACCAGGCCCAGAGCGACCACCACCGTGGTAACCGCGACAGAACCCAGGATGAGGAACATCACGACCGCCTGCACCAACACTGCTTGTACCGGAGGCACGCCGGCGAGGATGAGTCCGGTCATGGCACCGGGCAGAAACACCAGACCGGTGGCCTTGGTCGTCTCGATCTGCGGAGACAGCGCTGACCGCAACGCGATCCGCAGGTACGGGGCAGCAGCCTGGCGGGAGGGCTGGCCGAGGGCCAGGCGAGCCTCGACCTCGTCGCGCTTGTCCCGCAGCTCATCGACCAGGCGCCGCGCCACGAGCACTGTGGCGGTCATCGAGTTGCCGATCATCATCCCGGCAATCGGCACCAGGGTGCGCGGCTGCAGCGGGAACACCCGCAACCCGAACAACACGCCCAGCGCGATCACCGCCGCCGCGGCGAACGCGCCGACGGTCAGCGTCCCGAGCCTCGGCACCTCCGGTGCGCGACGGCGGGCGACGTCCCCCGCGTAGCAGACCATCCCTGCGGTCCAGGCGCAGGACCACCACAGCGAACGGCCCGGCACGAACAGCAGCGTCAACGCCCCTCCTACCAGCAGCAACTGGGCCAGCGCCCGTGTGGCTGACCACACAATCTGACGTTGCAGACCCAGTCGCTGCCACACCGACATCCCGGCCGCGAAGCCCACCAGTGCCAGCGACGTCGCCAGCCCTGCCCAGCTCACCCCGCCGTTCATCGGCGTCGGATTCCCGTGCAATGGCCGTGCTTGATTCCGAACACCCGGTCGGCGAGCCGCTCCACTTGGGCGTGGTCGTGGCTGACCCACAGGACCGCAATGCCGCGCTCGTCGGCCAGTGTGCGCACCGCCGCTTCGATCACCCGGGCGGCGTCCGCATCAACTGCAGAGGTCGGCTCGTCCAGGAGCAGAACTCGCGGCTGTGCCATCAGCGTGCGGGCAAGGCACATTCGCTGCGCCTCGCCACCCGACAGCGCCGTCGCATCGCGACTTAGCCAGGACCCGGTCAACGCCACCCGCGTCAACATCTCCCGCATCTGCGCCTCGGACGCTTCGGGGTCGGCAACCCGGAGGTTGTCGGCCACCGTGCCCGTGAACGGCGTCGGGCGCTGGAAACACATCCCGACCTGACGCCGCAACCACAGCGGGTCGATGCCGGTGATGTCGGTGCCGCGGAACAGCACCCGCCCGCTTGTCGGCATTTCCAGCCGATTACACAATCGCAGCAGCGTGGACTTGCCTGAGCCGGACGGTCCGAACAAAGCCGTGACTCCCTGCTCCGGGACGGCGGCGGTGAATCCGTCCAAAGCCCGCGTCCCGTTGCGCTCGACCACGACGTCGACGAAGCCGAAAAGCGGCTTCCCATCCATCACCAACCTCCGACGTTTGCGACCGTTGCGGGTAGGCTCAGCCCAAGTTATCGGAATACGATATCGGAGTTCGAGTTGGCGCCTGAGATCACCATGGCGGCTGTCCGCCGGCGCGATGTCCTCAAGTTGGGCGTCCTGGCGATGCTGACGACGGAAGGTATCGCCGCAACGACGCTGGCGGCCTGTTCGCACAGCGCCGGCAACCCTGACTACACCCTGCGCATCGGCCGGGGCGATGTGGAGGTCGCGCCCGGCAAAATGATTACCACGAAGACCTACAACGGCCAGTTCCCGGGCCCACTGCTGAGGTTCACCGAGGGCAGAAAAACTCGGATCGACGTGTACAACGACACCGACACCCCCGAACAGTTGCACTGGCACGGACAACGGTTGCCGGCTGGCGTCGACGGCTCCGCAGAAGAAGGCACTCCATTCATTCCCGCGCACGGCATGCGCCAGATTGTGTTTTCGCCGGGCCCGTCCGGGTTCCGCTTCTATCACACCCACCTCGCCGCGGGCGCGGACCTGACCGGCGGTCAGTACAGCGGCCTGGTCGGTCCCGTCTACATCGAGCCGAAACATGAGCCCGGAGCATACGACCACGAAATTTTCCTCACCCTCAAGGAATTTGAGCCCAGCCTCAACCACGGCGAAGAAATGTCCAGTGACTTCCTGGCCGGCGAACCGGTCGCCGAACTCAGGGACAGAGGCGAGCAGGTCATGGCTGCGTCGGCGGCCACGGGCATGCCGCACGGGTTTGAAATCGGCTACGGCACGTTTACCGTCAATGGCCGCTCACTCGGCCACGGCGAACCCATACAGGTGAAATCCGGGGATCGGGTACTGCTTCATGTGCTCAACGGCAGCGCGACAGAGAATCGCAGCCTCGCCCTGCCCGGCCACACCTTTACCGTCGTCGCGCTTGACGGCAACCCGGTAGCGAAATCCGTTGTGGTGCCGGTGTTGTGGATGGGTGCAGGCGAACGAATCTCAGCCGCCGTGGAGATGACCAACCCCGGTGTCTGGGTTCTCGGCGATCTGTCTGACGATGATCGCCAAGCCGGAATGGGCGTCGTCGTGGAATACGCCGGCAGGACCGGAAATCCGCGCTGGGCCGCGCCCCCACCGTTCCGGTGGGATTACCGCCTCTTCGCTACACCGAGTCAGAGACTGCCGGCAGTCGATCAGGTTATCGACCTGCTCATCGAAAAACGCAACGCTGCCCGCAACGGATTCAACATGTGGACCATCAACGGCGCAGCATTCGCGATGGACGACACGCAAGCGGTCATCCACCTCGCCTACGGCAAGCGGTACCGACTGCGGTTCCGTAACGCCACCGACGACCTGCACCCCATGCACCTGCACCGGCACTCCTTCGACATCACGCACGTTGCCGGCACCTCGACGGCGGGCCTCCGCAAAGACGTCGCCATGCTGGGCGGCTACCAGAGAATGGACGTCGACTTCCTCGCCGACCAACGCGGCCTGTCGCTGCTGCACTGCCACCAACAGCTACACATGGACTTCGGATTCATGACATTGCTGCGCTGCTCATGAGCGTCGCATCGTAGAATCGCGAGCCGATATCGGTTTTGCCACTCACTGGCGTAGGTGGTCACATGCGGGAATTCAAGCGCGCCGCGATTCGGCTGCACATCCTGCATCACGCAGCAGAAGACGAGGTTCACGGTGCATGGTTGACCGAGGAGCTGAGAAACCACGGCTATCAGGTCAGCCCCGGCACCCTGTATCCGACGCTGCACCGACTCGAAGCCGACGGCCTGCTGACCTCCCGCCACGAAGTCGTCGACGGCCGGACCCGCCGCGTCTACCTAGCCACTGCCGCCGGCCGCGCAGCACTCGCCGAAGATCGCCGCGTCTTGCGGGAGTTGGCCAACGAAGTCCTTGCAGATGACAGGCACCGCTAACCGATCAGCACCGCGAACCGCGGCTTGATTACCTCGTCGATGATCGCCAGCCGCTCGTCGAACGGACTGAACGCCGACTTCATCGCATTGATGGTGAACCGGGCCAGGTCGGTCCAGCCGTACCCGAAGGCCTCGACCAACCGCAGCATCTCCCGGCTCATCGAGGTATTGCTCATCAGCCGGTTGTCGGTGTTGACCGTCACCCGGAACCGGGCCCGCGCCAACAGGTCGAACGGATGCTTGGCGATGCTCTCCACAGCACCGGTCTGAACATTGGAGGTCGGGCACATCTCCAACGGGACTCGCTTGTCCCGCAGTATCGATGCCAGCCGGCCCAGGTGCACGGTGCCGTCGTCGGCCGAGTCGATGTCGTCGACGATCCGTACGCCGTGTCCCAGCCGGTCCGCCCCACAGAACGCGATCGCCTCGTGGATCGACGGCAGCCCGAAGGCCTCGCCGGCGTGGATCGTGAACCGTGCATTGTTGTTTCGCATGTATTCGAAAGCGTCCAGGTGACGGGTCGGCGGGTATCCGGCCTCCGCGCCGGCGATGTCGAATCCGACGACGCCCTTATCGCGGAAGCGGATCGCCAGCTCCGCGATCTCGCGGGACAGCGCCGCGTGCCGCATCGCCGTCACCAGGCAGCGCACGGTGATCGGGTGACCCTCGGCCGCGGCGGACTTCTCGCCGTCGGTGAACCCGGCCAGGACGGCGTCGGTGACCTCGTCGAATGACAGTCCGCGGTTGATGTGCAGCTCGGGAGCAAACCGCACTTCGGCATAAACCACTGAATCGGCAGCCAAGTCCTCCACGCACTCGGAGGCGACTCGGTGCAGCGCCTCCGGAGTTTGCATCACCGCCACGGTGTGCGAGAACGGCTCCAGGTACCGCTCGAGTGAGCCACTGGTCGAGGCGGTGTGGAACCACTTCGTCAATTCGTCGACGTCGGTGGCCGGCAGGCCGTCGTAGCCAATCCGACCGGCGATCTCCACAACGGTGGCGGGCCGCAGCCCGCCGTCGAGGTGATCGTGCAACAACGCCTTCGGTGCCCGTCCGATCGTCTCCAACGTCAGCGGTGTCGTCATCAAATGATCCGCTCGATGATCAATGGTCGCTGCGGCGGCGGTGCATCCCCGACGCTCCAGCCGCCGGCCAGCTCCGCGACGGCGGCGCCGAAGCGTTCCGGGGTGTCGGTGTAGAGGGTGAACAGCGTCTCGCCGGCGGCTACCGGCTCCCCGGGTCGGCGGTGAATCCGGACGCCGGCACCGGCCTGCACCGATTCACCTGGACGGGACCTGCCCGCGCCGAGCCGCCATGCCGTCAGCCCCACTGCCATCGCGTCGATGTCACCCATTGTGCCGCTCCGACTGGCGGTGACGGTTTCGGAGCACTTGCCGATCGGAAGCGGCACCGACAAGTCACCGCCTTGCGCGGCCACCAGCGCCCGAAACCGATCCATTGCGCTGCCGTCCTGCAGCGTCTGCGCAGGGTCACATTCGCTAAGCCTGGCCAGCGCCAGCATCTCGGCGGCCAGCATGAGCGTCAGGTGCACCACGTCGGTAGGCCCGCCGCCGGCCAGCACGTCCAGCGCTTCGGCGACCTCCACCGCGTTGCCGACCGTCGCGCCCAGCGGAGCGTTCATGTCGGTGACCAGCGCACAGGTGGGTAAGCCGTGTGCCGCGCCGAGCGCCACCATGGTCTCGGCCAGCTCGTAGCTGCGTGCCACCGACTTCACCAGCGCGCCGGAACCAGTCTTCACGTCGAGCACCAACGCGCCGGCGCCCTCGGCCAGCTTCTTGCTCATCACCGAGCTGGCGATCAGCGGCAGCGACTCCACGGTGGCGGTGATGTCACGCAGCGCGTACAGCTTGGCGTCGGCGGGCGCCAACCGGCCGGCAGCGAAAATCGCGGCGCCGACGTCCCGAACCTGCTCGCACACCCGGCTGCCGGTCAGATCCGCGGTGAAACCGGCGATCGACTCGAGTTTGTCCAGCGTGCCGCCGGTGTGGCCGAGCCCCCTGCCGGACGCCTGCGGCGCCGCAGCACCACACGCGGCGACGACGGCGACCAGCGGCAGCGTGATTTTGTCGCCGACTCCGCCGGTGGAGTGCTTGTCGACCGTCGGCAACGATTTACCGCCGCGACGCAGGCCGGTGAAGTTCATCCGCTCACCAGAGGCCGCCATCGCCGACGTCCATCGCGAGGTCTCCTGGTAATCCATCCCGCGAAGGAAGATCGCCATCAACAACGCCGACATCTGTTCCTCGGCGACCCGACCATCGGTGTAGGCATCGATGACCCAGTCGATCGCCGGATCGGACAGCCGACCACCGTCGCGCTTGGTCCTGATCACGGTCGGCGCATCGAAGGCGAAGTCGTTCATTGAGATTGCCGGGGAAGGTCGTCGGGGCCGAATGCGTCGGGCAACAATTCACCCAGCCGACGTGGGCCGGCCGGGTGGTCGATCAGCAGGTCGGGGCCGCCGTGTTCCCACAACACCTGGCGGCAGCGCCCGCACGGCATCAGCAGCGAACCCGCGGCGTCGGTGCACACCAGCGCGATAAGCCGGCCGCCACCGGTCGAGTGCAGCGCGCACACCACGGCGCACTCGGCGCAGAGACCCAGGCCATATGAGACATTCTCCACATTGCAGCCGGTGACCACGCGGGAATCGTCGACCAGCGCCGCTGCGCCAACCCGCAGCCGCGAATACGGTGCATATGCGCGTTGCGCCGCGTCGATCGCGTTGTCGCGCAGCGCTTCCCAGTCAATCGCGCGGGTCACGGCGGCGGTACCAGTTATGGGTGAGATGCATTGGGTAGCTCTTGTTCGAGTCGGTCAACTGCCATCGCCACCATAAAGCGCCGCCGCAGCAGCAACCGGCGACTGGCCGGCGGTTCGGTGACCACACCACTTTTGGCTAGATTGGCTGAAGCGAAGCTGGAGGGCGCTGATGACAACGACGACATCTGCGAATCCACCCACTCCCCCGCCGCCGGACGACACCGAGCCCGCACGACCGTCGCGCCGGAGCCTGTACCGCGGCGACCCCGGTATGTGGTCATGGGTGCTGCATCGCATCACCGGCGCGACGATCTTCTTCTTCCTTTTCGTCCATGTGCTCGACACCGCGCTGGTCCGGATCAGCCCGCAGGCCTACGACGAGGTCATCGGCACCTACAAGACCCCGATCGTGGGGCTGATGGAACTGGCGCTCGTCGCCGCGGTGCTCTATCACGCGTTGAACGGCATCCGAATCATCTTGATCGACTTCTGGTGGAAGGGCACCCGCTACCAGCGCCTGATGCTGTGGGTGATCGGTATCGCCTGGCTGCTGATCATGTTCCCCGCGACGGTGGTAGTGGGCCTGCACCTCTTTGGACGATTCGGATGAGCCGGACGCTTCGGATGAGCATGCCCGCCGAGTTGGACGATCCGCGGGCGCCGCGCCGACGCGCCGGCATCCCGAACTTCGAGAAGTACGCGTGGCTGTTCATGCGGTTTTCCGGCGTCGTGCTGGTGGTTCTGGCGCTGGGCCACCTGTTCGTGATGTTGATGTGGGACGACGGCGTGTACCGGGTCGACTTCAACTACGTGGCGCAGCGCTGGCATTCGCCGTTCTGGCAACTCTGGGACCTGTTGTTGCTCTGGCTGGCGCAGCTGCACGGCGGTAACGGCCTGCGCACGATCATCGATGACTACAGCCGTAAGGACTCCACCCGGCTGGTGCTCAACGCCCTGCTGGCGTTGTCGATGACGTTCACGCTCGTGCTGGGCAGCTACGTGCTGTTGACGTTCGATCCGAACATTCCGTCATGAGCGCCGTCCGCCAGCACCGGCATGACGTGGTGATCGTCGGCGCCGGCGGTGCCGGGTTGCGGGCCGCCGTCGAAGCCGCCCCGCGGGTGCCCACGGCGGTGCTGACCAAGCTGTACCCCACCCGCAGCCACACCGGCGCGGCGCAGGGCGGGATGTGTGCGGCGTTGGCCAATGTCGAAGAAGACACCTGGGAATGGCACGCCTTCGACACCGTCAAGGGCAGCGACTATCTGGCCGACCAGGACGCCGTGGACATCATGTGCCGGGAGGCCGTCGACGCGGTGCTCGACCTGGAGAAGATGGGCATGCCGTTCAACCGGACCGCCGAGGGCCGCATCGACCAGCGCCGCTTCGGCGGGCACACCCGCGACCACGGCAAAGCCCCGGTACGACGGTCGTGTTATGCGGCCGACCGGACCGGCCACCTGATCCTGCAGACGCTGTACCAGAACTGCGTCAAGCACGACGTGCAGTTCTTCAACGAGTTCTACGTGCTGGACCTGGTGCTCACGCAGACCGGCGACGGTCCGGTGGCCACCGGAGTCGTCGCCTACGAACTGGCCACCGGTGACGTCCACGTGTTCCACACCAAGTCCGTGGTTATCGCGACCGGCGGCTCGGGCCGCATCTACAAGACCACCTCCAACGCGCACACCTTGACCGGTGACGGCATCGGGATCGTGTTTCGCAAAGGACTTCCCTTGGAGGACATGGAGTTTCACCAGTTTCACCCAACCGGGCTGGCCGGGCTCGGCATCTTGATCTCCGAGGCGGTGCGCGGCGAAGGCGGTCGGCTGCTCAACGGCGACGGCGAGCGTTTTATGGAGCGCTACGCGCCGTCGATCGTCGACCTGGCGCCCCGCGACATCATCTCCAGATCCATGGTGCGCGAAGTGCTCGAAGGCCGCGGGGCAGGACCGGACAAGGATTACGTCCACATCGACGTCCGTCACCTGAGCGCGGACGTGCTGGAGAACAAGCTGCCCGACATCACCGAATTCGCCCGCACCTATCTCGGGGTGGATCCGGCCAAAGAGCTGGTGCCGGTTTACCCGACCTGCCACTACGTGATGGGCGGTATCCCGACGACGGTGACCGGGCAGGTGTTGCGCGACAACACCGCCACCGTGCCGGGGCTCTACGCGGCCGGCGAATGCGCCTGCGTGTCGGTGCACGGCGCCAACCGGCTGGGCACCAACTCACTACTCGACATCAATGTGTTCGGTCGACGCGCCGGTGACGCCGCAGCCGATTACGCGCAAGAGCACGACTTCGTCGACCTGCCGCCGGAACCGGCGGCGATGGTGATCGGCTGGGTGAGCGATGTCCTCGCCGAACACGGCAATCAACGCGTCGCCGACATCCGGACGGCGCTGCAGCGGTCGATGGACCGAAACGCCGCGGTGTTCCGCACCGAGGAAACACTCAAACAGGCGCTCAACGACATCCACGGACTCAAGGAGCGCTACGCCCGAATTAGACTGCAGGACAAGGGTAAACGATTCAACAGCGAACTCCTGGAGGCGATCGAGCTGGGCTTTCTCCTCGAGCTGGCCGAGGTCACCGTCGTCGGCGCGCTGAATCGCAAAGAGACCCGCGGCGGGCATGCCCGGGAGGACTACCCGAACCGCGACGACTCCAACTACCTGCGCCACACGATGGCTTACAAGCAGGGCAGCGGCCTGCTGTCCGACATTCGGCTGGAATCCAAGCCGGTCGTGCAAACCCGCTACGAACCGCAGGAACGGAAGTACTGATGAGTGAACCGAACCAGCTTTCGGAGCCGCCGGTGCCGGAGGGTTCCATGCTGGTCGTCCTCAAGATCGCGCGGTTCAATCCGGAACACCCTGAGCAGTACGCCGATTCGAATGGCTGGCAAAGCTTCCGGGTGCCCTGCCTGCCGACCGATCGGCTGCTCAACCTGCTGATGTACATCAAGGACTACCTAGACGGCACGTTGACGTTCCGGCGCTCGTGTGCGCACGGGGTGTGCGGGTCAGACGCGGTGCGGATCAACGGAGTGAACCGGCTCGCGTGCAAAGTGCTGATGCGGGAGCTGCTGCCGCCCAAGAAGGGCAAGCAGCCGACCATCACGGTCGAACCGATCCGCGGGCTGCCGGTGGAGAAGGATCTCGTCGTCGACATGGAGCCGTTCTTCGACGCCTATCGCGCGGTGAAGCCGTATCTGGTCAACGACAGCGAGCCGCCGCCGCGGGAACGCATTCAAAGCGAGGCCGACCGCGCCCGCTTCGACGACACCACCAAGTGCATTCTGTGCGCCGCCTGCACCACCAGCTGCCCGGTGTTCTGGCACGAGGGCAGCTACTTCGGACCGGCCGCGATCGTCAACGCGCACCGCTTCATCTTCGACAGCCGCGACGAAGCCGCCGCCGAACGTCTGGAAATCCTCAACGAGGCCAACGGGGTGTGGCGCTGCCGAACCACATTCAACTGCACCGAATGCTGCCCGCGCGGCATCGAGGTGACCAAGGCGATTCAGGAAGTGAAACGCGCGCTGATCTTCTCGCACTAAGCGGTTGGGCCGAGCGGAGCATGACGCCAGCGTCAGGCTCGCCGCCCTACGCCTGTCACATGTGGACGGCCTGCCCCGTCTGACGTCTATGACACAGACAACCCGCATCGAACCCCTGCCCCCGAAACGCGCCGGACTGCTGGCCCGCTTGCTGTACCGGGTCGCCAAGCGGCGCTTTGGCGAAGTCCCTGAGCCGTTCGCCGTCGCTGCGCATCACCCGCGGCTGCTGGTTGCCAACGCCGTGCACGAAGCGATGCTGCAACGGGCGTCGCGGACTCTGCCCGTCAGCGTCCGTGAGCTGGCGGTATTGTGGACCGCGCGCACGATCGGTTGCTCGTGGTGCGTCGACTTCGGGTCAATGCTGCAGCGGTTGGACGGCCTCGACGTCGACCGGCTCAAGAACATCGACAGCCACGCCACTTCAGCGCTTTTCACCGACGACGAACGGGCCGCCATCGCCTACGCCGACGCGATCACCACCGACCCACACACCGTCACCGACGAGCAAGTCGCCCACCTAAGAGCCAGGTTCGGCGATGCCGGAGTGATCGAGCTGACGTACCAGATCGGGGTAGAGAACATGCGGGCGCGGATGAATACCGCGCTGGGAATCACCGAGCAGGGCTTCAATGCCGGTGATGCGTGCCGCATTCCGTGGGCTAACGAACCAAGTCACGCAGCGGAGAACCGGTGAACTTGTCGGGGTTCGCGATATCCCACAGCGCACAGACCTTTCCATCTCGCACCGTGATGGCGGTGATCCGCGGCGCCATCTCCCGACACTCGTCGCCTGCGGGGCTGCCCGCCGTATAAAGGCCAACTTCACCGTTGACCAGCCCCAGCTGATACGCCGAATAAAACGCGGGGCCGTAGCGGCGGGCCAGGCCGACCATGAACCGGACCACCTTGTCCGGCCCGTGAATAACCTGAACCGCCGTCGGCGCTCTACCATTTGAATCGCCGGTGAAGATCACGTCGGGATGCAACAGCGCCACCACCGCATCAAGGTCACCGGCGGCCATGGCGGCCAAAAGCTGGCCGACCACCTCGTTATGGGACGGGTCGGGTTTCGGCGGCGGCTCGGCGGCTTTCCTCCCCAAGGCCTTGCGGGCCCGCGACGCCAGCTGCCGGGCTGCGGCCTCGGTGGTTCCCAGCACCTCGGCCACTTCAGCGAACGGCACGGCGAAACCGTCGTGCAGTACGAACGCCACGCGCTGATCGGGGCGCAGGCGCTCCAGCACCACCATGGCGGCGAACCGGGCATCATCTCCTGCCACCACGGCAGACAGGGGATCATCAGCGTCCAACCCGGTGACCACCGGTTCGGGCAGCCAATTGCCGGTGTAGGTTTCCCGCCGGTATGCCGCCGACCGCAAGCGGTCCAGACCGAGCCGGCTCACCACTGTTGTCAGCCAGGCCCGCAAGTCCACGATCGTCGTATCCTGCGCGTTCCAGCGCAGCCAAGCTTCCTGGACGATGTCCTCGGCATCGGCCACAGTTCCGGTCAGCCGGTAGGCGACCGCCATGAGATGCGGCCGTAGGAATTCGAATTCGCCGACCTGTTGGGTCTTAAGCCCCGACCCAGTCATAGGCCCGAGCGTAGCGCCACGGTCACTTTACGAACCGAGCAGCGCGGTGGCGTTACGCTCGCGGGCAATATGAGCGAGAACCTGTGGTGCCATTTCACCCGGCACGGCCCAGACTTCACGCCACCGGTGATCACTCGCGGTGACGGCGTCACCATCTACGACGACCGCGGCAAGAGTTACCTCGACGCCCTGTCCGGGCTTTTCGTCGTGCAAGTGGGTCACGGACGTACCGAACTCGCCGAGGCCGCGGCGAAGCAGGCGGCCACGTTGGGCTTCTTCCCGCTCTGGGGATATGCCACCCCCACCGCCCTCGAACTCGCCGAGCGTCTGGCGCACTATGCCCCGGGTGACCTGAACCGGGTGTTTTTCACCAGCGGCGGCACCGAGGCCGTCGAAACGGCATGGAAAGTGGCCAAGCAGTACTTCAAGCTCATCGGCAAACCCGGTAAGCACAAAGTGATCTCCCGGGCGGTCGCCTACCACGGCACCACGCAGGGCGCACTGGCGATCACCGGGCTGCCGTTATACAAGGCGCCGTTCGAGCCGGTGACCCCGGGCGGGTTCCGGGTGCCGAACACCAACTTCTACCGGGCGCCCGAACCGTTCGACACCGACATCAAGGCCTTCGGGCGGTGGGCCGCCGACCGCGTCGCCGAGGCCATCGAATTCGAAGGACCCGACACCGTCGCCGCGGTGTTCCTGGAGCCGGTGCAGAACGCCGGTGGCAGCATCCCGCCGCCGCCCGGCTATTTCGATCGGGTCCGCGAGATCTGCGACGAGTACGACGTGCTGCTGGTCTCCGACGAGGTGATCTGCGCGTTCGGCCGGATCGGCTCGATGTTCGCCTGCGACGATTTCGGCTATCTGCCCGACATGATCACCTGCGCCAAGGGGCTAACGTCCGGCTACTCGCCGTTGGGCGCGATGATCGCCGGCGAGAAGGTGTTCGAGCCGTTCAACGACGGTAAGACGTTGTTCGCGCACGGCTACACCTTCGGCGGCCATCCGGTGTCGACGGCGGTCGCCCTGGCCAATCTCGACATCTTCGAGCGCGAAGGCATCAACGACCACGTCAAGCGACATTCGCCTGAACTGCGTGGCACGCTGGAGAAGCTGTCCGACCTGTCGATCGTCGGTGACGTCCGCGGCGAGGGATATTTTTTCGGTGTCGAACTGGTCAAGGACAAGGCGACCAAGCAGGCGTTCAGCGGTGCGGAGAAGGCCCGGCTGTTGCGCGACGTGTCCAGATCGCTGTTCGATGCCGGGCTGTACTGCCGCACCGACGACCGCGGCGACGCCGTCATTCAGCTGGCGCCGCCCCTGATCAGCGGGCAGAAGGAATTCGACACCATCGAGTCGATTCTGCGCAGCGTGCTCACCGAGGAATCGGGCCCGGCCTGACTCAACAACTTCCGTCCCAGCAGCCACAGCGCGGCTCCCGGCGATCCTGCGGCCCGTCGCCTAGTCTGCAGACACGATGACCGCCCGACGCCCCGTATCCTGCCTGGCAGCAGCAGCTTTCCTGCTCGCGGCACCCGTTCTGCCGGCCGCCGTCGCCGAACCCAACGCGGCACCGCCGGCCTGCCCGTACCGCGTGTCGACGCCGGCTGCGGTCGACTCGTCGGAAGTTCCCACGGCCGGTGACCCGCCGCTGCCCTTGCC
>NZ_JBARMY010000492.1:0-2898 GCF_049802695.1 Mycobacterium sp.
CGCATGTCCTGCACCGGCCGGCGGTGCTGCCGGTGCCGCCGCTGGGACCGCGGCTACTGCTCGGCGAGCAGGGCGCCCGCGAACTCGCCTGCGCGAACCAGAACGTCGTTCCCGCTCGCCTGCAGCAGGCTGGTCACCGGTTCCGCCACCCCGACCTCGAGCACGCCCTGCGCCACGTCCTGGGCCGCACCCGGATCTGAGTCGGTCGGCGCCTCAGCCGGTGACTACAGGCTTCGCCGCGCTGCACGCACCGCCGCGACAGTCCCGGGCTCGGCACCGAAATCGACCCGCGCGGCGTCGCGGCCCGCGATGAACAACAACAACTCCGGCGGTTCGCCGGTCACGGTGACCGTCTGACCGCGGCCCACAGCGGCGATCTGCTCACCCGCGGGCGTTCGCAGCACCACTTTCGCCGGCGCTTTGCTGAGCGTCAGCCGGCTCATCAAGCTGAGCGGCCGGCGAAGCGCCGTGACGATCGAGTCATCGAGCGCCCGCGGCTGCCAACCTTCGACCGCCCGGCGCACGTCCTCGTGATGGATGAACATCTCGCCGACACTGGCCGCCGAGTCCAGCACCTTGAACGGCGAGTAAAGCGGCGGCCCGGCCGCCACCAGGTCGACCAGCTCGTTCCAGCCCTTGGATCGCGTGAGCTGACCTTGCACCTTGGCGGTGTATCCGGCCAGCGCCGGGATCAAGATCCCGGGTGTTGCGTCGAGACGTCGTTCCCGTATCACCAGGTGCGCCGCCAGATCGCGGGTGGTCCAGCTACCGCAGAGGGTGGGTGCGTCGGGTCCCACCGCGCGGAAGGTTTCGACCAGCGCGCGGCGCTCCCGCTGAGAGGCGGTCATCGGCTCACGATATGCCGGATATCGGAGAACGGGTGCCGGAGAAGAGTTATACAAAGCAATGTGGACAGTCCGCAGATTCGCTGGCCCCAACGGTTCAATCCACGGCGAGCACCGATTTTCGTCAGCAACGAACTCTCGGTGACCGCCTCGGTGGAAGCCGTTTGGGAATGGCTGATCAGGGCCCCGCTCTGGCCGAGCTACTACTCGAACTCCGGCGACGTCGTCCTCGACGGAGGAGCCGAGGCATTGGGCGAGGGCACCACTTTTCGATGGAAGACATTCGGGGTGCGGCTGCGCACCCGGGTGACGGAATTCGAGCCGGTGCAGCGGATCGCCTGGTTGGCCGAGGGACGAGGCATCGAGGCATACCACGCCTGGCTGCTCACCCCTACCCCGGACGGAGGTTGTCACATCCTGACCGAGGAGACGCAGCACGGCTGGCTCGCCCGGTTGGGCAAAGTGCTGATACCACACCGGATGCACCGCCAGCACCAACGCTGGCTGGAAGGGCTGGCGGCCACCGCGGTGACGCCCCCTCCTTCGCAGTCCTGATGCCGGGGCGCTGAGCGCAGTGACGTCGTTAGCCGATGACCGCGGGTGCGTGACAGGTCCCACTGACCTGCGGCTAGAGTTTAAGAAAGTTAACCTTTAAAGTAGTGAACGGAGTTGGGTGCTTCCGCCGGGCGTTTGCCGCGGGTGTCAACGGGTATGACGGCAGACGTTGAGCCGTTCTAGCCGGCGAGCACCAGAGCTTGTGAGAGGGGCGTCGGTGGGCGAATCGCGGGCATTGTCGTTGGTGCCGGTTGCCAAGCACGAAGCGCTGACCAGCGGGTCCTGGGCTGATCCCGACCACTTCGACGCCTGGCGCTCCGATGTGCGGCGCGCGGTGCTCCGGCGGGTCGAGGAATTCGTCGCCGAGCGGTGCGCAGCGGAATTGGATGGAGCCGGCGTCGACGTCGCCGGCGACATCCTGATGAATTTCGCGTCCGGCGGCAAATGCCTGCGCTCTATCTTCATGTACCTGGGTTGGCTGGGCGGCGCAATGCCCAGCGATGCGGCCCTCGGCGCGGCCGCCAGCCTGGAGTTGCTGCACGCCTTCGCCCTGTTGCAAGACGACGTCATGGACGGTTCGGCATCTCGACGCGGACGTCCCGCAGCACACATTCAATTCGCGCGTTGGCACCGCGACCGGGGGCTCTCCGGCTCGGCGGGCAAATTCGGCGAATCAGCGGCCGTGCTACTGGGAGATCTCTGTTTGATCTGGGCTGAGCAGATGCTGCGCGAAAGCGGCGTCGATCGCCGGGCGCTCCGCGATGTCTGGCCGCGATATGACGCCATGCGCACCGAGCTGGCGGTGGGCCAGTTCGCCGATCTGGCCGGTGATGTCCGTCAGCTCCCTCCGCTGGAGGCGGTGCTTGACGTGGCCCGCCGCAAATCCGGCAACTACACGGTGCGCCGGCCATTGGAGATCGGCGCGGCGATGGCCGGCTGCGACGACCGCACACTGTCCAAGCTCGGCCGCTACGGCACGGCGGTGGGAGAAGCCTTCCAGCTGCGCGACGATGTGCTCGGCGTATTCGGGTCGACGTCGACCACCGGCAAGCCCAGCGGCGGCGACCTGATCGAACACAAGCCGACCAGCCTGGTGATGGCCGCACACCAGTTGGCCGATGCCCCGACCCGCCGCCAGCTCGCGGAACTGATGAACAGCGACGAGCTCGACGACCATGCGGTGCAACGCTGGCGCGCGCTCATCGTCGAGACCGGCGCCGTAGAGTGGATCGAGAAGATGATCACCGACCGCGTAGCATCGGCGCGAAATGAGCTGAGCGACATGCCAATCGATGAATCGGTGCGATCCGCGTTGGCCAACATGGCCACCGTTTGCACGGAGCGCGCACAATGAAGCCCACGACCCCGGTAGCGTGCGCGTGATGCGCACCGTACCTGGAAGCACCGATCATGTGGTTGTCGTCGGCGCGGGCCTGGCGGGCTTGGCGGCGGCGCTGCATCTGGCCGGGCGCGGCCGCGAGGTCACGGTGGTCGAACG